>JAXMAC010000039.1:14153-26693 GCA_046350595.1 Candidatus Brocadiaceae bacterium | reverse complement strand
TGCCGCCTCTTGTACTCGTTTCTATTCACCTTTCTGATAATTTCACGTACAGTTTTTTCATCGTATCCCCTGTTAATGATCTCGTCAACACTCATAGCATCCTCCACATACGCCTTCAATATCCCATCAAGAATATCATACGGAGGCAAGGTATCCTGATCGAACTGGTTTGGTTTTAATTCAGCAGAGGGGGGTTTGTCAATAGAATTCCGGGGGATGATTTCTTTCCCCCGGTTCATATATCGGGCAAGTTCATATACCATAGTCTTGGGAACATCAGAGATCAAGGCAAGGCCGCCGCTCATGTCCCCATACAGGGTACAATAACCAACGGCCAATTCTGACTTGTTTCCCGTCGTCAGGACAAGGTACCCGTATTTATTGGAGAAGGCCATGAGGATATTTCCCCTGATACGGGCCTGCATATTTTCCTCGGTAATATCAAAGGGAAGCCCGCGAAACTCAGGTTTCAAGGTGTTCTGGTAGGTTTCGAAAATATCTTTAATAGGAATAATTTTGTACACTATGCCGAGATTCCGGGAAAGTTGAACGGCATCATCAATACTCCCCTGCGAAGAAAATTGGGATGGCATAAGAACACCAATAACATTTTCCCTACCCAATGATTCTACAGCCACTACAGCGGTAACGGCAGAATCAATGCCTCCGCTCAGACCAATAATTACTTTTTTGAAACCACACTTGAGAACGTAGTCCCGAAGTCCCAGGATAAGCGCCTTAAGGACAGTTTCAATCGGAGTACAGGTTGCAGGTGATACAAGAACCCCGGATTTTTCAATATCAACAACCAACAATTCTTCTTCAAAGGCAGCGGCCTGAGCAATATGTTTGCCCCGTGCATTAATAACCGTGCTATTTCCGTCAAAGACAAGGTCATCATTCCCCCCTACCTGATTTACATACACAAGGGGGACTTTATATTTCGCTGCTCCATGGATAAGCATGGGAAGCCGTACCTTGTCATGTTTTCCGACGGTAAAAGGCGATGACGAAATATTTATAATAATATCCGCCCCATTTGAGATCAGATTTTCGATGGGGTCTGTTTCATATAAGGGGCGTTTCCAGAATTCGTCATCGTTCCATATATCTTCACAGATCGAAATCCCCAAAGTATATTCCTTAAATTTAACCGGAGAAACGGTATGTGCAGGTTCAAAGTAACGGCATTCATCAAAGACATCGTAGGTAGGAAGAAGTGATTTGTGATGGACCGAAATAATTTTCTGGTTATGAATAAAGGCTGCTGCGTTGTGGACAAGCTTGCCGTAAGCCCGCTTGTTTTTATCAACAAAACCAACAATGGCAGAAATATTTGTTACTTTTTGAGCTATGGCATCCAGAACCCTGAGATTTTCGTCAACAAATGCGGGGATATCCAAAAAATCCTTGGGCGGGTAGCCGGTAATTGCCAATTCAGGAAAAACAACGAGGTCTGCGCCTTTGCTTCGGGCACGGTCAATATATGAACAGATTTTTTCAGTATTTTTTTGAAAGTCACCTATCGTTTGATTAATCTGAGCCAGTGCAATTTTCACTTAAAAATACCTGACAACAACGTTCTCTCTGCCTGCATCAACATTCGTTCCTTCAAGAATAATTCCTGCATATTCCTCAACAAAAGAGATGCGTTCAATGGGATTGATAAAAGCATTTCGTAACAGTGCGCCTCTCTCCTCTGCCCTATCCCAGGAGGCAGAACACACCGCCAGCCCTCTCAAGCAGGAAATACAAAAAGTGTCCCCTCTCGGGAGGGGATTCAGGGGGGAAACTGTTACAACATTTCCTTATTTCCTTGTTTTCGTAAAGAATCGAAATTCTTTCCTATTCATTATAATGAACAAATGGGAATTCTAATACGTTATTTAACATTTGGCAAACAAATTTTGTGATAATACACCACTAAGTTTGTAAGAATTTACTAAAACACCTATGCTCGTACAATTGGGGAAGATTAGTCCCCGTTGTTTCCCCAGAAAAAACCAAAAATACTTGCTTTCATCTTTATTTTTGTATTATCATCGCCTATAAAGAAGCTTGTCATTGCAAAACGGTACATGATAATCTCTGATTACCTTCGCCTCCGGGTTCAGGACGTCGACTTCGCGCGGAACGAGATCACAGTCCACGATGGCAAGGGAGCGAAAGACTGGATTACCATGCTTCCTGGATCGCTCAACGCCTCGCTTCTGGAAAGGTATAGGTGATCCATGAGAAAGACATGTCCGAAGGATGGGGGCGCGTTCAAATACCGACGGCCCTCGACTGAAAGTACCCAAACGCCCCCGCCGAATGGCGCTGGCAGTGGGTTTTTCCGATGGTTCAATCCCCAGACAAAGGAGCAGGGTCACCATCACATTTATGAGTCATTGGTCCAGAAAGCCGTGAGGGACGCTGTCGTAAAGGCTGGACTGACAAAGCACGCTTCTTTGCCATACTTTCCGGCATTCATTTGCGACTCATCTGTTGGAAGGGGGCTATGATATTCGAACCGTCCAGGAACTCCTGGGCCATAGCGATGTAAAAACGACGATGATCTAACCCATGTCCTTAATCGTGGACCGGCAGGGGTTCATAGCCCGTTAGATAGGCTTTGAAATGGAACAAGAGGGTTTTATGCTGATCCGTATAAACCGATATGATAACAAGTGCAAAGGGACATAAGTGCTTGTGTCTGAAGTGCTTAATAATATAGTACTTGCCATATCAAAGGCATGTTATATGGACAATAAATCTGTATTCCGCATATTATGCGGGTCAATCTAATTAATGTTCGGCATCTCAAGTTTAGTTAAGTCGAATTGAAATAAAAGAGGAGATATTGTGGAAGTAGTAGTTCAGCATTCATTCAATCGCGCTACAGAGGAAGCATCCATTCTGTGGGCAATAGCTTCATCACAATACCCACTACAAAATAAACTCATACAACTTCATATTGTTGCACAAACCATTGAAGTCGTAAGTGCTTTTGCATTAAACGCACGTCGAGTAGTGGAAAGACTTCCCAAGACTGAGAAATTCAACCTCTCATCTCGTAGATGGGATTGGCAACCAACATCCAAAATGAACAAGGTCAATGATTTTGTAGATGCGCTAAACCATATAATTCATGCAAAAACTCTCGAAGTTGGAATGGAAAAACTTCCTGAAAAGGTTTCCGTTATTGACGGTGGCGCAGTTTGCATCCCTTATGTATTAGCCTCTACAGATCGGAAAGATAAAGCGTATATTGATCCTTTTGCGCTAGCCCATTGTTTCTATTACCAGGTCACAATGGTTGCACAGAAATCTTTATCTCTGACAAATTTTTCAACGAGACAGGAGTTATCATTGTCTTAGCAAAAACGCCGAACATCCATTGCACCGGAGCGCGCCCCACAGGTCGTCCGAAGCTGACGGTCACAGGGGCGCGCCCGGTGAACGAATTGTTAGGCATAAGTAAAAGAGAATAGAGATGGATACGAAGTTAAAAAGACGGAACACACAGGCTCTAAGAAGGGCTGTGGCGCTTACTGGGGACGGAAGGCCAATGCGAAGAAACAGAGCAATCGCAAAAGGCGTGAGCAAGACAAGATCTATCACGTTAAAGAAAAGGGTTCATAATCATCGTACCTTATAGTATAATTTAGCAACAGAATGAGCAAACATGACAAGCTTCTAACTCAAATCTTAAGTGGAACCTCAGATGCCAATATTTCTTTTGATGGATTATGTGGTTTATTGAAATATTTCGGTTTTAAGGAAAGAATTAAAGGCAGTCATCATATCTTTACAAAGGATAATGTTGAAGAGATACTTAATTTGCAACCTAAAGGCAATAAGTCAAAATCTTATCAGGTAAAACAAGTTAGAAATCTTATACTTAAGTACAAATTAAAGTTGGAGGAATAAGTGAAAAGTAAATACGAGATAATAATTTATTGGAGTGCAGAGGATGAGGCATATATCGCAGAAGTGCCTGAATTACGCGGCTGTATGGCTGATGGAACGACATACCATGAAGCCCTTTCAAATGTTGAAGTAATTATCCAAGAATGGATTGAGACTGCAAAAGAATTAAAGCGTCCAATTCCACAACCAAAAGGTAAGCTGATGTATGCCTAACATTTCACTCCACAGGATGCGGCATAACTACCGCCGCACCTCTGAGCTCAAGCGTTTTGCTCTTTCCGGCATTGACACATGGTTTCTGAGTCTATAGTAAATAATCTAAAGCGGCTATTGCTGCTTTTATGACATGTTCTTCTCCGGCCTGCAAATGCTTTTTTGTAATCTTCGCTGCGCCTACCTTGTTAATTACCCCGGTGATACAGCCGCCCCTGAGCCCCATAGATGCCGTGAGCGTTAAGACCGTTGATGACTCCATTTCGTAGTTCAATACATGGAGTCGCTGCCATTCTTTTGTACTTCCCATAAACCGTCTCAGTACAAATCCTGCAAATGAATCGTACCGCTCTTCACCAGGATAAAAGGTATCAGAAGATGCCGTTACACCCACGTGGTATTTCACCTTTGCTTTTTTAGCCCCTTCTATTAATGCATTCAGGACATGATAGTGGGCAACGGCAGGATATTCAATGGGCGCATAATGTGTTGACGCCCCATCCAGCCGCACAGAACCAGAAGTAATAATCACATCGCCGATATCGATGTAATCCTGAATCGCACCCGTTGTTCCCACCCTGAGAAAGGTATGAACGCCGAGTTGCGCTAATTCATCAATGGCTATAGATGTCGAAGGGCCGCCGATTCCTGTTGATGTGACAAGGATTTTTTTGCCTTTTACTTCCGCTAAATACGTGCAAAATTCCCTTTTCCACGCCAACTTTTCATTTTTTGTTCCATAAAGCTCAGAAACCGCATCAGCAATTATTTGAGACCTGAAAGGGTCGCCCGGCAAGAGCGCCAATCTTGCCCCCTGAATTTTCTTATCATTAAGATCTAAATGGTATACCTGCGTCATGTTCCACCTCAGAAAATTTCTTCTATCTCAGATTTAGGGGCGCGCATCATGAGGTTACCTACTGCTTCCAGAGGATTTTTGTTATGAAAAAGGACATTGTAGATTTCTCTCGAAATAGGCATTTCTACTTTGAATTTATCAGAAAGCGCCATAACAGATTTTGTTGTCCAGACACCTTCTGCAATCTGCTCCATATGTTTTAAGATGTCCTCTAATTTTTCCCCCTCGCCAATCTGTTTTCCAACCCGGCGATTTCTCCCATACGGACTGATACAGGTAGTTATTAAATCTCCCAAACCCGTAAGCCCTGAAAAGGTACTCCTCTGCGCCCCCATAGCAACCCCAAGACGGCTAATCTCGGCCAATCCACGCGTAATAAGGGCTGCCTTCGAGTTATCGCCAAATTTCAGGCCATCACAAATACCGGCGGCTATTGCAATAACATTTTTCATCGCAGCGCCAAGTTCAACACCGGTCATATCGGGATTTGTATAAACTCTAAATCTCCCGGTTGTAAAAACCTCCTGAACAGTGCGTGCCAGATGGGTGTCCTTTGACGAAGCTACAATAGTGGTCGGCAACCCCTGCGCAACCTCTTCAGCATGGGTTGGGCCAAGAAGCAAAGAAACAGGCTGCTTCCCCAGAACATCCACAATAATCTCGCTCGGCTTCATCAAGGTATCGTTTTCGATACCCTTGGTAACACTCACGACAGGTGTTCCCTGGACAAATATATCTTTAAATTTTGTAAGAACGGAACGTAAATAGGGGGTTGGTGTTGCAGAAACAATGAGGTGTGCATCCATCAATGTGTTGGAGATATCAGAGGTAATGCATATTCCTGATGGGATTGAAAAACCTTCTAAAAATTTGGTGTTTTCACGTTTTTCATTCAAATAATTCGAGTATGACGGGTCAGCGCCCCACAGCGTCACCTTATAACCCTTCGTATGCAACAGGATAGCAAGGGCGGTTCCCCAGCCGCCATTACCGAGAACCGTTATTTTTTTTATGGATGATTTCACAATTACTTTGTGTTAAGAAGTATAAAAAACAGGGCTGGATTGCTCCAGCCCTTTTAAAAACGCTATCGTTCATTGGTAAAACCAGATGTCCAGAGAAACATGGTTATGTATATAATGGATACTTGGAACAAAGTTCTTTTACCGTTTTGCGCACTTCTTCCTTTACCTTCGTATTTTTGGGTTGTGAAAGAACTTTGTCAATACACTCTGCTATTTTTATAGCATCGGTTTCTTTCATGCCACGTGAAGTTATTGTAGGCGTCCCGATACGAATACCGCTTGGTTCATTTGCTCCCCTTTCGTCATAAGGGATCGTATTTCTGTTCAGAATAATATCTGCTTCTTCGAGTAATAATTGAGCCTCTTTTCCTGGAATACCTTTGGGACGTAAGTCAATTAAAAAGAGATGATTATCTGTTCCACCAGAAACCAGGGTATACCCCCTTTTCACAAATTCCTTTGCCATAGCCTGAGCATTTTTTACCGTTTGCTTCTGACACTGCTTGAATTCTTCCGTCAGCGCCTCTTTAAATGCAACTGCTTTTGCTGCGATTATGTGCATGAACGGACCACCCTGAATTCCGGGGAAAACCACCGAATCAAGCTGCTTAGCATACTTCGCCTTACATAAAACCAGTCCACCGCGCGGTCCACGGAGCGTTTTATGAGTTGTCGTTGTAACAAAGTCCGCGTAGGGTACAGGGTTGGGATGTGCGCCACCGGCTATAAGCCCGGCAATATGGGCAATATCTGCCATGAAATAAGCGCCAACCTCGTCTGCAATCTTCTTAAATTGTGGGAAATCAAGTATACGCGGGTATGCGCTTGCGCCGGCAATGATGAGTTTGGGCTTCGTTTTGATGGCCATACTCCGTACTTCATCATAATCAATATAACCCGTATCTTTCCGCACCCCGTAATGAACAATATCATACATCATACCGGAAAAATTCTTTTTAAAACCGTGGGTAAGGTGCCCACCGTGAGATAAGTCCATACCTAAGATGCGGTCTCCTGGCTTTAAAATAGTAAAACAAACGGCCATATTTGCCTGGGACCCTGCATGCGGCTGTACATTTGCATGTTCTGCCCCAAAGATTTGTTTTGCCCTTTCAACGGCTAAATTTTCTACCGCGTCAACATTTCCACACCCTGCATACCAGCGCCTTCCTGAATATCCCTCAGCATATTTATTGGTCATTAATGTCCCTTGTGCTTCCTGTACGGCGGGGCTGCATATATTTTCCGACGCAATTAAATCAATGGTGTTTTGCTGTCTTTCTACTTCTGCCTGTATTGCACGCCAAACTTCTGAATCTTCATTTTTTAGTGTATTCATAATTTTCCTTTACAGTATATTTAACGATTTTTTACCATTCTCCATTTCAAATAAGCTTCCATAAAATCATCAATCTCTCCGTCCAGCACGGCCTGCGTATTTCCCGTCTCTTTACCGGTACGAAGATCTTTAACAAGAGAATAAGGTTGTAACACATACGAACGAATTTGATGTCCCCAGGCAATTTCGCCCTTCTCGTCATATGCGGCTGAAAGCTCTTTTTCCCTTTCTTTTTCCTTCATTTGAAACATCTTTGCCTTTAACATGCTCAATGCCACACGCCGATTCTGGTGCTGTGAACGTTCGGTTTGACATTGTACGACAATTCCTGTCGGAAGATGCGTTATACGGACAGCGGAAGACGTTTTATTTACATGCTGACCACCTGCGCCCGACGAACGATAGGTGTCCACACGAAGTTCATCCTCGTTGACTTCTATCTCTTCGTCTTCTTCAATCTCCGGCAGTACATCAACGGCGGCAAAAGATGTGTGGCGCCGCGCGTTTGCATCAAAAGGGGAAATCCTGACCAGGCGATGCACGCCAATCTCAGACTTCAAATACCCATAGGCATAATCACCCTTGATAAGGACGGTAACCCTTTTGGTACCCGCCTCTTCACCGGATAATTCATCAATGAGAGAAACAACATACCCCCCTTTTTCAGCCCAACGACTATACATGCGGAAGAGCATGGCGACCCAGTCACAGGACTCAGTCCCGCCAGCTCCGGCATAAATACTCAGATAAGCGTTGCTATGGTCATGAGGCTCGCTGAACATAGTGCATAACTCAACCTTTTCCAGTTTGCGGGCAAATGCCTTAATGTCGCGAAAAACCTCCACCTCTGTTTGTTCGTCTTGTTCTTCTTCAGCAAGCGCAGATAAACACTCTATGTCATCCAGTTCTTTTTGTAACTCATGAAAAGGTAAGATAATGCCTTTGAGGGTTTTTAATTTCCTGACAATTTGCCGGGCTTTCTCTTTATTTTCCCAAAAGTGTGGAGAGGAAAGTTGTTCCTCTAGTATGGATAGTTCTTTTTCCTTATTTTCCAGGTCAAAGAGAATCCCTGAGGCATAATAAACGTCCTCGAAGGGGTGTTAATTCTTTTCCTATATTACCGACCATAATAACGCATATTCATTTTTAATTTTTTTAATAAATAATTTAAGTTAATAATTATAAATTACCAATTATATATATGTCAATACGGAATTTAAATTGACAGGGTTAAAAAATGTACTTATTATAAAGCTATGATAAGGGAAGAAATTTTTTTTACTAAAGAAGATATGAGAGTAAAAGTGTGCGCGTAATTGCCGGGAATGCCAGAGGTATACATCTTAGCTCGGTGGAAGGAATTAAAACAAGACCCATACCAGACCGGGTAAAAGGGTCTTTATTCAATATGCTTTCGGGCGTCATTCAGGATAGTTGTTTTCTCGATCTATATGCAGGAACAGGGGCAATTGGGATTGAGGCATTAAGTCGTGGCGCCCGAATCTGCATTTTTGTTGAAAATGACAAACAGGCCATCGAGACTATCAGAAAAAACCTTGCTGTCACCAAACTTCAACAGAACGCACAAGTTTTACCCTGTGATGTGTTTGAAATTATTCCTTATCTGGAAAAAAATACTCTTGAAATCGACATTCTATTTGCGGGTCCGCCTTATCCCCTTGTCGAAAAAGATCTTTACCGGAATAATCTCCTGACCCTGTTCTCCACGTTATGCAGCAAGCATATCGTGAAACCGGAAGGATGCATGATATTACAACAAAGAACAACAACAGCGATTGAAATCCCTCCGGAGGCGTGTTCAATAGAATTATTCGACACCCGGACGTATGGTGATACACAACTTTTATTTTTTAAAGTCAGGATATAGCTTATGAAATATTGGGAAGAAAAAGGGAAAATCAAAGTCGCAGCGCCCGCAAAGATTAATCTTTATCTTGAGATATTGGGTAAACGACCCGATGGTTATCACGAAATTGAAACGGTCATGCAGGCAGTCAGCCTGTATGATTATATTTCTATTGAAAATCACAACAAAGACGCCATAGAATTCACCTGCTCAAATCCGAAACTTACCACTGGCGAGGACAATCTTGTTGTTAAAGCTACTCGTTTATTTCAAAAGGAGTCAAACATTTTCCGTGGCGTAAAAATACATCTGGATAAAAACGTCCCTATCGGCGCCGGCCTTGGCGGTGGCAGCAGTAACGCCGTTGCTACGTTGCTTGGTTTAAACAAATTATGGCAAGTAGGATACGACGAAAATCGATTGATATCCCTTGCCGGAAAATTAGGATCAGATACCCCTTTTTTTGTTCGGGGGAACACTGCAATGTGTAAAGGCAGGGGAGAAATAATTACGCCGTATTTTTCAAATGTAACATACAATTTCATAATAGTTTATCCACGGTTCGAGATCAGCACTGCAACCGTGTATAAAAATTTCACAATTAGCTTGACAAAAAATTTAAAAGATGTTAGGTTGTTTTTGCAATCATTTGATTCGGGAAGCCCTGAGAAAATGGGGCAGTGTCTGTTTAATCGCCTGGAAGACGTGGTTTTTGAGATCTATCCGGATATCGAAAAGTTAAAAAGAATATTAGAAGGATTTGGGTTTTGTGGAGTTTTATTATCGGGTAGTGGTTCAGCATTATATGGCTTATGTAGGGGGAGGGATAACGCAAAAGAAATTGAGCAAAAAATAAAACAGCTTAATGTAGGCGATGTGTTTATGGTAACCAGTGATTTCTAAAGACACAGCTAAGAGAACATGAAGGGAGAACACAGTGAACATTACTGAAGTCAGGATTAAATTAACAGAAGCTAAGAAAAATAGGTTACAGGCATTTTGCAGTATTACTATTGATAATGATTTCGTTGTAAGAGATCTAAAGGTTATCGAAGGACACAAAGGGCCGTTTGTTGCCATGCCCAGCCGAAAACTCACGGACAGATGTCCGAAATGTGGCGGAAAAAACCATTTAATGGCGCATTTTTGTAACGATTGCGGTACCAAACTAAACGAAAAACGCGCATCCAAGGGCATAGGCAGATTAAAATTACACGCAGACACAGCCCATCCAATCAATTCCGATTGTAGAGAAGAAATACAGGATAAGGTCATTGCAGCATACAAAGAGGAACTCGAAAAATCAAAAATACCCGGTTATAAGCCGCAAAAATTTGATGATTTGGATGAACTCGAAGATGTGGATCTTATCGATATTGACGATGATATGCTTGAAGATAAGAGATAAATACCGGGCATGTAACTCTTTTTATCCCGTCATGTTCAATCCAAATTTTGGATTATAATTAAGATACATTCTCATATATATCCAAATTTGGTCTCTCCTCATGAAAACATACCTTTCCTCAAGAACAATCGTATGTAAAGGGTATTGCTTTTTCTATGATTTTATTGTAACTTTCATTAGAGCGATTACTCTATTTTCCATTACCATATTTTTCATAAAATAAATTATTTATGATTAAAACAGGTTCTCAAATTTTATTAGATGCATTAATACGCGAGGGAGTTGAGTATATCTTTGGTATACCGGGCGGCGTTGTCTTGCCTCTCTTTGACAAATTATACGATTCCCCTATAAAATTCATTTTAACCCGCCATGAACAGGCAGCAGGCCATGCAGCAGACGGATACGCAAGGGCAACAGGAAAGGTTGGCGTTTGTCTTGCTACATCAGGTCCCGGTGCAACAAATCTGGTAACGGCAATTGCAACTGCTCATATGGACTCAATCCCCATCGTTGCCATAACGGGACAAGTCAAGACATTTCTCATTGGCAATGACGCATTTCAGGAAGCCGATATCGTAGGAATTACACGCCCTATAACAAAACATAGCTACCTCGTAAAAGATATTAAAGATATTGCAAGGGTTGTAAAAGAGGCATTTTATATAGCAAACACAGGACGGCGAGGGCCCGTTTTAATTGATTTGCCCGTGGATATCACCATGGAAAAATGTGAAGAGGTAATACCAACAACCGTTGATCTTCCTGGATATAAACCAAAATACGAAGGCAATATTCGCCAAATTAAGATTGCCGCCGATGTCATCAACAATGCCAAACAACCCGTTGTTTATACCGGCGGTGGTATTATTACCTCTGAGAGTTCCAGTGAATTGCTCGAACTGGCAGAAAAGGGAAATCTTCCGGTGACCACGACCCTCATGGGCCTTGGTGGTTTTCCAGAAGACCATCATTTATCACTGGGAATGCTGGGCATGCATGGTACCGTTTACGCCAATTTTGCAGTTACCGAATGTGATGTCTTAATAGCCATTGGCTCACGTTTTGATGATCGTGTGACCGGTAAGATTGATGAGTTTGCTCCACATGCGAAGATTATTCACATTGATATTGATCCGGCATCCATCAGTAAGAATATCCGGGTAGATATACCGGTGGTTGGCGATGCGAAAAATATTTTACAGGAACTTAACAAACACATCCATTTTGCTGAAAGAAAAGAATGGTTCGATAAAATTAAACAATGGAAAGAAAAGAATCCATTAACATACAATAAGAGCAAAGATGTGATTAAACCCCAGTATGTCATTGAGCAAATATGTGAAGCTGCGAAAGGTAATGCTATTATCACTACCGAGGTAGGGCAAAATCAGATGTGGGCTGCCCAATATTTTACCTATACAAAACCACGCACCTTTCTATCTTCAGGTGGAATGGGCACGATGGGCTACGGTTTCCCTGCGGCTATTGGAGCACAACTGGGACGCCCGGACAACATTGTGGTTGACATTGCCGGCGACGGCAGTATCCAAATGAATATTCAGGAACTCAGCACCGTTGCCCGCTTAAATATCCCTGTGAAAATAGCCATATTGAATAATGGTTGTCTTGGGATGGTACGTCAGTGGCAGGAATTGTTTTACAATAAGAGATATTCAGGAATCAACCTGAATGGTAATCCTGATTTTGTCAAACTTGCAGAGGCATACGGCGCATCGGGATTTTTAGTCGAAAAGAAAGACGACGTCCGCCCGACAATTGAGAAGGCATTTTCTATCAAAGGGCCGGTAATTATGGATTTCAGGGTAGACCCAAACGAGAACGTCTTTCCCATGGTACCCGCTGGACAGGCGATCCACCGGATGATTGGAACTATGGCCTAACGGAACGAATTCG
>JAXMAC010000039.1:12870-14053 GCA_046350595.1 Candidatus Brocadiaceae bacterium | reverse complement strand
CGTAAAAACGCAATTCACGGCATACCCGATCTTATCGTTGAAATACTATCTCCATCATCTACCTTCTCCGATACCGCAGAGAAAAAGGAAGTTTACCGGAAGTACGGGGTAAGGGAATACTGGCTGGTTTTCCCTGAAGAGAAAGCCATCGAAGTTTTGAGTTTGGAAAATGGTTCCTATTTTGAATATTGCAAAGTTAAAAAGAAGGGCTTGGTAAAATCTAAAATATTGGATGGATTGGAAATAAACGTTACCGATATTTTTGATTTATAACTCTTTGAGTAATTTTAATAATGAGATGCGACATGGACAAACCCGTTTGTCCGTGATTTATGTATATTTTTTAGGTGGATAATCACATGAGTTTACTTTTAGGCGCAGCAATTACGTTAGGCATTTTAGGTATGGTCTTTGGTATTGGCCTGGCCATAGCCTCCGACAAATTCGCAGTTAAAGTCGACCCTCGCATAGATAGTATCAACGAAGTACTACCGGGCGCAAATTGTGGCGCATGCGGTCAGCCGGGCTGCAGCGGTTTTGCGCAGGCAGTTGTTGAAGGGAAGGCGCCGGTAAGCGGATGTACCGTAGGTCAGGATGCCGTGGCCAGACTTGTAGCAAATATCATGGGCGTCAAGGTTGAAAACAAGGAACGTTCTGTCGCCGTGGTCATGTGCCATGCGCGGGGCGTTAAAAACAAATTCACCTACAATGGGGTGAAAGATTGTCGTGCAGCGCATCTTGTTGGAGGCGGTTTTCTGGGCTGCGATTACGGCTGCCTTGGTCTGGGGACTTGTGTGGAGGCATGTAAATTTGAGGCGATGTACATGAGCAAAGACGGCCTTCCTAAAGTTATTGAGGAACGGTGCACGGCATGTGGAAAATGCGCAGCGGTATGTCCCCGGAAACTTATCAGTATAGTGCCCGTATCAAAAATGGTGCACGTTCGCTGCAAGTCTCTTGATAAAGGCGCTGTTGCAAAAAAGATATGTCAGGACTCCTGTATTGCCTGCAAGCAGTGTGAAAAGATATGTCCCTACGATGCTATCCACGTGCAGAACAACCTTGCCGTAATTGATTATCATAAATGCACATCCTGCGGAAAGTGCGTGGAGGTCTGTCCGAACCACACTATTATTAATTATGCACACGAACGAAGCCGCAACAAACAAGCGGTATTAACGTA
>JAXMAC010000039.1:0-12770 GCA_046350595.1 Candidatus Brocadiaceae bacterium | reverse complement strand
CTTCAGTATTAACTCTCATACATGCATCAAAACCGCTTTTATATTCCCTGTACGCCAACAACGCAGGAAGTCTGGATCGATGGTAACGAAGCACACCATATCATCCGTGTTAAACGGGCAAAAGAGGGCGAGAAAATTACCCTCTTCAACGGAAAGGGATATGAGTATTTTGGACATATTCAAGAAATATTAAAAGACAAATTAAAAGTATGTATCGAACAAACCCGCCTCGTCAACAGAGAAGCGCCCATTGAAATTACCATCGCCTTTTCCGTCCCCAAAGGAAAACATTCCACATTCTTAATCCAGAAATGCGCAGAATTAGGCGTAAAGACATTGATTCCTCTCTCTTGCGAACGAAGCGTTGTAGATATCGGCGAGAAATCTACAGAGAAGATTGAACGATGGGACAAGATTGTAATTGAGGCGTCCAAACAGTGCAAACGAAACCTGTTGACTCATATAAGGGAGGCAATGTCATTCGCCGATTTCATAAAAACAGTGGGGGATTATGACCTGGCGCTTATTGCATGTACAGAAACAGATACCATAACCCTAAAAAAAGTGCTCCACGAACACCAGCAGGCAAAAATGATACTTTGTCTTGTTGGACCCGAAGGTGGATTTACCCATAACGAAGTAATTATGGCAAAGGAGCGTGGATGTATTCCCGTCAGCATTGGCCATTCGACGTTAAGAATTGAGACTGCAGCCATTGCAATTTCCTCTATGATCCTCTACGCTTATTCAGGGTAAAAGAGGCATTCGGCGACTTGAAGTTTTAATTGTCTTACGGTAGGAGCCGTCTCCTGACGGCGACTGGCAATATAAGACGGCATCCGCAAATTTTGAAATTCCTATGCAATTAAATTTTTTATCGCCAATAGTGCTTACTGACTATTTTTTGTTTTTTGTCTTTCCTGTAAGATAGATCATAAGTATGGAAATATCCGCAGGGGAAACACCGGAGATGCGGGAGGCGTGTCCTAAAGAAATGGGCTGTATCCGGGAAAGCTTCTGGCATGCTTCTTTTCTCAATTCGGGGATGCTATCATAATCAATCCATGATGGAATTTTGTAATCTTCCATCTTTTTAAACTTTTCTATCTGCTGCTGCTGCCTTTCTATATACCCTTTGTATTTTACCTCAATCTCTACCTGTTCTTTTACTTCCCTTGATATGTGTTGTTGACGAAGATAATCGTCCATGTTGACGATATCTTCAAAGGTTCGATCGGGCCGGCTCAATATTTTTGCTAATGTATCAGGCCCTATCATTTTTTTATTTAAATACGTGAGAATCTCGGAAATCGTGCGTTCCTTTTCGACTAATTTTTGCCACTGCTGGTCGGAAATAAGTCCGTAGCGGTATCCGTATTTCATCAACCGCCTGTCTGCGTTATCCTGCCTCAGGAGTAGCCGGTACTCTGCGCGCGAGGTAAACATGCGATACGGCTCTTGCGTACCTTTGGTAACAAGGTCATCAACAAGCACGCCAATATACGCCTCGGAACGATCCAGGATAAACGGTTCTTTCCCCTGAATTTTCAGCGCCGCATTGATACCCGCCATAATGCCCTGAGCAGCGGCTTCTTCATAACCGGACGTCCCGTTAATTTGACCAGCATGAAAGAGGTTTTCTATAAGTTTCGTTTCTAAAGACGATTTGAGTTGTATGGGCGGCACAAAGTCATATTCAATGGCATAACCATATCGCACAATCTCTGCGGTTTCTAAGCCTTTTATTGAGTGAACGATTTCCTCCTGTACATCATGGGGCATGCTCGTGGAAATCCCATTACAATAAACCTCAAGGGTGTTGAGTCCTTCCGGCTCTAAAAATATCTGGTGTTGTTCTTTTCCTGAAAACCGTACAATTTTATCTTCCAAAGACGGACAATAGCGAGGCCCAATGGATTTAATCTGACCCGAGTACATTGGTGCACGATTCAGATTTGCTGTAATAATCTTGTGTGTGTCCGGATTCGTGTATGTTATATAACAGGGAACCTGCGACCGGTCGATCTTTTCCGTGGAAAAGGAAAATGGTTGCGGATTTTCATCGCCATGCTGGGGAGTAAGTGTTTCATAATGTATTGTTCGGCCATTGAGACGTGGCGGCGTTCCCGTCTTGAGACGCCCTACCTCAAACCCAAGCTTTCGCAAAGAATCCGACAATCTTTCCGATGAAAGTTCCCCGATCCGTCCACCCGATGTAATATACTCGCCAATATGAATCAATCCCTTTAAAAACGTACCCGTAGTAAGGATGACGGTCTTTGTTTCGTATTTTAAGCCACTTTGACCTATGATACCCATTACTTTTCCATCATGTACCATAAGGCTATCAACAATTTCCTGTCTTAAAAAAAGATTAGCCTGGTGTTCCAGCCTCTTTTTCATGGATAACTGGTAGGCCTTTATATCGGCCTGGGCACGGGGGGAATGGACAGCGGGGCCTTTTTTGGTGTTGAGCATACGGAACTGGATTGATGTTTCGTCGGTAACCTTTGCCATCTCGCCGCCGAGGGCGTCTATCTCCCGAACTAACTGGCCCTTTGCAAGACCGCCAATAGCAGGATTACATGACATCTGCGCGATAGTATCGAGGTTAATGGTGAGCAGCGCCGTTCTCATTCCCATGCGGGCAGAGGCAAGGGCAGCCTCACAGCCGGCATGTCCGGCGCCAACCACAATTACATCAAAATCTTTTTGCATACACTACTTGGCGTGTTCAACAAAGCGGGTCTCCCGGATAACGGTAACAACAACTTCTCCCGGATATTCCAGTTGTTCTTCGACTTCCCTCGCTATGTCATAGCACATCTTGGCGGCAACCTTGTCATTTACCTTTTCAGGACATACCAGGACTCGTATCTCTCTTCCCGCCTGAATGGCATAGGCGCCCTCAACCCCGCTGAAAGCGGTGGCAATACTTTCGAGTTTCTCGAGACGTTTGATATACTTCTCAAGGGTTTCTCTTCTCGCTCCCGGCCTGCCGGCAGAAATAGCGTCTGCAGCGCTCGTCAGCACGGTATAAACAGACTCGACAGGTTTTTCCTCATGATGCCCGCCAATTGCATTCACGACCTCTGGTCTTTCGTCGTAGCGTTTTGCAAGGTCGGCGCCTGCTATCGCATGAGTGCCTTCCATCTCAGGACCGATTGCCTTACCAATATCATGCAATAAGCCGCATCGCTTGGCCAATGCAACATCAAGCTTCAGTTCACCGGCAAGAATACCCATGAGATTGCATACTTCGATGGAATGCTGCAACTGATTTTGACCATAACTTGTCCGGTATTTAAGCCGTCCAAGAAGTTTTATTATTTCCGGGTGTATATTATGAATCCCTAATTCAAAGCATGTTTGTTTACCCGTTTCCTGGATAATTTGTTCAATTTCCTTTTCTGTTTCTTTCACAACCTCTTCGATATGTGCCGGGTGAATTCTGCCGTCAATAATCAATTTTTCCATAGATTGCCGGGCTATTTCACGGCGGACACTATCAAAACCGGAAAGTACGATTACGCCAGGGGTATCATCTACAATAACGTCTATACCTGTCGCCTTTTCAAATGCACGAATATTCCTGCCCTCACGCCCGATAATACGCCCCTTCATTTCATTATTCGGAAGCTCAATGGCGCTGACAATATTTTCTGCCGTATGGGTCGCAGCGCATCGCTGGATTGCGGTACTAATTAATGATACGGCCGTTTGTTCCGCATTTTCCTTTGCCTCGTTAATTTTGTGCACAATCAATTCGGAACATTTTATTTCCAGTTCCTTTTCTAACCGGCCCAACAAAAGTTTTTCGGCCTCCGGTTTTGATAAATCGGCCATTTTAAGAAGCGCCTTATTTTGCTCATCTATAGCCTTTTCCAGTTCCTGTTTCTTTTCGTCAAGCTTTTTTTCCTTCAGTGCAAAATTAGCCGTGAGGGTATCGATGTACCTTTCCTTCTTGGTGAGTAATTCCATCTTACGCTCAAGGTTATCCTCCCTTTTGCTAAGCCTTTTTTCCTGTAACCGCAACTCCATCTTGGTTTCCTGAGTTTCCTTTTCAAATGACTCCCTGCGTTGATACAACTCGGCTTTTGTGGCAAGTTCTGCCTCCTTCTTAATCCTTTCTGCCTCACGTTGAGATTCTTCTAAAAGTTCTTTAATCCTCCTTTCGCTGGCTAATTGTTTTTTCTTGGAAACAACAATACAAATGAAGTAGCCAATACCAACGCCTACCGGAAGAAGGATGTACATCAATATTTGGAACAGCAGCATTTTATGATTATGAACCGATTTGTCGGGATCATCCTCCAGAAATGAATAAAAAATAACCGTTTTCTATATAAATGGGAAAGGTCGAGAAAATACAACAAATTGATACTTTGGATGAGGTGAAACCTAATCGAAATGTCGGGTTGAACAGAACAGGGGGTGAACAGACGGGATCCGGGGAAGATTTCTTTTAAAAAAAACGTACTTACATACGGTATCATAGTAATGATTAATATACCTGAGGAGCGTAACGGCTGTGCGCCAGTTAAACCGCCATTTTAAAACCGTGCCTCCCAAAGTAACCATACAGTACCTACCCAAGAATCTTTCTTCGAAGTCTACAAGAATTGTCCGGAAACGACCGCCAGCAAAATGTAAAACAACACATTGTATATGGAAAAAAACAAATCGCACAAGAAAACTATAGAAATCCATACGATATGCTGTTTTTTGTTCATTTTTCCAACTGTTCTGAATTGAAATATTACTTACCATGAATGACATTTTCTTAGATTAAACCTTCTCAACCTTTTACAAAACCTGAAATAAATAACCCAGGCTGAACACTATCGAGCATTAAATTTTACGAAATTTTATCCTATATTTTTCATCAAGTCAAGTTATTTTATATCTTTATTAGTAAACGGTTTAAGAACGTGTTAATCACAAATAAAAACCCCCTGTTTTCGATATTTTATTGATATTTGCTTGATGCTTGACAAGCAAATTATCGTTAAGTATAATTCAACTCCTTTAATTTTAAAGGAATTTGTGTAATTTGCGGTGCAATTGCTTTGATAATTAAGGAGAACCTATATGAGAGTTGAAGTAGAATTCCCGGATGTGGAGGGAAATAACGGAGACGAGGCAACGGTTTCGTTTTGGTACGTAGAAGAAGACGAAGAGGTTGAAGAAGGGGAAGACCTTGTCGAGATGATCACGGAAAAAACAACATTCAACGTCCCTGCGCCAGTATCTGGCAGATTGGTTGAAATACTTGCACAGGAGGGCGATGTGATAAAGGTGGGCGACATCATAGCATATGTTGAAACAGAAGAGGACGAAGAAGACGAGGATTATGAGGAGGATGAGGAAGATGCTGAGGAAGAAGATGAGGATGACGAGAATGATGATTAAATTTCCTCTCCATGCCAGAATATTTCTTTAATTCAATTACAGGGCTGTCCAAAAAGTAAAATTTCGTTCAGTTTTTTTTGTCGAATATTTTCGCATTTGTACCAGGATATATTTTCATCCTCCTCTAAATAAATTCATACGTTCTTAAGCGGTATGGCTTTTGGACAGCCTCATTACACATGAAATTTAATGCATGTCTTTTAAAAACATTTCCTGTCAAAACCGCATTGTAGAATTATTTAGAAACGTAATCACCAATGGGCGTTTATCTCATGCCTATATTTTTACCGGTCAGGAAGGCGTCGGAAAGACCGTATTCTCCAGAGAATTGGCAAAGGCGGTTTTTTGTCAGCGACCCGATCCGGATGCGTGTGATACTTGCAATGCCTGCCAGCGAATTGACAATAACAATTACTCCGATTTATTTCTGATATCGCCGGAAAAAAATAGCCGGGTAATAAAAATAGAACAACTTAAATATCTCCAGGAGGTCTTAAACGTTAAACCCCTGGAATCAAAACATAAAATGGTAATCATCCAGTCGGCAGACAGGATGAATGAGGCATCATCCAATTGTTTGCTCAAGACCCTGGAAGAACCGCCTGCCTATGCCCTTATCATCCTCATTGCAACGTCCCTTGAATCTGTGAAAGATACGGTACGGTCACGCTGTCAGATAATCCGGTTTTCACCTTTATCGATACCGGTAGTAAAAGACATCCTCATAAACAATTTACACCTGGAGCATAAACAAGCAGAGCGACTGGCGTTCATATCAAATGGCAGCGTGGAAAGAGCCGCACTCCTTTCAGACTCAGGCGCCCTTGAAAAGAAAAACTGGCTTGTTGACCACCTTCTTACCTTAAAACCCGATGATAATTTGACATTTTCAAAAGAATTAATCAATGAATGGCATATCCAGGATTTGGATGTTTTAGAAGAAAAACGCGCCTTTGTCAAAGAACTTTTATTTTCATTCCTTCTCTATTACCGGGATTTGCTCGTGTGTAAAATTGGCGGGCGCAATTTGACTGTCTATCATACGGATTGGCAGGATACATTATTATCAAAGAGCGCCTCATTTTCAGAGGATATGCTCTTCCAAATTATCCATACAATAAAGACATCCCTGGAATATCTTGATGCGAATGCCAACATCAATTTACTGCTGGAAAATATGATAACAAAAATATTACACCTTCAATTCGGAAAATTCGTATAAGGTAATAATAAAGCTAAAATATGTCGAAGGATACCATGAATACTTATTAGATAATAGAATTCTTTTCGTTTGTATTTTTGATAATGGAACATATCGTACTGTCCAAAATGTTCCAGGTCAAAATCGACTGTTTCCACGAAACGTACGGGAGGAAGAGAAAATGGATAAACCAAAACGAATCCTTGTTGTAGATGACGATGGGCAAAATAGGGAACTGCTGGTGGCAATGCTGGAAGCCTTGTGTTATGAGACCGAAATTGCAGTAGATGGGTTTGATGCGCTGGGCAAACTGAATTTAGATATCGACATGGTATTCTTAGACGTGATGATGCCAGGCATGGATGGATTTGAAGTAATACGCAGGATTCGTAATACCCCACCTCATAGCGACTTACCAGTCGTTATGGTAACTGCCCTGACGGGCAAAGAAGATCGCATAAAGGCCATTGAAGCCGGCGCCAATGATTTCATTTCAAAACCCATTGATAAAACAGAACTCACCGTGCGTACGGTATCACTCCTCAAGATGAAGGAACATCAGGATACAATAAAACAGAATCAGAAAGAATTGGAAGAAAAGGTTGAAAAGAGAACTGCAGATTTACGCGCTGCCCTTTCCGAAAAAATAGAGGCTCACCGGAGCATCTATCAGGCACATCTGGATACAATCAATCGGCTTGTAATAGCCGCTGAATACAAGGATGAGGATACCGCTGACCACATTAAACGTATGAGCAGTTACAGTGCGCTCCTGGCAAAGGCTCTCAGACTAACCCCACATGAGATCGAGGTTGTTTATTATGCCAGTTCAATGCACGACGTCGGCAAGATAGGTATACCGGATAACATCCTTCTCAAACCCGGCAAACACAACCCTGAAGAGTGGGAAATAATGAAGCAGCATACCACTATTGGAGGCTATATTCTTGATAACTCTCCCTCTGAATTACTGCAGTCAGGAGAAATTATTGCCCTGTCACACCATGAAAAATGGGATGGCAGTGGGTACCCGGAAGGGCAGGCGGGAGAAAATATTCCACTTCCGGGACGCATTTGCGCTGTAGCCGACGTCTATGACGCATTGACAAGTAAACGCCCCTATAAAGAGGCGTTTTCGAATGAAAAATCCCTGGAAATTATGAGGGAAGGAAGTGGCAAACATTTTGATCCAACCCTTATCGATCTATTTTTCAAGAATCTTGATGAGATATTTGCGATACAGAAAAAATTTAAAGCAGGTGGTGCCCATAGAGAAAACGAGAGGTTCTCTCACGAGTACCCGGAATTTCT
Organism: Candidatus Brocadiaceae bacterium; assembly: GCA_046350595.1. GTDB lineage: Bacteria > Planctomycetota > Brocadiia > Brocadiales > Brocadiaceae > JAHFOW01. Next base: position 4,846 of record JAXMAC010000039.1, on the reverse strand, counting down.
GCGGCAGATCATGTATGAGACAAAAACAATAAATTGATATGTTTTTAATTTTGCTGCAATTTGGTACAAGCGGCGCTTGCGTTATAATAAAGGTATTAGTTTAGTATTTTGAAAATAGTAACTGCTTTGCCTTATAGTATTACCTTGTAAAAACTCCTTTTTTTGTAAGTTTTTTACAATCCCATTCACCCGCTATCAGGAGATAAAGTTTGTTAATGAGAGAAAGATTGCTTCGCTCCGCTCGCAATGACAACGTGCAGTGTGCCATCAAAGTGCATAGTCAGTGTCATTGCGAGGGTTGTCCCCCGCTGGCGGGGGCAGGGGGTGGACTATCTTGCCCGAAGCAATCTTACCGCTTTCACAAGAGAATTGGTTGCGGCTTTGCTGCGTTATAAAATAACGGGATGTTAACTCTTATGCCCGAAGGGCAGATAGTGTATAGCAGGGGGCGAAGCCCCCTGAAAATGAATAATACATTGGTTAGCCCTGAAAGGGCGAAAGGAACTTAGAAAAAAGATTTCAGATGAAAAGTGACGGCTATGGATTAAAACATCTCTTGCTGAAAATATATGAAGAAAGGGGGTTCGATTTCAGGCAGTATAATACCGATATGCTGGAACGTCGATTGACAAGGAGATTGTCCACGACTGGGGCTAAAACATATCAGGAGTACGCAAGAGTACTGGACGTTGATGCGAATGAATACGAGAAACTCTTCGGCGACCTCTTAATAAATGTAAGCCATTTTTTCAGAGACCCCCTGGTCTTTGAATTCCTTTTTAAAGTTGTTTTGCCTGAAATGATCGCTTATAAAACGCAGCACAGTGATACGTATATAAGGACATGGAGCGCCGGGTGCGCCCAGGGCGAGGAACCCTATTCCGTTGCCATTTTGCTGACTGAACTACTGGGGTGGCAATTAAAAGATTATCATGTAACCATATATGCAACCGATATTGATCATGATGCACTCAATACGGCAAAGATTGGGGAATATCAGGAGTCCAGTGTTTTAGAGGTGAAGAAAGGATTCCTGGACAAATATTTCTCTCATAACGGGAATTACAAGATCAAGGAATCTATTAAAGGATTGGTTGATTTTAGTTTTCACGATCTGACGTCTGAAAAGTTTATAGCCCCGCCAAGGAGCGTCTTTGCCAATTTTGATCTTATTTTATGCAGGAATACGCTTATCTATTTTTCCAAAGGACTTCAGAGAAAAGTACTCGGTAATCTTAAAACCGTCCTAAATAAAAGAGGTTATCTGGTGCTGGGAGAAGCGGAAACATTACCTATGGATATGCAGAGGGATTTTATCTGTAAAGATGGCATGTGCAAGATTTACCAAAAATTGTAACGCAGCGGAATTTCATAGTGTACCAGACAACCCCCTGAATCCCCCTTTATTAAGGGGGACTTGAGCAAATCCCCCTTAACAAAGGGGGCGTGGGGGTTGTTTTTCATAAGAGAACAAAATGTAAGGAATATCTGCCATGAAAACGAAAGAATTGGTAGGAGGCGCTCTCTGGAAGAAACTGATGATGCTATTTTTGGCCATTTCAATAGTACCGATTGGCATTATCAGTCATTTGACGTATCGTTCAGCCAAAATAGCCTTGAAGCGCGAGATTTACAATGAACTTACTGCAATAGTCACTGCCAAAAAAGACCACATCTCACAACTCATAAAACTGCGTCAGGAAAAGGTACTGTTGATTGCCAGCAGCGATCTCTACCGCACAGCTTTGGTAAAAATAAACCAGAAACACCCCGATACAAACCGGCTCAAGGCGGATATGAATAATGCCTTAAAACGTCAATTGAAAATAGCTGAGTCATTTTATAAAATCTCCATTACCGATGGAAACGGGATGATTGTTGTATCTACTTATGCGAAGGATTTAGGAAAAGATATTTCTAGGAGCGACGTCTTCATAAATGGGATGAAAGGCATTTACCTGAAAGACTTTCATTTTGAATCGGATAAAAAAGAAAAGATACCTGTATATACAATTGCAGCGCCCATAATTGATGAAACAAATAATACACCACAGGGGGTAGTGGTTGTTACTATAAAGACGGTTGTTATTACCGAAATTTTAACGGATTATTCAGGGTTAGGCAAGACAGGCGAGATACTTTTGGGAAAGAGAATCGGTGATGAGGTGGTTTTTTTTAACGGTCAGAGGTTTGACCCGGATGCGGCGCTTAAGCGACTATCGATACATTCAGAACATGGGTTGCCAATAATTTTAGGCACAAGCGGGCAGGAGGGTATTATAGAAACAAATGACTACCGTGGGGCAGAGGTACTGGCGGCATATTGCCATATTGCCGCGGGCAATTGGGGTTTGGTGTCCAAGGTTGATGCCAGTGAGGTGTTTTTGCCACTCACTGATCTAAGAAACCGGACATTGTACTTAGGTATTGCCACGATACTGGGCGTTGCTGCAATTGCCTATTTCAGTGGTATCAGAATTACAAAACCACTCGTAAAACTTGCCATTGCTTCTGAAAAGATAAGCGCGGGTGACCTGAAGGTAAAATTGGACGTCGTAAATACCAGTGATGAAATAGGTATTTTGTCGAGGGCTTTTTCTGTAATGACGGTGAAACTCCGAGAATTATATGAAAGTCTGGAAAAAAAGGTCGAAGAGCGCACCTATGCGCTGGAGGCGGCTAATAAGGATTTGAAAAAACAACAGGAATTCGAACTGGCGTATAATGCGATTGTGACAATAATTAATACCACAATGGGAACAGAAAAATTGTTATCAGAGAGTCTGAACAAGATAGCATCCTTTACCGACTCGCAGACAGGGATTATCTATTTATACGATGAGAAAGAACGTATGCTCAAAATGGGCGCTGGTTACTCAATTTACAATAGCGATGCTGCATCGAAAATGTTTGGACCGGGCGAAGGCATCCCCGGACAGGTTGCGCAGGAAAAGAAGTATCTGTTGATCAGGGATATTCCTGAAGATACCCTCTTTACAATAAGGAGTGGTATAGGAGATGCAGCGCCACGCAGCATAGGCAGCTTTCCTATTATTCTCCAGGAAAGATTGCTGGGAGTGCTGGTATTAGCGTGTCTAAAGGATTACCCTGACGACATGATTGAATTTGTAAATACCGTAAGTCAGCAACTGGCGGTAGCCGTAAGTAATTTGCAGGCATATCAGCTTATTCAGAGGCAGGCGGAAGAGCTTCAGCAAAAGAATGAAGAATTAGCTTTACAGAATGAAGAGTTGCACAGTCAGGCTGAAGAATTGCGCTTACAGCAGATGGCGCTTGAAGAAAAGAACCGGGAAGTTGATATGGCAAACCGGGCGAAATCGGAGTTTCTCGCAAATATGTCCCATGAGTTGAGGACACCGCTCAATTCCGTAATTGGTTTCTCTGAGGTGCTTGCTGACCAGTCGTTCGGCGCATTGAATGAAAAACAGAAGAAATATGTTCAAAATATTCATACCAGCGGAATGCACCTTTTGCAATTGATTAACGACATCCTTGATTTATCCAAGGTTGAAGCCGGAAAAATGCAATTGCAGTATGAGGAATTTTCCCTGTCGGGGATATTAAATGATATCAAGTCCCTTATAAAGACGCAGGCAGACAAAAAGGGTCTCCTCTTAACCATAGAAACAGATGAACAGATAATTTCGATGAGCGCTGACAAGCAGAAATTCAAACAAATTATGCTCAACCTCCTGAGCAACGCGGTAAAATTTACCTCAAAAGGTGGCAAAATTACTGTAAATGTACGGCGTGTGAATGGATGCGCGCAAATATCGGTTTCCGACACAGGCATCGGAATAAAGCAGGAAAATATAGGCCGCATCTTTGAAAAATTCCAGCAGATCGATAGTAAAACAGCCCGCGAGTATGGGGGCACCGGACTGGGGCTTGCACTATCCAGGAAGTTTGTGGAAATGCACGACGGGAAAATATGGGTCGAAAGTGAATATGGAAAAGGAAGTACATTTACCTTTACCATCCCTTTGAAATCCCAAAGTAAGACACCTATCGAAGAGACAACCCTTTTGAAAAAACGAGAACAAGAGGAGAAAAATTCCCTCATTTTAGTGGTAGAAGACGACCCCCAATCCAGTGAATTATTAAAAATCTTTCTTACCCAGAAAGGATACAAGGTTGCAACGGCTTTTAATGGGGATGAGGCAATTACAAAAGCAAAAGAGTTATTGCCACTTGCAATAACCCTGGATATTAACCTACCGCAAAAGAGCGGCTGGGACGTTTTAAAGGAGTTAAAAGAAATACCGGAAACTCAAAACATACCGGTTATTATCGTTTCACTTCTTGAAGAAAAGGAACGTGGGTTTAGCCTCGGAGCCCTTGATTATCTGATAAAACCGGTCAATAAAGAAGAACTTCTCAGGAAATTAGAATACTATGGTTTGACGGTAAAACCAGAAGGCAGGTCGATGGATATTTTGGTTGTTGACGATGAGCGCGAAACGGTAGAGATGGTATCCACCATTTTGGAAAGTCGGGGTTATCATGTAGGGAAGGCTTATGGAGGACGTGAAGGAATTGACCTCGCTGTTAAGAAAAAATTTGACCTGATCATCCTCGACCTCATGATGCCGGAAACAGACGGTTTTGATGTCATTAATGAATTAAGAAAACACGACATATCGAAGGATGTGCCTATCATCATTTTTACGGCTAAAGACCTCATAGCGGAAGATTACTTCAGATTGCGGCAGAAGGTGGAAATCATTGCGCAAAAGGGTAAATTTTCTAAAGAAGAATTGTTGATGCATAGTAACTATTCAGCGTATTTTCACCCACTGTCGCTACGAGCGGGCAAAATCAGGTA
>JAXMAC010000038.1:0-27360 GCA_046350595.1 Candidatus Brocadiaceae bacterium | reverse complement strand
AAAATGATCGTTAGCCACAAAATTACTTCAAGATAGCTGTGATTAAAGGCATAAAATCCAGAGTAATCTTGAGGTAATCGAGCGGCTAATATAAGTCATTTTGCTGTCTTTGTGGCAGATATTGTAATGTGTAAATCTCAACGAAAGGCAGGTGATGTGAAGACGTAAAAGTAATCGTGTTTTATTTTCACAAGTCCACTATAAGATGGAAAGGAGGCGATGTACAAGGCAAAAAAAAGCAGATAGTAATGGTATTGTATCGGATTTAACACTTTTTATGAGGAGAACCAGGTCATGAAGAACTACATAAAGAAATGGAAAGGCATGCTGGCAATCGCCGGTATTGTTTTGGGACTTGCCGGAACGCCCGTATCGGCAACCTTTGCGGAGGGTGGACAGAAGAAGGCATACTCTCCATCAGATAGCGTGTATGGCATGACGTATGGAGACTGGTCGGCTGCATGGTGGCAATATGTACTTTCGATCCCCACTGACACCAATCCTGTGTTAGATACGACGGGAGCTAATTGCGGTATTGGTTAGTCATATGGTCCGGTATTTTTCCTGGTAGGCGCCGCTACTACTGATCCCATTACCCGCACATGCGCTGTACCAGCAGGTAAAGCGCTTTTTTTTCCCATCATAAATGCAGAGTGTTCAACCGTTGAACCTGATCCGTTTTCTTAAGCTCATAAGCAATGATGACTTCATAAACACTTTCAAATAAACCTGTATTTTTCAAAATACTAAATTGTTACAGATTGGAAGGCCGGCCTCCTGTTACTAATAAACTTGCCCTTTCTCACAAGAATCTCTCTGGCCTCGGTGTTCTCTGTGGCGAGTAAATCCTGTCTACAAGTCGTTTTTGGAAACCGCAGATTTCTCAGATTGAATATTATATTTACTGCTAAGGAAGGCAGGAATATCAGGAATGTTATTTGTTAGCTTCTTGAAGTTTTCTTTGCACATTGTACGTCTTTGCGGTGAATCAGCTTGCCAGTCGCCGTCGGGAGACGGCTCCTACCATACGTTGCTTTCGTGTCACAAATAATTTTTGCGTTGTAATAGATTCGAGTTCATAATAATATTATAAAAATCTGACTTCAATTGATGGTAGTTGAGTCATTGAAAAGCAGAAACACAACCCCCTGAGTCCCCCTTTATTAAGGGGGATTTAGATGATTAACTTCCATATTTAAAAATGGTCTCAAAGGTATTAATATCTTACAAATAATATTTTGACATTTTCAGCAAAAATATTTTAAGTAGAAGGTGCTCGCCGCCGACCCTTTCCGATTCCGTTCAGCTGTGTATCAGGTTTAAAAATCTTCGTACCTTTCCCAAGCCACATTCATCAACTTCTTGTTTTTTTGCGTGTTTTTCAAAAATGCATAACTGTAAGGCATTGATTAAAGCATAAAAGTTTCCTTGAGCATTGAGTTTTTTGTCATTTGAATTTGTTTCATATTTCGATATTCGTATTTCGAATTTGGTTGCGGCTTCGCTGCGCCAGGCAATCTGTGGTTTCAAAGATGGAGTAAAATGAGGGTAAAGATCTGTGGGATTACCAATCAGGAAGATGCTCAAGTGGGCGTTGATGCGGGCGCAGATGCGCTGGGATTTGTCTTTGCAAAAAGTCCTCGACAGGTGACGAAGGAGCAGGCATGGAACATTATTCAACGACTGCCGCCGTTTGTCTCGCCAGTGGGCGTTTTTGTCGATGAGCAGGTAGACGCCATAAAAGAGATTTGTGGTTTTTCCGGTATTCATACGGTACAACTTCATGGTAATGAACCTCCCGAATACATAAATAAGCTGCATAATTGCAAGGTTATCAAGGCATTCAGAATCAGGGGGGAGGAAGACATAAGACAACTGGCACAGTATAAACCACATGCCTTTTTGCTGGATAGTTATGTAAAAGGGGTTATGGGTGGAACGGGGATGACCTTTAATTGGGAACTTGCAAGACAGGCACAAAAATACGGGCCGATTATCTTGTCAGGCGGTTTAACGCCGGAAAATGTTCGTGAGGCCATCCGCGTGGTAAATCCGTATGCTGTGGATGTATCATCGGGTGTGGAGATATCGCCAGGGAAGAAAGATAAGGAATTAGTGAGGAGCTTTATCATGAATGCAAAGTTGGGAAGTAAAGAATTATAAGAAGTATAAACGGCTCAGGAAGGCAGGAGGGAGTGGAATTAGAGTACGAGTATTTGACGGATAAAATTATTGCTGCGGTAATAAGTGTTCATAGCGCAGCATAGCCGCAACCAATTTCCCCTTATAAAAGCCGGGAGATTGCTTCGGAAAATACCCTCGCAATGACACGCACTACGCATTATATGGTACACTGCACATTGTCACTGTGCAGTGTACCTGTCGTTGTGCGTTGCGCTTTGTTATTGCGGATAGAAACCGGCCATTGCGACCTTGTCCTGTCATTGCGAGCGAAGCGAAGCAATCTTTCTCTTATAAACAGACACTACCTCTGGTAAAATACTTCGCAGTGACAATTGGTTATAATTTGGTATTCTTGAAATATTTACCTCACAAGGCCAAGATTTGTAGTGGCAAGGCGCCTTGTCACTACAAAAATATATTTCGCTATTTGTTATAGTACAAGGCTCATACGGATTGATTTTCAATTTTGCTAAACCAACTTATGAATCAAAATATACTTAAAAATATTCCATCCGTTAACGAACTTCTGGAATCACCGGAAATATCGAGATTAACAGATGTTTACCCACGACAGTTTGTTGTCGATACAATACGGGGGGTTCTGGATGAGATACGGCAATCGCTGAGAAGTAAGGATTTCTCCCTTAATCCCCCTGTAAACAAGGGGAGATGTGAGAAGGACGCAGTGTTTCACGGGAGAAATAGCGAAGAGATAAAGGAATCTCCTGAATTAGAAAATATTGATGTATCTCCTCATCGGTTGTGTCAGCTTATTCAATATACCCTGGATCAAAAATGCGCCGGTATTGAGTACGCCATTAATACAACGGGTATCATCCTGCACACAGGGCTTGGCCGGGCTCCGATTACTGAGGATGCTGCGCGCCGGATACAAGAAATACTTAAGGGGTTTTGTACCCTTGAGATTGAAAAGGGTACAGGCAGGCGGGGAGTCCGGTATCACGGCGTTGAGCGTCTTATCTGTATGATTACCGGGGCAGAATCGGCATTGGTGGTAAACAACAATGCCGCAGCGGTTTTGTTGACTTTGGATACTTTAGCTCAAGGCAGAGAAGCCGTCATATCACGTTCTCAATTGGTAGAGATCGGCGGGTCGTTCCGTATGCCGGATGTCATGGCTAAGAGTGGTTCCATCCTGGTTGAGGTGGGCACGACAAACAAGACGTATGTGCATGATTACAAAAACGCCATTACAGAACGTACCAGCCTTATCCTTAAGGTGCATCAGAGCAACTTCAAGATTGTGGGTTTTACTGAATCTGTTGAATTAAAAGACCTGGTTTCATTAGGGCAGGAGCATAATATCCCCGTGGCCTATGACCTTGGCAGTGGGGCGTTGATTGACCTTCAAAAATATGGATTGCCCCATGAGCCAACCGTTCAGGAAGCGATAAAGGCCGGGGTTGATGTCGTTACGTTTAGCGCTGATAAATTACTCGGCGGTCCGCAGGGCGGTATTATTGCCGGTAAAAAAAAGTGGGTTGATTTGTTGAAAAAGAATCCCTTAACGCGGGCGCTCCGTGTGGGGAAGTTGACAATTGCTGGGCTAGAAGCGACTTTAAAACTCTATCTGGAAGAGGATATTGCCACAAAAAAAGTTCCAGTTCTGAGCATGATGTTGACGCCCGTAGAGATTGTTGAAGAAAGGTGTAAAAGATTCATAGATGCCATACGATCCAAGGCGGAAAATTACTTTGAAATCTCTTTGTTTGATGGTGTTTCAGAGATGGGAGGTGGCTCATTACCGGGAGAGGGAATACCGACGAAAATTGTTTCGCTCCGTTCTGAGAAGATATCTGCCGGAGCGCTCGCCGCGCGATTGAGGATGCATAACCCACCTGTCTTTGCAAGGATTGAACAAGACAGCGTTCTTTTGGATATGCGGACGGTGTATGATGCGGAGGTGGATATTATTGTTCAGGCTTTAGAAAAGATCGTTCAGGGATATAAAAAATAGAAACCACAGATTTCGCAGATTACCTAAAGCAGCATAGTCGCAACCAATTCTCCTTTATGAAAGCGGGGAGATTGCTTCGGAAAAGACCCTCGCAATGACACGGACTATGCGCTTTGATGGCACACCGCACGTTGTCATTATGCATTGCGCTTTGTCATTACAAATTGCGACCTTATTTTGTCATTGCGAGCGAAGCAAAGCAATCTTTCTCTCATGAATAAACAGTACCTCTTGATAAGGGGGTGTGGGAGTTGTAAAAAACTTACAAAAAAAGAAGTTTTTACAGAGTAAACCCACATGAGCTAAAGGCTCACAAGAGGGCACAAAAATATGCATTTTCGTGCCAATACTATAGATTGAAGAACAAGGAATTAATGAATGTCGAAGGGTAACAGAATAATCGATCATGGGGGAAGATGATAAAACCACCATTGGGAAGGATTGCATCGCTGCTCGCAATGACGGCTAGGGGGGAAGCGTTATTTAGTGTTGTTATTACGTCAGGTATAAGCATTTTCTATGAAACAATCGGAACCATCAAAAAATACAAATACCCATCAAATTGAGCACGTTATTATTGGGACGGCGGGACATATTGATCATGGGAAGACCTCCCTGGTCAGGGCGTTGACGGGGATTGACACCGATAGATTGCCTGAAGAGAAACAGCGCGGATTGACCATTGACCTGGGTTTTGCTTATCTTGACCTTGATTCAAGCCGGAGGGTAAGCATTGTTGACGTTCCCGGCCACGAGAAATTTGTTAAAAATATGCTTGCCGGCGCCACGAGCATTAACCTGGTATTGTTTGTTATTGCGGCTGATGACGGCGTTATGCCGCAAACCATGGAACATCTGGAAATCATCAACCTCCTGGGCATTCGGCATGGACTCATTGCCTTAACGAAGAAAGACCTGGTAACCGATGAATGGCTGGTTGTAGTACAGGAAGACATTAAAAAAATGTTAGGTGGCACGTCGCTTGAAAATGCGCCTGTTATACCGGTGTCCGTTGTTACCGGCGAGGGGATAGATACGTGCAAAAAGACCATCCAGAAACTTATTGAGCAGATAGAGACACAAAAGAGTATTCGTGTGTTTCGTATGTCCATTGACAGGTCTTTTACCATGTCTGGCTATGGATGTGTTGTAACCGGTCCGATTTCGGGTGGTCAGGTTTCCGTCGAAGATGAAGTAGAATTGTTACCGGTAAAAAAGATTTTACGGGTGCGGGGGATTGAAGTGACGGGCGAGCGTGTGCCGACTGCTTATGCAGGACAAAGGGCTGCAATTAATCTGTCGAATATCAAAGCTGCAGAGATCAAACGCGGTTACGAACTTTCTGTTCCCGGCTATCTGCAGCCAACAAACCTTGTGGATGTATCGCTGAGCTTAATTAAAAGTGCGGGAAATCCATTAAAAAACAGGGCAAGGATACGTTTTCACATCAATACCTCTGAAATTATGGGTCGTGTTATCCTGCTTGACCGGGAAACATTAAAACCGGGTGAAGAGGCACTGGTGCAGATTATTCTGGAAGGTCTTATTACTACCGAAAGGGGCGACCGTTTTATTATTCGGTCTTATTCGCCTGCTTATACGATTGGCGGTGGCAAGGTGCTAAGATATGGCATGGAGCGCTTAAAACGGTTTAAAGAAGAGACGGTAAAGGCATTGGGTATTTTTGCCCGTGGAAGTCTTTCGGATATCGTAGAATATTTGTATCGGGAAGACGGTAAAAAAACACTTACCGTTGATGACGTCTCCAGGCGGGCAAATGTTCATCCTTTCGTGGCCGAAAAGGTTGTTGGCGGATTGATAAGCAAGGGCGTCCTTCTGTCATTTTCACTGGATGGTAAAAATGTGATTTTTCATCGAAATAAAATTGCTTCTTTCAAGGAAGAAATTTTAAGGATATTGAAAGGATTCCACAAAGAAAATCCTATGAAAATAGGCATGGAGGAGAGCCAGTTAAAAACGACATTCGGGAAAGATATAAACCCGCAGTTAATTACTGCTTCTATTTCCTTTTTGAAGAACGAGAAGGCCATTAAGACTGCTGATAACAAGGTGTCACTTATGGATTTTCGTGTCGTGGCGTCAACACAGGATAAAAGCGCTGCCGATAAGGTAGAAGAATATTTTGTAAAGGCAGGTCTTGCCACTCCTCCATGGGAGGAGGTAAGTGCGAAATTTGGCGCTTCTGCCAGAACAATTATTCCGTTACTTATTGAGCAGAAGAGACTCGTGGAGATAGAAAAGGGTCTTTATTTTCCTGCAATAACGCTGAATAAATTAAAAGAGATTATTCGGGAACAGATTAAAAAGAATGGCCCCATGAGTGTCGCTCAGTTCAGGGATGCAACAAAGACGACACGCAAATTTGCAGTGCCGCTGCTGGAATATTTCGATGCAGTCCATTTTACCAGAAGGACAGGGGATGTGAGAATTCTTTTGTGAATTTTGGGTTTGCGATTTTTGTAACAATTTAGTTTTTGAAAAAGTAAGGGCGAATCATTTGCGATAAATTGGCATAAATGCGTTCATATCCAAACTGACAAATGCTTCGCCCCTACTAATGATGTATTATGAGAAATACAATGCCCAGGACAGACAACATCCCGCCGATAATATCTTTTTCGTGATGCTCAATACGGCAGAGATTTATCCTTTTCACGCCCGTATAAGCAATCGTTGTTAAGGCCGTCATACCGGATACCGTTGTTATTGATAATATAATTATCAGCAGGAAAAGCGTGCCCCAGTTAAAGGTGCTGGCAGCTAAAAATATGGGCAATACGGCCACGCACGGTGAACAACTCAACATCAGGAAGAGCGAAATTACGATGGCCTTATCAGAGAATTTTGACTGGCCATGGTTATGAGTGCATGGCCTTAATCTTCCGACGATGACAAAGGCAATGCCAATAATGATCAAAATGATGCCCGATATCGGTTCTGCAATTGCCTCTGCGTGTTTTGAAATATGAAACCCCATAATGGTAATGACGGAACCCAGAATACCAGTTACTATGGAATGTCCTAACCCAGCGATGACGGTGACAAGAATGGTTTTTGTCAAACTCCACTTTTGTCCTTTTGCTATAAGGGCAAAGGGCATCCAGTGGTTTGGCATAATTGCGTGGGTCAGAGCGATGCAGAAGGTCGCCACGATAAGGCTGATTGGTGTATGATGCATGAGTGGTTAGTTAAAAGTAGTTAGTTTTCAGTTATAAGTTTTTAGTTTCGAGTTTTCAGTTTTAAGTTGAATGGATATTTTATCTCCAGTGTGCTTGTATGGGTGACTGTTCTGATTCCTTTCAGATATATGTTTGTATGCTTCAAAACAGGCATTCGGCGACTTTTTTCACAATTACACGTAGGGCAAGGCTTTTGCCTTGCCACGTGCAACCCTAAAGGGTTGCCTTACAGAAACTATGAAATTCCTTAACAACGAGTTAGTCCTACAAAGTCCCCCTTAATAAAGGGGGATTCAGGGGGTTGTGCTTTTCCTGAGTTTTTACAACCCCCTTGCCCCCTTTTCTAAGGGGGACTTTATGCCTGCAACAACCCGCAAACTCGCATAAAAAAATAAAATTCCTATACTTTACAATCCAATAATCGATATACCTGCCAGATCAGCCGCCTTTATGGTTTCTTCAACGTCTAAAATAAGCGTCTTTCCTGCCTCAAGGGCAAGGACAGATGCGGAGGCTTCTTTGAGCGTTTTTATCGTTTCCAGTCCGACCGTTGGTATGTCGAATCGCGGATCGAAGTGGTGTTTGCTGACCTTAATGACCACAATGTCTTCTTTTCCCAGTTTTCCACCCCGGCGAATGGCCTCATCGGTGCCTTCCAGCGCCTCTACGGACAAAACCACTTTTTCTTTTACTACCATACACTGGCCGATGCCAAACCGTGCTATTTCTTTTGCAATCGGCCATCCAAAGTGGATATCTTCCATTTCTTTTTCTGATGGCTGTTTTTTTGTCAATGCACCCTTTTGTGCCAGCAATTGCGGTACGTAGAGTGTTGAATTTTGTAACTCAATACCGTCTTTCAATAATTCATTGGCTACGGCCTCAAGGAGCGAATGGTCGTCCCGTCTTTTCACGTGTCTATACCAGAGATTGATAGTCCTCAGGTCTGGCAGGAATCGAAGATTCCTGAATGAAGAAAACATATTAGTCTTGGTGAGACCACCGGCCATAACCGCCTTTGTTATCTGTTCGTTTTTAAAAATTTTTATCAGCTTACCAATCTGGGCAACGCCGACCCAGTACAGTTTTTCAACGTACTGTTCGATTTCCCGGGAGGTTTCTCCCTCAATGCCCACGGCAATAATGGGGACTTTATTATCTTGTGCACCTTTGGCAAACAAGAGGGGGAATCGGCCGTTTCCGGCAATTAAACCGAGTTTTTCCATAGCTCTTCCAATTGTTTTAACCGTTTTTCCATAGTTTTAATCTGATCTTTGAGTTCCGGTAATTTTTCGACAATTACATAACACCGGCGCATCCGATGGATGGGGAGCGCTGGAGTTCCCAGGTATGTCTCGTTATCCGGGATGTCTTTTGCTACCCCCGAATAGCCGCCGACCGTAACATTATTTCCGATTTTGACATGTCCCACTACTCCGACTCCGCCGGCGAGGGTAACGTGATTACCAATTTCCGTTGTTCCCGCAACACCTACCTGCGATACAATCAGACAGTTTTCGCCTATCTCGACGTTGTGAGAAATAACAACCTGACTGTCAATCTTTGTACCCTTTCGAATAATCGTCTCTCCTAAAACAGCGCGGTTGATCGTTGTGTTTGCTCCTATATCCACCTCGTCCTCAATAACGGTAATACCGACCTGGGGGATTTTGTAATATTTTTCCCCGTCGGGCGCGTATCCAAACCCATCGCTGCCGATAACAGTATTACTGTGAATAGTGACCTGTTTGCCGATTACTGTGCCGTCATAAAGCACTGCATTGGGATAAATAACCGTGCCATCACCGATGGTACAGTTATTGCCAATATAGACGCCTGGATACAAGACTACACGATTGCCAATATGTGTATGTTCGCCTATCGTAACATATTGATGAATGGAAACGTCATTGCCAATGATAGCTGTTTGGCTGACTCTGGCGGTAGCGTCTGTCCCTGTCACATGTACAGGTTTTTGATACATTAAAAGTTCCACCAACTTTGCAAATACAAGATAAGGATTGTTGCATACCAGAAGATTTTTTCTGACATCTTTTAATTTTGGTGGGACGATAATGGCTGTCGCACAAGTCTGATGGATTTTTTTTATATATTTCTCGTTGGATATGAAAGTAATATCACCTGCCTGTGCCGCATCAATACCCATTACGCGGCGTATCTTAGCGGAAGGGTCGCCGATTACGGTGCCACCAACAAATTCAGCAAGTTCTTGTAATGTTCTTTCCATTAAAAATATTTAATTAATTAAAATGAAACCGCGGATTTCACAGATGACACAGATTCATTTCTTTGTCTGCGCAATCTGTGGTTTCAGATCAAAATTAGATGTTACAAGCTTTATGAGAATTAACGTAACAATTAAAAGCCCCCATCCAAGCACCCCGGTAACTACATTGCTATCACCAAATAACCAAGTGAGTTTGGACCCTTTGTGGTCAAATAATATCTTATTTGTTTTAATAAGAAATACCCATGCGGTATGGAGTCCAACAGCAAAATAAAGCGATTTTGTCCTCACGCAGGCATACGATAATACTATGCCAACGAGAACCAGGCCAACCAACGAAGGTAAATTTGAGACAAAATGTACGGCAATATTCTGGAAAAACTGGTAAATTACCAGAAAACCGATAAATGGTTGAATACCAGGCAATACCAACGATTTGATCTTGAAAAAATGTAACATTGCGTAAAAAAGGCTGCTAAAGCACATGGCGGATATTGTATGCATGTCCTCCAAAAAGCTCTGGAAAATAAATCCCCTGAAAAAAACCTCTTCTATACAGCCAATAATACCTGCGGCCAGAAGTACCTTGATAAGTTGAATGAATAAATCTCCCGTGGATTTTGCGTCTACGTCTAATACTTTTGTACCGTTGGCGTATAAAAAGGTTGTGTAGAAAATAAACATTCCAGCGCCTAAAAAGAACCCCACCTGGAGGTGTTTCAACCATCCCTCGGTGTGTTTGATGCCGACCGTGGCAAAAGAGCCTATTTTTATGGTTTTTCTGAACAAAAAGACCACGATAATAGTCATACCCATAATAATGCGCCGCATAACCCTCCCAAAATCGTAACTTCCCTGCTCATAGTTGAGCAGGTCTGCCAGGAGGTTGTTTGATGGTACGCATGCATCCAGTAATATCTTTACAAGAGGCGCAAGTAAACTGCTCAGGCATAGTATCAGGAGAAACAAGAGGAGTATTTTCTTGTATTGTTTCAGGTTGTTAAATCGAATCATTTTAATGTTCAGGAATTTCAATACAAATCGTAGCGTGGACAGATAAAACCGTTTAAACCGTTTAAACAGATTAAACGGTTTATTGCCGACTACGCTACAATAAAAGGTCGCCGTAAGGCCTAATTTAAATTATGGTGAAATGATAGTGTTGTCAAAAGCAGTTGTCAACTGAAAATAGTTTCTGTGATGGATCATAGAATTGGAATGAATAATATTTTGAATATGGTCAGGGTTCCAATAAATCATGCTATGAAAAATATAAGGTTGTTTTTGAATTTACTTTGTAGATTGCACTATTTGTAAAATATATTGACTAGTTATGGTTATTGAGATATATTACTGAACTTATTTTTACGGGTATGCATTGTATAGGGTTTGTGCATTATGAAGCAAAAAAAATTATGGGGTGGGAGGTTCACCAGGCAGACGGCGGCTTCGGTGGAGGCGTTTACCGAATCGATTTCTTTCGATTGGCGGCTCTATCAATATGATATCGAAGGGAGCATTGCCCATGCAACCATGCTTGGTCGATGCAAACTCATTACCGAAAAGGAAAAGGATGCGATTATCGGGGGGCTCAAAGGTATTTTAGCAGATATTCACGCAGGGAAGTTTGAGTTTAAAGATTCCCTCGAAGACATTCACATGAATATCGAGTCTGCCCTGATTGAACGAATTGGAGAGGCTGGCAAGAAACTCCATACGGCGCGAAGTAGAAATGATCAGGTTGCGCTTGATCTCCGCCTTTGGACGCGTGATCAGGTCAACGTGGTGATAAGCCTCGTATCTCTGTTACAAAAGGAATTTGTGGATAAGGGGAAACAGAACATGGGGCTGATTATGCCGGGCTTTACCCACCTTCAGCATGCCCAACCCGTCCTTTTAACCCACTATTTACTGGCATACGTGGAGATGCTGGAACGGGATAAGACCCGGCTGCTGGATTGCTTGTCCCGTCTTAATAAATCCCCGCTGGGCGCATGCGCCCTTGCAGGAACGACATTGCCCACAGATACTCAATTTACTGCGGAGTTACTCCATTTTCAAGGCGTTTGTGAAAACAGTATGGATGCCGTCAGCGACAGGGATTTTTGTGTTGAGTTTGCGTTTTGTCTTTCCATGATAGTCCTGCATTTATCCCGCCTCTGTGAAGAATGGATCATCTGGTGTAATGATGAAATGAAATTCATTGAAATTAGCGACGCCTATTGTACTGGCTCCAGCATTATGCCGCAAAAGAAGAATCCCGATGTACTGGAACTTATTCGAGGCAAATGTGGACGTGTATTTGGACATCTGACGTCTTTGCTTACCTTGCTCAAGGGTTTGCCTTTGACCTATAACCGGGATATGCAGGAAGATAAAATTTCAATATTCGATGCATCGGATACCGTTCAAAAATCGCTGTCCATTCTGGCTGAACTGGTAAAAAATACGTACTTTAATGAAGAGCGTATGACGGTAGCGTGCGAAAAAGGCTTTCTTGATGCGACCGCCCTGGCAGAGTATCTGGTTAAAAAAGGCGTTCCTTTCCGCAAGGCGCATGAGATTGTAGGGAATATCGTGCGCGAATGCAACCGGGTACATTGCAAACTCATCGACTTACCATTAGAGAGTTTTAAGGCATTTTCCCCGGCGATAGAGGGGGATGTTTATAAAGTGCTTGGCGTGGAAAACTGTATTAAAAATTACAAGAGCTACGGTTCAAGTGCGCCGGGATTTATTAAGAAACGCATTGCTTATTGGGAAAAGAAGCTGTGTAAAGAACGGGCAAAAAATTCCTGAAGAAAACGAAACCACAGATTACCTGGCGCAGCGAAGCCGCAACCAAATTCGAAATACGAATATCGAAATATGAAACAAATTCAAATGACAAAAAACTCAATGCTCAAAACTTTACGTAAGCATAATCTAATCAATGCCTTACAGTTATGCATTTTGAAAAACACGCAAAAAAAACAAGAAGTTGATGGATAGTAGTACAGATATAAAATGCGAACGATTCAGGGAATTCGTGGAAGCTTTAAAAATATGATGGTCAAAGAATTATTGTTAAATCGGGGTATTTACAGGTAATTAATGTATGGATGCTTTTGAATATAAAAATAAAACACTTTTTTGTGAAAATGTAAAGATTGAAGATATTGTTTCTGAAGTGGGGACGCCGGCTTATATTTATAGCAAGAATACGATTTTGGCACGTTATAACGAGTTGAGAACCGCATTTCAGGATGTGGATGCCTTGATTTGTTTTTCTGTTAAGTCAAATTCAAATCTCTCTATTTGTAAGACATTAGCGGATGCGGGTTCCGGGTTTGATGTAGTTTCCGGGGGAGAATTGTTTCGTGCACGCAAGGCAGGCGGCATTCCATCGAAAATTGTATTTGCTGGCGTTGGGAAGACGGATAAAGAGATACGATATGCACTGGAAAATGATATTTTCATGTTTAACGCGGAATCTGCATCAGAGCTTGAACATATCAATACATTGGCGGGAGAGCTTGGGAAGAGGCCAAAGGTGTCGTTACGAATTAATCCGGACATTGATGCAAAAACGCATGCAAAAACTACCACCGGAAAAAAGGAAAATAAATTTGGCATCGATTTTACCGAAGCCGAAAATATAATTAGGCGTAAGGCGAAATATCCCCATATTAATCTGTGTGGATTTCATGTGCATCTCGGTTCTCCTATTTATACCGTCGATCCTTATGCGAGTGCCCTTAAAAAAATGTTGCCGTTTATCCAGAAGTGCAGGGATATGAATTGCAGTGTCGAGTACATGAATGTTGGCGGCGGCTATTGTATTTCATACACAGGGGAAGAAGTTATACGGCCAAAGGATTATGCATCGAAAATTGTTCCCTTTATAAAGAAAATGCAATGCAAGCTCATTTTGGAGCCTGGCCGGTTTATTGTAGGAAACTCTGGCATTTTAATCACTCGTGTAACGTATAAAAAGGAGACCGTGCATGGGAGGAAGTTTGTCGTCTGCGATGCAGCTATGAACGACCTGATACGTCCTGCCCTTTATGATGCCTTTCACAGAATATGGCCTGTAACTACCAATATAAAAATGGTCGATGTTGAAAAGCCGGGGGAATCCTCAGTGAGAAGAGGTATGGATACGTTTGATATTGTGGGGCCTGTTTGTGAAAGCAGTGATGTCTTTGCCAAAGACAGACCGTTGCCGAAGGTAAAAGAGGGTGATTTGCTGGCGATCATGAGCGCTGGCGCTTATGGTTTTACGATGAGTTCCAGTTATAATACCCGCCCGCGTGCCTGTGAAGTGCTTGTTGACGGTAAGACGTATCGGGTTGTTCGAAATCGTGAGACACACGAGGATTTAATCAGGGGCGAGCATGCGTGATGAAATCTGGAATTTACCTATCAAAATCCAAAGTTAATATAAAATATTAAAATTGTTATTCATGAGGTCTTTTTCTTTTAACGAGCTTTCGTAGTGTTAAATACATGGCAAAATATTATCCGATATTCCTGAATATTCAGGACAGAAAGTGTGTGGTGGTTGGCGGTGGAAATGTTGCGTGGCGCAAGGTATGCAGCCTGAAGGAAGCGGGCGCACGGGTGACGGTGGTGGCGCCGGAATTTTGCTCAGAACTTGAGAAGGAGACAGATATTGAGCTGATTAAGCAAAAATATGAAGAAAAGCTTCTCAGGGATGCCTGGGTTGTTATTGCTGCAACGGATGATCATGATGTAAATAAAAAGATTTTTCATGACGCATCGGGAAGAGGTATCCTGGTTAATGTTGTTGATAAACCAGAGGTGTGTTCTTTTATCGTGCCATCGGTAATTATGCGCGGCGATCTGTGCATAAGCATTTCAACGGGGGGGGCAAGCCCGGCACTGGCGCGGAATATCAGAGGATATTTGGAAAAACAATTTGGGAACGAATTTGACGATTTTACAAAACTTTTATCAGAAACAAGGAAAAATATCCTTTCTGAAATAAAGGATGAATCTATAAGACGTGATATTTTACAACGTGTCGCAGAATTTGATATTTTGGAAATCATTAAGAACAGGGGAGTTACGGAGGCAAAAAAGAAGATATTGGAGATTATTTCTGAAAAAACCTCCAAGAAGAAATAAGTCGACAACGTCTATAGACTTCTTCTTTTTTCTTGCAAGATTTTTCTTAAAGTGCTAATATAAATTGAGTTTATGAATTAACATATTAAGTTGTATTTGTTTATGTACCAGAATTTGTTCTAACTACTTATAAAATTGTAGTATGCGTTATAGATAACAGGAGTTTAAATGGCTGAAAAGACTGTAAAGCAAAGGGTTGACCTTAACGAATTAAAATCAGGCGGTTTTATAAAACAGACACAAAAAGACCTCTTTACGGTACGTTTAAAAGTGCCAGGGGGAAGAATAACGCCTGAAAAGATGCTGAAGATTGCAGAAGTTGCAAAGAAATATAGCCGAATGGGTTACTGTCATTTGAGTTTCAGGCAATCTGTGGAGATTGTTGGCGTTCACATTGATGACTTTGATACGGTGGTAAAGGAGTTAGCAACGGTAGGGCAAAAGGTTGCTTCCTGCGGTCCCAGGGTCAGGGTACCTACTGCTTGCGGTGGTTGTGAGTATAATCCAAATGGAATTATGGATACACAGTCAAAGGCGGTAGAAGTTGATGAGAAGTTTTTTGGTACACCCTGCCACCATAAGTTTAAGATGGGATTTTCTGGATGTCCTATCGACTGTACAAGGACAAGAGAGATGGATTTAGGTTTTCAGGGTGTGGTATATCCTGTTTGGGGCAAAGATTTATGTAATGGTTGTACCTTATGTGCGAAGGCATGCCTTGAAGGCGCCATCGTTTCTGATAAAGAGGGCAGACCGGTATTTGATGAGTCTAAATGTGTTTATTGTGGCGACTGTATTCGGGCATGTCCAACCGATGCCTGGAAGGACAAGAAAAAAGGTTGGTTGGTGCGGGTTGGTGGAAAACATGGAAGGCATCCCCGCGAGGCAAACGAAGTATTAAACTTTTTGCCCGATAGTAAAGTGAATGACTTCATTGCGGCTACCCTGAAATGGTACAAAGAGAATGGAAAGGCGAAGGAGAGGGTTGGCACTTCTATAGACCGTGTTGGGCTGGACAAGTTTAAAAAGGAAGTTGCAAGCGCATTCGCTCAATCATAATTAAATTAGATTTTCCCTCTCTATTGATTTTCTGTGAAAGATAAAAAAAAGTTCATTATATTTGCGCATAGCGGCACGTATGATAAATTATATCAGACGATTACCCTGGCAATTACCGCAGCCTCGATGGGGAAAGAAACGTATATTTTTCTCTTTTTTTGGGCATTGAAGAAATTTGTAAATGAAGAGTTTGATGTAATAAAATTATCCACAGAGTTTGGAGAAGAAGGGCTGCAATTGTCAAAACGCATGCAGGAATTGAATCCTATCTCACTTAAGGAAATACTGGGTGAAGTAAGAAAGATGGGGAATCTGAAAATTTATGCGTGCACAGCGGCGGTAAAACTTATGGGATTGGAAGAGAAAACGGTTAAAGCTAAGGTGGATGATATCCTCGGATTAACGAGCATTTTGGATATTGCGAGCGGCGCGGATACTCAATTGTTTATATAACAAGGACAAATCGTGGCGACCATTGTAACAAAAAGTGTAAAGTCCGCTTCAAGACCCATTCCTAAAAGTTCTATTTTGGACAGGGTTGGAAATACCCCTTTACTGAAGATTGGCAGAATAACAAAGGGATTGAAGAATAAAGAAGTAGAAATCTATGCCAAGGCGGAGTGGTTTAATCCCGGTGGTTCTGTAAAAGATAGGCCAGCCTTAAAAATAATAGAGGATGCGGAAAAGACCGGGCTGCTGAATCACGATAAAATAATTATAGATTCGACCTCCGGAAATACAGGTATTGCGTATGCACTCATAGGCGCCCAGAAGGGGTACAGAGTGACCCTGGTTATGCCTTTAAATGTAAGTGAAGAAAGGAAAAGGATTGTACGCGCCTTCGGAGCTAAGATTGTCTTTACTGACCCGATGTTAGGTTCTGATGGTGCTATGCTGGAGGCTAAAAGGCTTGTAAAAGAGGAGCCAGTAAAATATTTTTATGCCGACCAGTACAATAATCCTGCTAACTGGCGGGCGCATTATGAAAATACGGCTGTAGAGATATGGGAACAAACTTCGGGTGAAGTGACACATTTTGTTGCGTGTTTGGGTACAACAGGTACTCTTATGGGTACAGGGCGAAGGCTGAAAGAATTCAATTCGGATGTACAGGTCATATCAGTTGAACCGTCGACGTCAATTCACGGATTGGAAGGTATGAAACATATGGCTACATCAATTGTACCGGGAATTTATGATGAACGCTTTCCCGACAGGAAAATGTTTGTTGAGACGGAAGACGCTTATGATGCAGTAAAAAAACTTGCCTCGGAAGAAGGAATGTTTGTCGGATACTCATCAGGCGCTGCGCTTGTTGCTGCTATGACGCTGTCTCATGAGATTGAAAGAGGTCTAATAGTTACCATCTTCCCGGATAGGGGCGACCGTTACCTGAGTACAAGTTTCTGGGCCGGGGTTTAAATCGGACGGGGAAATTATTAGGTATAGATAAGAACATTTCAAATCAAATGTGAAAGAAAAGATTTTGTGGGATTTTCAGGAGCTGTAAGTTTTGCTACACATTGATAAAAGTAAGATTCGAGATATTGAGAATCAGGTCAAAAAAAGTTATCCATTTGAATGCTGCGGTCTTTTAGTTGGTACGAATACATCCGGAAAAAAGGTAGTTGACGTTTGTCCAGTGCACAATAAGAATACGGAAAGAACACACGATAGATACGAGATTGATGGGAGAGAATTTGCCAGGATTGACAGGGAATCTTCTAAAAAAGGGCTTCAAATCCTCGGTATCTATCATTCTCATCCTGACCATTCTTCGATGCCTTCCGTATATGATACAAACCACGCATGGAGCGGATACTCATATATGATTATCGCAATCGAGAAGGGTGAAAAGATTGATATTCGCTCGTGGGTCTTTCATGAAGAAGAAAAGCAGTTTCGTGAAGAAGAAATACAGGTGTACGAATAATTATTCTGATAAAATTTACTCTTTGAGTATTGGAGTTTTGCAATGGGTGAGGACGAGAAGGTCATCCCTGATGATAAGATAGATTTACGAGGAGTGCTGTGTCCAATCAATTTCGTAAAGACTAAGTTGAAATTGGAGATGTTAGATTCAGGGCAGGTACTTGAAATAATATTAGATGATGGGGAACCCATCAGAAGTGTTCCGCGGAGTGTAAAAGAAGAAGGGCATAAGATAGTAAAAGTGGAAAATATCGATGGCGCATATCGTTTACTTATTAGAAAAGCGTGAAAATTATAACAGTTTCATAAAATATGCTTGACTTTTTTCATCGATAAATATATTATTCGGCCTTTATAAATTCACCGGATATTTTGAATAGATAAAAGTAGAACCATAGTATGTTGGATCACATATATTTTAAGATGCTTTTAAAAGTAGGGGGTACTTATGAAGAACGAAGAAAAGAGTAAATGCTGTACATCGGAGAAAGAAGGGGGAATTTGGTTTACCGTTTCTAGAAGGAATTTTTTTACCCTGGCCGGATGGGGGTTGTTTTTTGCAACGATAGGAGCATACCTGTCACAGCTTATGGGATATAAGGGTTTCTTTTATCCCAAGGTGCTTTTTGAACCTTCACCACGTTTTTCCGTTGGTGAACCAAAGGCTTTTTTGGAAAATTCAGTAACTACTTTAAAGTCGAGAAAGATATTTGTTGTACGTGACGGTAATAGTTTTAAAGCTATATCGGTAGTTTGCCAACATCTGGGATGTGCTGTGGAATTTTCTAAAGAAAAGAACATATTTGAATGTCCGTGTCACGGAAGTAAATATTATCGGAACGGTGTAAACTTTGCGGGTCCTGCTCCTCGACCATTGAACCATTTTGAAGTGATATTGGATGATACCGGTAAACTGGTTGTGGACACAAGCAAGATTGTACCTCTTGAAACAGAATTGATTGTATAGACATTTATCATGGATATTTTGAAAAAAGGTTAGGATGTTTATGAAACAGGCAACCATACCAGAAAAAGGAATACGCGCACTTCTCGATTTGGATTGGTTACAGTCGAACATACGATGTCAACACAGATGTCCTGCTCATATGGATGTGCCAGGATATATCCGGTTGATCAGCGAAGGTAAATATGAAGAATCATACAGATTAATGAGAGAAACCAATCCATTTCCTGCCGTTTGCGGATATGTATGTCCTCACCCCTGCGAGTCAAAGTGTAAACGCGGTGATTTTGATCGCCCCGTTTCAATTGATGCACTCAAACGTTTTGTTACCGATTATATTTTTAAGAATAAGGTCAGAATCCCACCGCCGAAAGTGAAACAGAGAGAAGAAAAAGTTGCCGTAATTGGCGCTGGACCTGCCGGTTTGACTGCTGCAACTGACCTTGCTGGTATGGGGTACCAGGTGACCGTTTTTGAAAAGGAATCCCAGGTCGGCGGGATGATGATGTGGGCTATCCCCTCATACAGATTGCCGCGTGAACAAATAATGTTTGACGTAAGTCACATTATAGCGCGTGGTGTTGATATAAAGACAAATACGCCCATTGGGGCGCCTGGGAAGACCGTTTCCGATTTATTCAAGGAAGGGTATAAGGCTGTTTTTATAGCGGTTGGAGCACAAAAAGGAAAAAGGCTTGAGATACCCGGTGAGGAAGGTACGCAAGGTGTTATGGACTGTCTGGAATTTTTAAAAAATGTGAATGACGGCGATACCAGAAGTCCGGGCAAAAAAGTGGCAGTGATTGGCGGTGGAAACTCTGCTATAGATGCTGCAAGAACAGCAAAAAGATTAACAGATGAAGTATATATTGTGTATAGAAGAACGCAAGAGGAAATGCCTGCTTTGCCATGGGAAGTTGAAGAAGCTGAACATGAAGGGGTAAAATTTCATTTTTTGGCTGCTCCGGTCAGGGTTATAACCGAGAATGGAAAGGCAAAGGGTCTTGAATGTATTAAGATGAAGTTAGGCAAGCCTGATAGCAGTGGAAGAAGAAGGCCCGAGCCAGTGCCTAATTCTGAATTTGTGATAGATGTAGATTGTATTATTAGCGCAATAAGTCAGGAACCTGATTTGAAATTTCTCGGTGATAACTTCGGACTGGGCGTTACTAAATGGGGCACTGTAGCGGTGGATGACAACCTCGTAACGAATAAGAAAGGTATTTTTGCTGGTGGTGACGTAACGTTAGGTCCAAGTACTATCATAGAATGTATTGCACAAGGACATCAGGCTGCCAAATCCATAGATCGGTATATTCGAGATATGGAGATTCAGGAACCCAGGAAGAAAGTGTGGGTTACTCTCATGGATAGTGATTTTAATCCGCGTGAAGAAAACTATGATTCCGTACCGCGTCAAAAAATGGAATTGTTGCCGGTTGATAACAGGGAGGGCACTTTTGAGCTGGTGGAACTGGGTCTTACTAAAGAACAAGCCAAAGAAGAAGCGTTGCGATGTCTGAAATGTGATTTGAGTATAAATGTAGAAACAAATGAGTGTGTTCTTTGCGGTCGTTGTAGTATGGTTTGTCCGGTAGGGGCTTTGAAGCAAGTTGATGTTTCTGATGAAAGCAAGGAATATCGACCGTTTGTTAGCAAAGACGGTATAGTAATAAAATATACCGATGTGTGTATTCGTTGCGGAAATTGCAAAGATTGTCCTGTCAGTGTAATATCTTTAAAGCGTGTGCTTTGGAAGCCGAACGAAGAAATCAATAGAATGTTAGGAGAAAGGGAGGAATAGGGGAGGTCGTTTATTATGGAGGGGGATTACAGTAAAAAAAGCAAAGTGGAGAGAGGGGTACATAAATGAGATTAATTCCGGATTTAATAAAGAAAATTACGGACAATGAAATTTGGAAGTCTGTATTTCGCCACGGTTACACGGATACCCCCAGGAATAGGGTTCTTCAGATTATTGGTAACGTATGGTTACACTTGCATCCTGCTAAAGTCAGGGAGCATGGAACGAAGATCCGTTTTACCTGGTGCATGGGAGGTATTACCTTTTTTATCTTCATGTTTGAAACGATAACAGGTATTCTCCTTATGTTTTACTACACTCCTGATGTAAACAGGGCGTATGCAGATATTGTTGACTTGATGTATGTAGTACCATTTGGCAGATTATTGAGGAATACCCACCGTTGGGGCGCCCACGCAATGGTGATTACGGTTAGTATACACATGTTGCGTGTGTTTCTGACCGGCTCGTATAAACCACCAAGGCAGTTTAACTGGGTGGTTGGCGTAGTTCTGTTAGTTCTTACTTTTTTGCTGAGCTTTACCGGCTATTTGTTGCCGTGGGATCAGCTTGGATATTGGGCTATCACCGTAGGCACAAACATGGCGCGTGCAACGCCGTTGTTAGGTCATGAAGGCCCATTTGCCTATATTCTGGGAATGAGGGCTGATAATGATGTACGTTTCGCATTATTGGGTGGAACAATGATTGATGCCCCTGCGTTACTTAGGGCTTATGTTTGGCACTGTATAGGGATACCTGTAGTAGCCTCTGCATTGATGATGGTTCATTTCTGGAGAGTACGCAAAGACGGGGGTATTTCGGGTCCGCTTTAATATTGTGTTGAATTTCGTTATGGTTAATTGTGGAGATTTCTGAGGAGTGGTTCCATGGAAGTTAGAGAAGAAAAGAAAGGGTCTATAGAAGTAAAAGACGATAAAGTTTTTACATGGCCCACCCTGGTTGCTAAAGAGTTTTTGGCTGCTATTTTAGTTACGGTAGGGTTGCTCTTTTACTCATACGCGGTAGATGCTCCATTACGGGAATTATCGAATCCAGGACAGGCCGAAAATCCGGCAAAGGCGCCATGGTACTTTTTGGGGTTACAGGAAGCGTTAGTTTATTTTGATCCATGGTATGCCGGTGTTATCCTTCCAACCTTTATTGTTATTGGGTTAATTCTTATTCCTTATCTGGATAATAATCCTAAAGGCAATGGATATTATACCTTTAAGGAAAGAAAATTTGCTATGACGGTTTTTCTTTCCGGGTATGTGTTTTGGTATATTCTGATATATATTGGAACTGCGCTTCGCGGTCCCTTCTGGGCATTTTTCTGGCCATGGGAAAAATGGACGCATGATTTTCCCACGCCACCCCCGTTGCATGACTTACCGTTACCCTTAGGGATTGCCCTTCTGCTGGGATTTTACTTCTTTGGTTTAGTGATTCCGGCGGTCGTTAAAAAAGACTTCTTTATGAAATTGGGGTTTATCCGATATGTGCTGACGATGGGGCTTCTTTTGTCAATGATTGGAACGGTAATAAAGATGTTTTTCAGGCTGGCGCTCAATGTTAAATACATTATTGCAACGCCGTGGATAAATATCTGATTTTTATCAGATTGATTAACTAATGAATGATTCCAGAATGGGTGATTTATGAGATTTATGAATATTAACATCAGTGCAAAAAAATTGATTTTCTTTGGTCTTAGTGCCTTGTTTTTCATAATCACTAGTTTATGGCTTCGTGATGAATTTAATCCGGAATGGAAAAAATACCAAAGGGAGTATTTCGAAGAGCAGGCAGTGAAAGTGGAGAGTGCGTATCAGGCAGCCACGTCAGTGAAAGAAAAAGAGTTGCTTGGAAAGCGACTTGCTTCTTTGAAACATCCTGTTTACGAGGTCAAACAGATTCTTTTAAAGGGTGATGCTACATGGGCTAAGAGACAGAACGGTAATAAAGTTGATAGGTGTATGACCTGTCATATCGATGAGGAAAAGCTGAAGACGGCTCATCCGAGCAGTAAGGACTTTCCATTTGATATTTATGGCTGTTCGGTGTGTCATGGAGGAAATGGTAGGGCATTGAGTGAAGAAATGGCGCACGAGGGTACTTACTACCACAAGAGACAGATGCAGTTAAGAATGGTGAATGCGGAAGTACTTTTTGATTTTTGGAGTGAGCTTGCTACCTTAACTCCTGAAGAAAGCGACCCAAATCAAAGATTAGAAATGGGTGACTTTAAGAAATTTAGTCTTACAGGAGATAAAGCCGTTTACGTTGGCAGTCAGAAATGCCTCAAGTGCCATACAGGGTTAACTTCCCCCCATGTTGAAAGGTGGCAGAGGATTAAGTTTAAAACGTTTGAACGTGTCAAAGAGGCTCCTGACTACATCGCCGGAAATGATGAGTACAGGAAAAAATGTTTACCGTGCCACACAACTGGTTACGACGAGGCAACGGGAAAATACTCGGAAGCAGGGGTAACCTGTGAGGCATGCCATGGTGCGGGCGAGGTATTTGCTTATTTTATGGATATTGGAAAGGCGCCGGAGGGCCAGAAATTAGCAAAGGTTGGAACATTTGGTACACCATACAATGTATGTGGTCCATGCCATCATACACGTAATCATGAGATGAGGCTCAGGTTTTTCCAGGAAAAGGGCGCGTCTGACGAGTGGTTCTTCCCTCAACATACGGCTCCCTATAAAACGGGCGGTGAACAAAAAGCCGGAGCTGATTCAAAGCCATTACCAAAGATTTACTAAAGTGAGTTTAAGTCGATTCTTAGAGTTAATTTACTAAATGTTTATTAACGTTTGTGGGTTTTAAGGGGAGGATACATAAAATGAAGTTTTTGAAATTGGGTGCGATTTTGCTTGCCGCGCCCTTAATTTGGGGCTTGCAGACAGTGAGCGTTAATGCTCAATCTGAAACAGAGCTCAAAGAAATGCAAAAAAAGGCTATGAGCTATTATGATGTTTTGTATCCAAATGATACGCTCAAAGACTGGTTTACCAACAATGTAGGCATGGAAAAGGGCGCAGGCCCGTGGCAGAACCTTTATAAACCTGTGCCACTGCAGATGTATTGGTTTCCGGTCAGGCATTATGTTAAACCAGAGGGGACATACTATGATCAGTTGCTGGAAAAGTATAAACCAACCGATTGTGTTAAGTGTCACGAAGAGGTTACACCTGGTTTTGTAAGGGATTGGGAGGAATCAACCCATGCAAAACCAAGGAAAAATCCTCGTTTTGCGGAAAAAACACAACAAATTGAAAAGATGATTGGCAGGGAGCTGAAAGAGGTGACGTGTAGTGACTGCCATGGTAAAGACCATAAAGAGTTGCGTATGCCTACTCCCCAGGTCTGTGGTGAGTGCCACCCCCAGCAGACTACGGAATTTATGAGTGAGTCTGAACGTGGTCGTCCAAACCATATTGATGGTTTGGCTGCGAATGTGATCCCACCATGGTATCCAGAGATGGCTAGAAGAGGAACACCTGCAGCACAGTTTGGTTGCGATCTTTGTCATGCTACCGATAGATGTAATATATGCCACACAAGGCATAAATTTGCAGCAGCCGAAGGGCGAAGGCCGGAAGCGTGTATGAGTTGTCACATGGGTTTTGATCATCCAGACGCAGAAAGCTACGGTGAATCGAAGATGGGTTATATTTACCACATGGAAGGCGAACACTGGGATTGGGAGAAACCTCTCGCAGAGATTGTACCAGGTAAGGATTATAGAACGCCGACTTGCCAGTTCTGTCATTTTGATCAGGGAAACGGTAAATTTGCCCATAACCCTGTGACTAAGGGTGTTTGGAGGATGGGAACTGTGCCGCCAAAGGGCGTAGATTACAAGTCATCGCTTAAAAATTATCCTTACGGTGTTAACTTGCCGCCATTGAATTACAACCTTGATGTCTATTCTCCAGAAAATAAAAAGAGGTCTGAACAGTGGGTGGCGGTATGCAGCAAATGTCACAGTCCGAGATTTGCCAGGTTGTATCGTGAAAACCTGGATAATTTCATGTTTGAGATGTGGAACCTTCAGGACAGGGCACAGCTAGTTTTGGATGACCTTGCGGCAAATGATGAGTTTGATGTCCCGATCAAGAAGAGGGATATTTTTCCTCTCGGCGATGTGCTTGCTGATGCTCTAGGACCAGGTCTGTTGGGAGATGCTGTTTATAAAGCCTTTAAGACAACTGGAGGAAAAGTACCGGTAATAGGTCCAATACTTGGGTTGTATGGCTTATTTATGACAGGAAAGAACAACCCTTCAGAGATTGAACTTACCTATGCCAATATGTGGTTTGGTGACAAAGCGCACGCTTATAAAGGCGTTGCCCACGGTCAGCAGGATATCGCGTGGTGGTACGGTGCTGCTAAGGTATACCAGGGCATCAATAATTTGGAAAGCCAGGCTATTGCGCTCAAGAGAGGCAAGAAGGTTGATGAGATGCTTGCAGCAAAGGAGAGAAAAGGTGTTGCGGGTGTGGTTGGCAGTATCATAGGAGTTGTTGCTGTTCTCATGGTTGGCGCTGCTGTTTGGAAGAAGAGGCGCGACGCACGCTGTCATGAGTAATTGACGCGCTTGTTTATAGTGTTTGATTTTAAAAAAGGCATCTAATGAACATTAGATGCCTTTTTTTTGTACGTTTTTTACAACCCCTTTCACCCTCTTTGTTAAGGGTGACGCCATGAAATCCCCCTTAGAAAACTTACAGTTGGACAAATTTTTTGCTGGACAAATTATCCATAATCAGATTGAGGTATACGCATTGTGAGAGAAACACCTATCAAAATATCAGCGAGCCTTCGTATTCCACGCCACATTACTTCCACACCAGGGAGCCTGCCCTTGCCTTTTACAAATCCACCAAGCGTTGCAATAATAAGAATTGCTTCACGCAATGGCAAACTTTTACCTCTATTCGCAGCATATTCTCCACGGTGTTTGATCAGTTTTAAAACTTCTATTTCCTGCTCACTAAAAAACAAATCACTGGCAACCTCCGGCGTCTCTCTGCCTTGCATGGTTAAATACATCAACCGCCATGCCGTTATCATATCAATCGTTAAGCATCTCTCCAGCCTATCAAGACTCCCCAGTCTCCTGTCCTCACTCCTGCGACCACTCTTTAATATCTTATGAAAAACCTCTATCCGAAACCGTACCGTATACCACTGCACCTTTTCACACGCCTGCTCAAAGTCTCTGACTTCTCTATTCGTTAATAATTTCCAGTCAAGCCCCTCTTCTCCTTTTGGTGGTGATACCTCTTTCGCTCGTATTGCCCACAGCCTTACCTCCTCTTTCTCCCTCTTGGGATGCCTTATCCGGACTTCCCGAAACCGTATCTCTAGCTCCGCCTCTCTTTCTCTCTTGTCTTTGCCTTTGACACACACCCTCATCCTTCCACCAGCCACCTCTCTGTCCACAACTTCCCATACCTTGGTATCCTCACACACCTTCCGGTTGTGAAAAGAGCGCACTAAGAATGAAACTTCCTGTTGGCTTGCCAGTTCAAATAATTCATAGATATCCGCTTCCCTATCCCCCACACTCACCCATTGCACTCCGGACGCCTCTTTCATGGCTCCGGCTGTCGCTTCCAGGCTCCTTAACCACTTATAACTCTCCTTCTCCTCGATCGGCTTCTGCTTTCTCCTTGCCTTTTTCCCGTGTTCCCCAGGCTCTCTTGTCCATGTCTGCGCATCTAATACCCCTAAAGGTATCCCCCTCGGAGTAAAAACCACCGTATCGTGCAAAAAATACCCGTCCTCCCCTTGCTCTGTTGACAAACACCCAAGCCCCTCGGTCGCTTCATGGGTAGACAAATTCATGCTCGTCGTGTCATTTACCGAAAGGACCACTTTATGTCCTTCGGCCCTCTTGAGGGTCTGCTTTCTATGCGATTGTAATATGTCGGCAGGGTTCACCTGCTCATCACTAAAAAATCGGTATGCCCCCTTCAACTTCGCCCCCGTCTTACATGCCATCGGTATTGGTGATGCGGGACTTGCAAAAAAATCCCGCACGATACTCATCGCCCGTTTTTTCTTCGCCAGGTTGGGCAGTCTGACCTCCTGAAATTCCTCCTCCACCCAGTCCTTGTACTCTCTCTCTTGCCCTCCTCCTCCCAATATCCCCTCTTCTAACTCATAGGCAAACACATATTTCCTTGAAAGCCGCTTCTGATGATACTGGTCGTTCCTCCCTCGCCCCTGTGTCTCCCCCAAATACTCCCAATTCGATGCCTTATAGCATGTCCCCTCGTATCGACACTTCTCCACATACGTCTCCACCAGTACCGGCGTTGTCCTATACGCTTCTTCCCAATCACCTCCCAGCCTCTTGAGCGCCTTTGACATCACATGGGATGCCAGGTTTTTCACCCGCAACCACGGAACTATCAAAAATCGACTGTTGTTTACTACTCTCCTTAATCCTCTTTTCCTCTCCTCTTCATCCCATCCCAATCTCTTATCTCTCACCTTTACTCGCCATGCCGATGATGAAAACGACATCGCTCCTATCCACCCTACCTCTTCACTCCTTACCAAATATTTTATCTGCTGTCCATACAACTTTGCTGAATGCAAATAATGTTGCTTTTCCAACATCTCTTTCCATACCCCATAGTTGGGATCTTTTCTCCCCCTTACCAGCACCACCTCGATCTCTCCTAATTCCCACAGCCCATACTCCCACGAACTCCTTTCTCCAGAGCATCCCATAGGTACTATTTCTTTGACTTGGTTTTCTTTCGTTATCATGTACCATAGTATGCCTCTTAGCCTTCTTTTTGTCCAGCAAATAATTTGTCCAACTGTAAGCTT
>JAXMAC010000037.1:25346-27800 GCA_046350595.1 Candidatus Brocadiaceae bacterium | reverse complement strand
GTATTTCCTGGCCGAGCTGGTTGTCTACCCCTCGAATTGCGAAGGTCGGGTTAAAATGTCATTAAGTTAAGGATTATTTAATCAAAACAACCCCCTGAATCCCCCTTTTTTAAGGGGGACTTTTACAGCAGGTGGCTTAACTTAATGACATTAGTGTGCATTATACATTATAGTTAAGAGCCAATGGAGAAAACAGGCAGACAGGGAAATCCCGAAGGGATGACATGATTATAGGAAAAAACAAATAACAATATTCAACCCCTTAGGGGTGAAATAGTGCGAAAATAATCCTGTCTGCCGTGCTGCCGCACAGCACAGGCAGGGATACCATGCCACTTTTTTTTCTTGCACGTTTTTTACACACCCCTAAATTCCCTCTTTATAGAGGGGACTTGGTTGTGGCTGTGCTGCGTTATGCTATAAGAAAAATTTTCATGATAATTGTCAAAGCAAAATATCTTATTCCACATTCCATAGAGAAAGGTGTAAGGTGCTGTGTGGAAGCCGGTACAACAACGGTTGCCGATATTGCTCATACGGAACATTCTTTTTCGGTGCTGAAAAATCACCTTTACGAAAGATTGTCTACAAGGAAGTTATTGTATTTACGTTTAAGGATACCCAGTGTAGAGACGCAAGATTTTGCGTCTCTGCGTTGTGTTCGTTAACAGACGCAGGTTGGATTGAGGAACGAAACCCAACAATCCCAAATTGAACTGTTGGGTTTCGCATCGTTCAATCCGGCCTGCTTATCAACAATTAATAATGAATTATACAAATTTCTTAACAGAGGGTAACGCCAATTTGTATCGCATCAATAGCAGGGGTTCCGCCGGTACTGCCCTTTATAAGCTGCACTTCGATATAGTAGATGTTTTTGACAAAATCAAATGACCAGCCTGGCGAACAGAAAGGAATACTCTGTGTCTGGAAACCGGATGAAGATGCATAAGTATCGCTATCAAACGATATCCTGGTAACCGTTGTGCCTGTGTCTATATTATGTTCTTTGAGAAACAAACGGACCCTTGCGTTTGTCCCACGGGCCCTGAACCGAACCTTGAGAAAATAACCTTCCCCGCCACTCAAGAGACCATCAATTGCTACGACATTATACCGTATATCCACTGTTGTTGATGACACAGCGCTCCGTACCGTTGCATAGCTTCCACTGAAAATAACATTTGAGTTATCCGTTTCATCAACAGTCCCTGTTGAACCAGCAGCAGTCCATGGGGCAAAAAAGTCTGCACGGACAGATGTAGTTCCTCCCAAAATTACGATACTCGTTAAGAGTAACGCCTTCCAATACCGTAATACTATCTTCATGGTTTAACCTCCTTTTAAAAATTCATGTGGTTTCGTAAATATACATTCCATTGATCAACACTCAATAATCATCACCTCCTTTTGAGAAAAGCCTTTGTTCTGTCGCATTTTGGGCTGGAAAAAACATCATGGGGAATTCCCTGTTCTATAATTTCCCCCTTATCCATAAAAATTACCTCTGTTGAAACATCCCGTGCAAAACTCATCTCATGGGTGACAATGAGCATGGTCATTCCTTCAGATGCTAACGCTTTTAATGCACCGAGGACATCGTCAACCATTTCCGGATCGAGGGCAGATGTTGGTTCATCAATGAGCATTGCTTCCGGTTTCATAGCCATGGCTCGGGCAATGGCTACCCGTTGTTGCTCACCACCCGAGAGTTGTGAAGGATAACGATGTGCCTTGTCCTGTAATCGCACCTTTTTTAACAGAGAAATGGCGTATGTCTCGGCTTCTGCCTTGTCAATGCTTAAGACGTGGATGGGGGCAGTGGTGATGTTTTGAAGCACCGTCATGTGGGGAAAGAGATTAAATTGTTGAAAGACCATCCCCACGTTTCGGCGGATATTTTTTAAAACGCGGTCTTTTTGTGAACTATGGTAATTATATTCGTCAGTTCCAAATTGTGTTTGGCCATTAACAGATATAAAACCTGCCTGAAAGGTTTCGAGTCCATGAACGCATCGCAAAAGCGTACTTTTGCCGCTTCCCGAAGGCCCAATAATAGTAACAACGCTTCCCCTTGCAATATTCAGATAAAGTCCCTTGAACAGGGGTTGGTGGTCATAGTGCTTGGTGAGATTGGAAATTTTAATCATAGTATCAATATATTATACTTATCCTCTTGAGGAATACAATATTTAACAGAAGGATGCATTGCTTGAAATAAATCCCAAAGGGCTGACATAATAAAACCGATGACAATGCCCATATATGCAGCAAGTAAGCGTTCCCCATCCCAGATGGGGGGGATAATATTATTAAATTAAGGAAAGATATTTCAATTTTAAACAAAATCCCAAAGTGCTTGTATAAGGAAGCCCAGGGCAACGACCTGAGTAATAGTACAATAATATTTTCAAGCTCTTTCATGTGCCTTCAGCTTATGAATATTTGCATAGT
>JAXMAC010000037.1:0-25246 GCA_046350595.1 Candidatus Brocadiaceae bacterium | reverse complement strand
GGCGTCTTCTGGATTTAATTTGTTATAAGTATTTCAAATAAATTTAAAAAAAGAACAGCCCCCTGATTCCCCCTTTCTTAATGCATTTTTGATTTATGCAAAGGATTTCAGCGATGCAGCTATGTCATGGTTATCAATTATGACCTCAATATACCATCCGTCTTTGAACATGCCTGCATTTAATATCACCGTTTCGCCGATCATGTCCTTGTTTCTCGATTCATGAATATGGCCGGTAATACAAACATGGGGTTTGTGTTGTGCAATAAAGTCCCTGACAACGCTGCTTCCTACATGGGCGCCGTTTCGTATGATGTCTGTGGATGTATCTTTCGGGGGCGTGTGACAGACCATAATCTTCCACTTCGCATCCTTAACCTTTTTATATCCGTTGACAAGATATTTTTCGATATCTGCTTCGCTTATTTCTGACGGTGTATGAAAAGGCGTTGGACTCGAACAACCGCAACCAAATATGCCAACGTCTCCAAACAGATATCCATTTCCATGCAGGTTGATGCCTTCATGGGTTAAATAGGTGTCCACATCTGCCTTGTCCATATTTCCATAGTGGGCAAGTATTTTTTTATTATATTTTTTTACATCTTCTATGACTATTTGTGCTTTGTTTTTTCTACCGTAATTTGTTAAGTCCCCTGAGAGTATAATTAAATCGGCGTTTTCAAGCGCCGTTTTGATCTTTGCAAGATTATGGGTGTCTTCATGTATATCGCCAAAAGAAATAATCTTCATCATGTCTCCTGTAGTACAAACTTTAAATATTCTGTATACCTGTTCTACGATACGGGTTTCGTTACTGACAGACATTGCCAATATATCAGGCCTTCGGCAACTTCTATAACAGCGTAGTGGCAAGGCGCGCCTTGCCACTCCATGGTCGTTTGAAATTCCTATACATTTAATTAAGCTTACCGATTTTGTTTTCAACGGCTTTTAAAATTTTACCTTTATGTACAAGTCTATACATGGTATTTATATCATCAGCCACCACGCGGTCTTGATCCATGTGAGAAATATGTTTCCTGATAAGGTTATACGCCTCCATAGTCCCTGCACCAGCCTTGAGATTCGTAAACAGGTCCATAGCCTGGGCGGCACAGAGTAATTCTATAGAAATTACATGTTCTGCATTCTTTAATATTTCACAACACTTCCGTGAAGCTATAGTCCCCATACTCACGTGATCTTCCTTGTTTGCTGATGTTGGAATGGAATCAACGCTTGCAGGATGGGCAAGCACCTTGTTTTCAGAAACAAGTGACGCTGCGGTATATTGGGCAATCATGAATCCCGAATTGAGCCCGGCATCTCTGATGAGGAATGCCGGAAGCCCGCTCAATTGCGGATTTACCAATCGCTCGATACGCCGCTCTGAGATATTGGCAATTTCAGAAAGGGCAATGGCAAGGAAATCCATTGCGAGCGCAACCGGCTGTCCATGGAAATTTCCTCCCGAAATAATCTGATTCGATTCGGGGAAAATCAGGGGATTATCTGTCGCCGAATTTATCTCTATTTCTATTACCCGCTGTGCATAGTGGAGCGCATCAAGAGAAGCCCCGTGCACCTGGGGACTGCACCGAATGGAGTAAGCATCCTGCACACGGGAGCAATCCTTGTGAGACGATACGATTTCACTATTTTGAGTAATGCGTCTCAGATTATCAGCGCTGATAATCTGACCAGGATGCGGTCGCACATCGTGTATTTTTTTGTCCAACTCAATATTTGATGCGAGTAAAACCTCCAGACTCATGCCAGCGGCTATGTCGGCTGTTTTAAGGAGATTTAATGCGTTATATACCGTTAAAGCGCCGATTCCTGTCATGACCTGAGTGCCGTTGATCAGCGCTAATCCTTCCCCCGCGTCGAGATCGACGAAAGGTATTCCCGCCTCTTTCATTGCACGGTCGCCGTTCATAATTTTGCCCTTATAGATTGCCTGTCCATATCCGATTAATACAAGCGCCATGTGGGCAAGAGGAGCAAGGTCGCCGCTTGCGCCGACTGAACCTTTTTCAGGCATGAGCGGATATACGCCTTTATTGAACATTTCAACGAGCGTCTTCAAAGTTTCCGGCTTAATGCCGGCATTCCCCTTTGCAAGGTCATTGATTCTGAGGATGAGTATTGCTTTTGTAGTCTCTTCATCCAGATAATTTCCAACGCCGGCAGCGTGGCTCATCAGGATATTTTTCTGGAGTTGTTTTGTCTGGTCCTTTGAAATGATAACTTCACTCAGGGCGCCGAATCCCGTGGTGATTCCATAAATGACGTGTTTGCTTTGTAATGCGTTCTCTACAATCTGGCGCGACTGAACAACCTTTATTTCCGCCGTCTTGCTCAACATTACCTTTTTATCGTTTCGAACGGCGCTAATTAACTCTTCAAGGGTGAGGCTTTGACCATCGAGTATAAGGTATTCCATAAGAATATTTTTGATTTCCGAATTATGATTTTAGATTTTGAAGATACTTTCCCTTTACCGCCTCTATTACCTCGTCAATGGTTATATATACCTTTGAAAAATCTAGTTTTGGTCTTTCAATAAGTATTGTGTCTATGCCTTCTTTCATTGCGGCTGACAGCTTTTCAAGTACGCCGCCGGTGTTACCACTCTCCTTTGTTACCATCGTATTAATTTTATATTGCCGGAACATTGCACGATTTAAATCTTCTGAAAACGGGCCGTGCAAGGCAATGATGTGCGTGGGCGGAATGCCCGCATCAAGACAGAGCTTTATATGTTCAGGCACAGGCAGAATGCGTACATATAATTCCTTTTCATCCCTGAGCATGATAAATTTTGATACACTCGATATGCCTGTAGTGAGAAATATTATTTTCCCCAGCGTTTTTGCCTTGTCCACTGCTTCTGAAATGTTCCTGACTTTATGGATCGCAGGATGGTCTGATATTGTTGTCCCTTGCCTTTCGAACCGTATGTACCGTGCATTGGTATTCGTGCAGGCATCCATTGCATTGCGGGAGACTTCCACGGCATAGGGATGGGTAGCGTCTATAACTGTGTTTATACCTCTTTCTTTTATTAACTGAATGAATCCACTTGTATCCAGGCGCCCCTGAAGGCAAATGGCTTCTAAGCCTATTTGTTCAAACATCTTCTTGCCGTATTCAGTGGCAACGGTCGTCAGAAGTTTAAATCCTTCTTCATGGAGTCTTCGAACTATCTCTTTGCCTTCTTCTGTGCCTGATAAAACAAGGATCATGATGAGCAAGATATAAAAATCTAAATTATAATTTATGTATAGGAATTTCAATATTGTAGAGACGCAAAATATTGCGTCTCTACCGTAGCGTTTGTCCCTTGGCTCGAAGCTTCGCTTTAGAACCAGATAAAGTGGCTGCTGCAGGCAATCCAATTTAACGCAGCAAGCCGCAACTAATTCCCTCTTATAAAAGTGGGGAGATTGCTTCGGAAAAGACCCCTCTCGCAATGACATGCACTACGCGCTTTGATAGTACACTGCATGTTGTCAGTACGAAAAGGAACCGGTCAGTGTGACCTTATCCTGTCATTGCGAGCGAAGCGAAGCAATCTTTCTCTCATAAAGAAACGAAAGAAACTCCATATTTGTAGAATAAAAGCAAAGCATATCCTGTTTGGTTTCAATCTT
The DNA here is from genome assembly GCA_046350595.1 of Candidatus Brocadiaceae bacterium. Lineage (GTDB taxonomy): Bacteria > Planctomycetota > Brocadiia > Brocadiales > Brocadiaceae > JAHFOW01. The sequence goes on along the minus strand of JAXMAC010000037.1, from coordinate 21,587 downwards.
GTACCGATAAAGCCCCTCGCAATGATCTGGTGCAGCTACATCTCAACTATTGTATTACACGGTAATACTATACAACTATAGAAAATATAATGTATAATATATAAAATAATACGTTGGGTCAATCGCAAAAACGGCGTCGTTCCCTTATAATAAATTCTTTTCAATAAATTATATGCGCATTATAAAATCACCACTTTTCTATTATGTCGGTATATCAATATTTCTTTTTTTAAAACTACAGTGGCGTTATGTCTTTAAATTTCTTTTCAGGCAACCTGATGCGAAAAAGATAAACCATAAACCCGCTCACAACAATGTCTATAAAGAAGCAAATAAGACCCTCGTTTCCATTGTTCGGGGCGACGATGTTTATACCATGCTCAGGGAAGGTATAGAACTGGTGGGTGGATTGGAAAAACTTGACGTTAAGGGCAAGTCCGTACTCATAAAACCGAATATCGTTAATCGCTATCCAAGTCCCGCCAATACCAGTCCGGTTATTATAAAGAACCTCATAAAAATCCTCCATGAATCCGGCGTTTCAAAGGTCCTGGTGGGTGACATGTCTGCAATATTTGTTCTGCCCACAAAGAGGAATGCCATAAGGTCAGGCGTATGGGAAGTAATTAAGGATGAAGATATGGAATTTCTTGCCTTTGAAGATTGTGGCTGGGTAGAGGTGGATATACCTCAGGGAAGATTTGTTAAAAAGGCCATTGTTTCTGAGATTCTCTATAATGTCGACAGGATTATTAATGTTCCCGTTATTAAAACCCATAGTTATGCGCATTATACCATTTCGTTGAAGAATTTTATCGGCGCCATTCATCCTCAACAGAGGCCATACTTTATTGCCCCTGAATACTGGGATGAGATCGTTGCCGAATTAAACCTGGCATATACTCCTCATCTCAACATCCTTGACGGCACAAAGATTTTTACAAAGAAAGGCCCGACACGGGGTACCGTGGCTCAACCAAATCTCATTGTCATTACCGGCGACAGGATTGCAGCCGACGTCGTGGGATTAAGCATTATCAATGCCTTTGGAGGAGATGTGGAGGTGTGGGAACAGCGACAGGTCAAAAGGGCCGTGGAATTAAACCTTGGTATGAAGAGTTATTCCGAACTTAAAATTGTATCAAAATGTCTGGATACCAGAGCGGGTTTTGAAGAGATTATACAAAAAATTCATTATCACCTGAGTAGTTAAGAATTAAATGCTGACAACCGATATATTAATCGTGGGTGGTGGAATCATTGGCCTGTCTATTGCCCGTGAGTTTCATACAAGACACCAGGATTTACGTATTACTGTGTTAGAAAAGGAACGTTCCCTGGCCTGCCACGCAAGTGGAAGAAATAGTGGGGTACTCCATGCCGGATTTTATTATACGCCCGATAGTTTAAAGGCGCGGTTTACCTCTGAAGGGAACAGACTTCTCACCGAATATTGCATAAAACACCATCTCTCTATAAACAGATGCGGAAAGGTTGTTGTTGCGCGGGATGAAAATGAAATGAGAGGACTCTGTGAATTGGAAAGAAGGGGAATTGCGAATGGTATAGACCTGGAAATAATTGATGAAAAGAGATTAGCAGAACTTGAGCCGAATGCAAAAACCTTTGATAAGGCATTGTATTCACCAACGACCGCTGTTGTGAATCCCAAAGAGGTTGTTGAACATATTGATTCAGCTTTACAGGGGAAAATACAAATCTTGCTGGATGAAGGATTCGTGAAAAGAGCGGATGCCTTTACGGTAAGCACCACAAAACAAAAAATAAGATTTAAACACCTCATTAACACGGCCGGTTTGTATGCAGATAACATTGCGCATCAATTTGGAGTCGGTCTTAAATATACCCTTATCCCTTTTAAAGGTACTTACCTGGAATATAAGGACAGCAATTTTATTCATAGGCATATATACCCTGTTCCAAACTTAAAAAACCCATTTCTTGGCGTCCACTTTACAAAGGCCGTTGATGGAAAAATAAAGGTAGGCCCAACGGCAATTCCGGCCTTCTGGCGGGAAAATTATCAGGGCATTTCGCATTTAAGGATACACGAATTCTTTGAGATTGTATTCAATGAGGCTAAACTGTTTTTATCCAATGCAGGTAATTTTAGAGATTTGGCCATCGAGGAATTGAGGAAATATTCGAGAAAATATTTTATACAACAAGCTGCATATCTGGTGAAAAAATTAGATAGAGATCAATTTGGCAACTATTTAACTACAGGTATCAGGGCGCAACTTCTTGATAGAAAAACGATGGAACTGGTCATGGATTTTGTGGTTGAACAGGGAGAAAATTCCACGCATGTCTTAAATGCGGTATCTCCCGCATTTACCTCTGCCTTTTCATTCAGTAAATTTGTTGTTGATGAAGTAGAGAAAAGAATGGAAATATAAACTCAGGTTTGCAGTTTGTAGGAGCGACTTCAGTCGCTTCCTCGTGATGGACAATATGCAGGTATGACGACTGAAGTCGTCACTACAAACGGGAAGATTTTATTTGGACGCAGATAAACGCAGATTATAAAACTTTGTATCTGCGTCTAGCTGCGCCCCATCGTTAAAATTTAAAAATACTGCTTAATACCCCAGAATGCTGAACTCTTGCGGAATGCCTCGTCAAGGTCTATTTCGACCATTACACCCCAGTCGTATTCGGGAATCCAGCACCACGTGCCGAGTACCGGAACGCCCCGATAATCAAGATAACCCGTGTCGTCATATCCTTCGGTTCCGCTCAGACATTCGATGATTCCCTTCGTCAACCTTCCCGTCTTGGGGTTGATGCCCTTGAGTTCCAGGGCGGATCTATTTTTAATCATTTCCTTCCTCTTCAGATCTATGATAAACCGTGATTCTGTAATAAACATACCTTCTGAATCAATGATGTACGTCTCGCCGCTTTCTCCGACCTCCGTGCCCTGCATGAGTTTGTTCAGTTCCATTGTGTCTACACGAAGAACGAGCACACCGGCGGGGTTCCCTCCATTATCCTGTATCGTTGCAGACACAAACAGGGTTGGGACGTTGCGTTCGTTTTTGCCAAACTCGTTTACAATGGGTGTCGTGGATAGTCTTACATTACTCACAAAAACACCTTGTTTTTTTGCCTCTACAAAATAGTCCTCCCCTGATACGTTCATGCCTACCAGGTTCTTTTCTGTTGATAATCGGATAACTCCGCCTGTATCGCAAATAAATATGCCCTTGTATCCGTATTCATCCCTGATAAATTCTAAGTAGTTAAGCGCATGGACAAATTCATCGACTGACACCACGCCTTTTGCATAATTACTTGTTTGAGGTTTAAGCGCAATTGCACGGGCATTATTTTTGTGTCCCTCCATGCACATCTTTACCAGACCTACCTGACGGTGCATAAGACCACGTAAATTTTTAAGGGTCGTTTCCTGAAAAAATTTACGCACCTCGTGGCACGCCTCATCAATATTTATTTCTGCAATAAGTCCCCAGTTTAGATAGGGGAGCCATGTCCAATAACCAATAACGCTAACGCCCCGGTAGTCAAGATAGCCCGTGTCATTATATCCGTCAGAGCCTTTGAGGCATTGTTGAACCGCCTGAGTGAGATTTCCAGTCTTGGGGTTTGTCACTTTCAGTTCTAAAGACGTCCTCTTTTTTATAACGCCATTTTCCTTGAGATTGTGGGCAAACCGTGATTCGGTGAGCATGTACCCGTCCTTATTGATTAAATAAATCTCACCTGTCTCCGTTGCCTTCATGGGCAATATTAATTTTATGAGTTCGTTGACATCAAGCCTGAAAGTCAGGACGCCCAACACATCCGATTTTTCGCTGGTAACGGGGGTGGATACAAACATCGTGGGTAATCCCACTTCAGGGTTGCCTTCCTCGTTTTCGATGGGTATGGTTGAAGGCATGATGTCAGAAAAAACCGTTTTGCCCCTGAGCGCTTCCTGAAAGTATGGGGTGGATGCAATGTCCTTTCCAATATTGTTTTTGTCCGTTGAAACAATAATTGTGCCTGTGGGGTTTGCTATAAAAACTTCCTTGTAGTGATATATGTTTTTCATGAAGGTGAGGTATTCAAGCGGCCTTGTAAAGTCCGGTTCCTGTTGGTCCCGAATTACTTCTGAGCGGTAGGCAGGCAGGTTGTGAGCGGTAACCCGTACATCTTTTTTTCTGGCGTCAACCCAATTGGTGATAGTCTCCGCTTGTTTCCGGGTGATTCCCTGCAAATCCCGGATAATACCTTCCCTGATAATGCTCAGGGTATCAGCTTGCGCTATTTGTGAGTAGCCCGTGAGTAATACATAAAGTGAGATGATTACTGCTATAGTTGATTTGGTTATTTTAACCATGGCATTTCCTCCTTATGAACAGGGTTGTAGGATTATACAAAGCTAATACAAGATGAATAACAACACCCATTGGTAAATTTTCTCAATATTGTCGTCTTATCCTTTCATGAGAAGTTATCGTATTACTGTGTAAATTTTTTTATAAGTTTTCCACAATCACATTTGTTTATGATGGAAAGATTGCTTCGCTCCGCTCGCAATGACAAGGTGCTGTGTGCCATCAAAGTGCATAGTAAATGTCATTGCGAGGGTCTTTTTCGAAGCAATCTCCTCACTCTCTCAAGAGAATTGATTGCGGCTTTGCTGCATAATTATTATACAATGTTTTTTAAATTATTCAAATTTATTAATAATTAAGTATATATGAAATATGTCTGTGTTCTGAAAATATTAAAATACCGTTGAAAGTATTTTCCCAAAACTTTATACTCCATGTCAAAACAGGTTTAACCTTGAAAATTGAATCGGCAAAAAGACGCAGCATGGAGAAACGCAAAATCTTGCGTCTCTGCAACATTGAAACTCCTATACGTAAATTTATTCAATTGCCGCAGAGGCTACGGATGACACGGAAAAAATTACGGAGAATTTTTACAAAATAAATATGAATATGGTTCTTATCCCAATTAATCAGTAAAACAAAGAAGTAAACAATCCCATAAGATATTGAAATATTGGGACATACGGTGTTTTATATATAGTCTACTATCTATAGAACCTTTCACCATGAAATATGTAATAATCACGTTAAACATTATGCCATATTTTCCTTTTAGACGTGTACAAATTTATCAAGCGAATGGGTTCGTTGATAAACGGTATTTTCCTTAAAAAATATACAAGCTTTTGCAAACTGATTGGGAGATGATCTAACGATAAAAAATAAAGGAAAGATTGCTTCGCCCGCTCGCAATGACCGCAGACGACTAAAGTCGTCACTACAAACGCTCGCAATGACAACGTGCTGTATGCCATCAAAGTGCATAGTAAGTGTCATTGCGAGGGTCTTTTCCGAAGCAATCTCACCGCTTTACAAGAGAATTGGCTGCTGTGTAGCTGAGCCAGGAGATAACTGAGGAAGAAAGCAGAATAGTGGAAGGGAAATAATTATAAGGATTTACTAAAATGGAAAAGTCTTTGACACGCGAAGAAATGCGGGAACTGGACAGGAAGGCTATTGAGGAGTATAAAATTCCCGGCATTATTCTTATGGAAAATGCGGGACGGAACGTGGCTGAAGAGGTTATGAAGATGATTCGCCATCCTCAAACCGTAAAAATAGCCATTTTATGCGGAAAAGGTAACAATGGGGGAGATGGATATGTCGTCGCACGACACCTTCATAATCATGGTATTTCCGTGGATGTGTTTCTCCTTGCAAAAATACCCGATATTTTAAGAGACGGAGATGCAGCCACCAATCTTCATATTCTTCTCAACATGAAGATACCGGTAAAAGAAGTGATTGATATTTGGCGTGTAAATACTTTATTAAGAGACTTGGACGATTATACACATCTGGTTGATGCCTTGTTTGGGACGGGACTTTCGGGGGAGGCGAGAGAACCTTTTAAGACTCTTATTGAGGGTGTTAACAAACTCAACAAACCTGTTATATCGATTGATATACCTTCTGGAATCGATTGCAATACCGGGAATATCCTGGGCTCTGCTATTAAGGCTACAAAGACGGTGACCTTTGCGGCGGGCAAGAAGGGGTTTTATCTGGGTGATGGACCAAATTACACGGGCGAAGTTATAATAACGGACATCAGCATACCCAGAGAATTAATACTGAGTTAGTCACGAATTGGCACGAATGAGCACGAAATTTATTGTTCCGTGGAATTCCGTGAACATCCTTGGTGCGCCATTTCCGATTGCATCATTGCGTGGTAAGAACTCCGCACAAGTGGTCCTGATTCAACATGTCTGAAACCCAGTTTCAAACCTTCTTCTTTTAACTTTTCAAATTCTGCAGGTGTGTAATAACGGTGGATTGGCAAAGCATTTCTCCCTGGACTCAAATACTGTCCCAACGTAAGGATATCACAACCGGCAGTTTTTATTGCTTTCATGGTATCAATTATTTCATCCCATGTTTCATCCAAACCCACCATTAGTCCTGATTTTGTCGTGACAGATGGTTGTAACTCTCGCGCTTTTCTCAATAATTCCAGGGATCGCATGTAATCTGCCGCAGGTCTTACCTGATGATAAAGGCGGGGCACAGTTTCAATATTATGGTTGAGAATATCCGGATAGGCGTTGAGTACGGCTGTTAATGCCCTTAAATCCCCTTTAAAATCAGGAATGAGCACCTCAATCCTGCTATCTTTTATACATCCACGAATGCTGTGAATCGTTCGGGCGTAAATTGATGCGCCGCCATCAGGCAGATCGTCCCGCGTGACTGAGGTAATAACAATGTATTTCAACTTCATCCTTTGCGCGGCTTCTGCAATCCTGCGTGGTTCTTCTTCATCCACGATCTTTGGAATTCCCTTGTCTACGGCACAAAATCCGCATTGTCTGGTGCATGTGTCGCCGAGGATCAGGAATGTTGCCGTTCTTTGTTCAAAGCATTCACCAATATTGGGACATAGCGCCTCCTCACAAACCGTGTGAAGTTGTTTTTCCCTTAAGATACTTTTTATTTCTGTAAAATTTATACCGTGAGGTAATCTTACTTTTAGCCACTCGGGACGCATAGGATAATTTGAGGTTTATAGTATTACTCTGTAAAAACATCTTTTTTTTGTAAGTATTTCACAATCCCATATACTTCTTATCAGGAGGTGAAGTTTGTTTATGAGGGAAAGATTGCTTCGCTCCGCTCGCAATGACAACGTGCTGTGTGCCATCAAAGAGCATAGTAAGTGTCATTGCGAGGGTCTTTTCCGAAGCAATCTCCCCGCTTTCACAAGAGAATTGGTTGCGGCTTAGCTGCGTTATGAATTAGGATTAAGAATTAAATTTGCCAACTCCAAACTCACCCCTGCTTCCTGTTTTTTTTTAAAATATTCCGGATTTCTTCGTCCAAACCCTTCCGCCATTCGAGGTATTTTTTGGGAAACGGTTTGTCTTTTTTCAACGTGTTGTATAAGTACAGAATCCTCGATTCCACCATGAGCATGGCGAGTTCTTTATTGTCATGTATATATTTATTGATAAGGTTTAATATCCTTTCTCTGTTGTCGTAAAACTTTTCTATAATGTCAACGATATGCGGCATATCTTGAACAACGTTTTTACTCATGAAAATGATTAACGAGTCGGGAAAAGATAAAATGTCTTCGTCATTGGAGATGATAAGACAGGCATTATGATCTACTGCATACATCTTTCCGCCATCAGTAAATAGGACATTTCCCAGATGCCGGTCGCTATTGCCGATTACAAAATCAAAAATCCTCAATCGGTCATAATTTCTTCTCTCATCAGATGTGAACTTGTCGATCTGATAACCGTCCCTTGCATCCTTAATCCACTCCTGTATTGAACCATCATAACGAACATTGTTGATAGTGTCGTCGATTACCATCGTTTTTGGCACGAGTCCAAGCCCCACGATCTTGTCAATTTGATAAGCAATTGCCTCCCGGATAGGGGTGTCCGGATTATTTGCCATCCAGTAATGTCGGATATCACACTTGAATATAACAGCAGTTCCGTCTTTAAAAACAATTTTTTCGGGGCCACGGGGACCGCCCATCCATCGATCGTAGTCGACGTGGTCTATTTCCCTGTCCTTTATGCTTCCATATATCCCTTCTTTGACTCCTTCGTCGTGCAGCCTGGCATGATTGTTTTTTTGTTCTTCTTGTTTTGGCATAATGCGTTTATGTATTCAATTTACGGAATTATCTTACAAAAAACTAACGTATGACAGCTAGGGCTGTGCCCTTTGCACAAACACTTTAGTATTCACAACCTGCCCGGTTCTCAAACATGAAGGTTTGAGTTACACCACGGAATGTACAGTATTGTAGCTTAAATTTTCCAAATGGCCAATTTTTTGAATTACAGATGCCATTTTCGCAGGCATCATATGAACCTGAAATACATCCTCAAAGTGATTGATGAGCGTGCGTTGAACTTCATCTATAGTTATGTTCGTGTTGAGTAATTTCTTAACGGAGGTAACCTCTATATCCTGGATTCCACAAGGTATGATTAAGTTAAAAGGGGACACGTCGTTATTTACGTTCAGAGAAAATCCATGCATCGTATATCCCAGGGCAATCCGGACGCCAATAAACCCAATCTTTGCCTTATCTACCCAGACACCTGTATATCCCTCATTTCTTATGGCTTCAATTTCATAGTCTGAAAGAGTTCTTATCATCACCTCTTCGAGCATACGCAGATAGTAATAATAATCCTTTGTGTAGCTGTTCATTTTTAATATAGGATAGCCAACTAATTGGCCTTGGCTATGATATGTGGCCAGTCCACCACGGTCTGTTTTGTATACGGCAAAGCCTTTATCTTTATAAAAATCCTTATTAGATATCAAATTTGATTCTTTGTATCGGCGACCGAATGTAAAGGTGGGGGGGTGCTGGAGCAAGACGAGACAGTCTTCTACCGTATTGGCCATTCTTGCAGCCAGAAGAGCCTTTTGAAGTTCCCATGCCTCACCATATTCTACCATAGGCAGTTGGAGGAAAATACAGCTATTTTTCATATTTTTAAAGGACGTCAACAAAAGTGTCTTTTAAAACAACGTTTAACTTGGGGTGTTTGACATCCAGGATAAGTTCTATAATTTCTTTTATATTGTGAATTGCCTCTTCAATAGTTTTGCCCTGGGTAAAACAGTTTGAATGTTCTAGACATTGGGCGATATAAAACTTTTCATCCTTTTCTATTTCGACAGTAAATGTTTTCATAATTTTCAGGAATTCGAAGCCATATTCCTTTAAAACTCTAATGATTTTTACTCTTTAATAGCTCATAACAAATTATAACATACTTTTTAAAAAGTTATATAAAATAGTGTGTTGAATTACCATGTGAAATCTCCTTTTTATCAAGTTTTTTAAAACACACCCCTAAATCCCTTCTTAATAGATGGGACTTTATTGCGGCTTCGCTGCTCTATGATGCTATACAACATGCTGAATAGCATGATTATTGTCTATGAGAATATTAAGCTATTCAATTGTCTTACACCTTTTTGTTTTTCTGCTCTGAAAAGTTAACGCATTTAACACCGTCAGGCCGCCAGGACGGAGAGATAACGCCTTTGTGACGGTAGCGTTCAATCAACGCACCCCAGGTTATGCAGAAATTGCCGTAACGGTCATTGATATCGTCCATGGCACGGGTAACAGATTGTTTACTCCTGTCCGCACTAAAAAGAGGGATCTGCGCAATATTCTTAATGAGATTCCATACACTAACACCTACCAACCTGATGGGTTTCTGCAACCGTGTTGTATTGAGTATGTTCTTGGCAACAATATAAATGTCCAGGCTGCTGTTCATGTATGTTCCTATAGAACATTGCTTCGTAAAGGTCGTAAAATCTGAATAACGCAAGGTAAGGGCTATTGTCCGCCCCCTATAGCCGCCGCGGCGTAAGCGTCGTCCTACCATCTCGGACAATTGGAGAATATGTCGCTCCATGGTCTCCGCATCGCTCACGTCTTTATCAAGGGTCATGCTGTGTCCGACCGACTTGGCATCGGGTTCTTGCCCTATGGGTATGACAGGGCTGTCGTCTATGCCCTGGGCCATGAGCTTTAACTGTTCCCCGACCACGCCAAATCGGTTCTTTAATAAGTGTATGGGCGCCCGTCCCAGTTCACCGCAGGTCTTGATGCCTAATGCTGCCAGGTGGCTTTCTAGTCGTGAGCCTATACCCCAGAGTTCTTTTACTGGCAACTGCTCCAGTAATTTCTCAAGATTCTCTTGACTGATAATGACAAGTCCATCCGGTTTTTTCATGTCGCTGCCAAGCTTCGCCAATAATTTACTATGAGCTATGCCAATAGAACAGGTCAGCCTCCCAAGTCTTTCGCGAATATCATTCTTTATTTTCCTTGCAATAGTTTCAGCATCGCCAAAAAGCAGTATGGAACCGGTGATGTCTAGAAACACCTCATCAATGGAATAAACCTCAACGATGGGGGTATACTGCTGATATATCTCTACAAGGCGGCGGCAGGTATCTGTATAACGACTCGTGTTACCGGCTACCAGGATAATATGAGGACAGAGACGTTTGGCTTCGTATTTGGTCATACCTGTTTTGACCCCGTATGCCCTTGCCTCGTAAGAAGAGGTGGTGACTACCGTTCGCTCATGAGAGCCAATGACCGCAATGGGCTTTCCCCTCAGAGCCGGATTGTTCTGTTGCTCTACAGAGGCAAAGAAGGCGTTCATGTCGATGTGCATAATAATCCGTTTATTCATTGAAAATAACCTGCTGTTTGATTTGCGATTAACTATGGTTATGGTTTTAAACGCTAACCAGCCGTTTCTATGGAATGGAGCGTCCATACGATGGTATCGGCGCTATACGATATGTCAAAAAGATTAGCGCCGTCGGTAACTGTAAAATGGTGTATACTGGACTTTCCTGCTTTTTCCGTCCAAATGTAAGTGATTTCCCTGATATCGTATTTTTGACCACTCCATACAAACCAGACGGGTTTGAGCTTCTTTTTGTTATCTCCAAAAATAGCGCCTACTTTGATAGGTTCGTTAACTTCAGTAATCATAACTCTCCCCCCAAAATCATTTATCTAATTGTCTTATTACCGCAGTTACCTTGCCAATGATACTCACCTCTGATTGTCCCTCTTTAATGACAATCGGCTTCATTGTTGGATTTTCAGGTTTCAATTGGATTGTGTCATCGTATTTATAAAATCGTTTTACCGTGGATTCGCCATCGATGAGGGCAACTACGATATCGCCGTTATTGGCTACCGGTTGTGGAACAACAAGGACAAGATCGCCTTCCAATATATGGGCATCAATCATACTGTCTCCGACTATCCGCAAAAGAAAAGCATGGTTGTTACGGTACACCATTTTGTCTATCGAAAGGTAGCCTTCGATGTCTTCTATGGCTGGATGGGGTGTGCCTGCCTGAACCCTTCCCACAATAGGTACTGACCGTACCCCTGCGCCTCTGGCGGACATATCGATAACCTCAATAGCCCGTGGGCTGTTAAATTGTCGCCTGATGTATCCTTTACGCTCCAGGATGTCAAGGTACTTACTAACAATATTGGTACTGGAAAGCCCCAGCCCGTCCATAAGCTCTCGTACCGTAGGCGGATAACCTTTTTCCTGATGATATTCTTTTAGATAAGACAGGAAACCGGTCTGTTTTTCAGTCAGTGTCGAATTTGATGGTTTCAGTTTGTTGGTGTCCATATGTTCACCAATTATATTCTTATATACCTCTTTTGTCAATTCCGAATTGATATATTTTTAGGTATAAAGTGTACCCCCATTGTCCGGGTATACTTTAGTATTTTATTCTATACATTTTTGTACAGAATAAAAGTTTGGTGAATTTACCTGGTTCGAATGGACAAAGCACGATTGTTGATTATTTAAAACCGGAATGCGGCGCGGCAAAAGAGGGAGGATCGCCAGACGGAAAAGGTGTTCTTCGTCCGCGTTCTGTTGATGTTTTAATACAGACCGTTCCTATCACCGGCAATGCCGCTTATGAACGAAATGATTTTTGATTTAGTCCCACCAGATGATATTTCCGTATACAGGGCTTTTTTCGTCATGGGATACATTGCCTTTACGTTGCTTTTCATCATGTCATGGCCGATAATCAAAGATGCGATCCGACTGGATAACGGACCGGTTGGAGGTTCGAAATCAACAATCAGTATTCTTCCACCCGGCCTCAGCACGCGGCGCATCTCAAAAAATGCCTTTTGCTTCAATGCATCGCCTGGTAAGTGGTGTATCATAAGGCTGCTCAAGACAACGTCGAAATAACCGTCCGGGAAAGGAATGGCTTCAATCAGAGCAACCTGGAATTTAACATCAGTGCCAATGCGTAAGGCTTTTTTTGATGCGGCATCGATCATTTCTGGAGAAGAGTCAATGCCGTGAACTTCTCCGTCTGTGTCGCTTTTCTCTCTTGCCGCAATGGTTAGGGTACCCGTGCAACATCCGACGTCCAGCACCTTATCCCCGGGTCTGATGAGCGCCAATTCCAAGGTCTGTTTTCTCACGATCCGTTCTTTTCCGGTAAAAAACAACCAAACTACAACGTCGTAAAATCTTCCCCAACGGATGGTTATTCCTTCCGTATGTGGCGCATTTTCCGTGCTTTGTTTGCCGCCGTAAAGTGCCGACATAATTTCCGCCATAAGTCCCTTGCGGCCGTTCTTGTTTGACTTCATCAGTTTTCTTCCGTGTGCAGCAATAACAAGAGAAATTATAATGTGAAGCGACAACAAGGCAATTCCGGAAAGCGCAGTGACCGGGCTTCCTCTAAAAACCAGGTGGTATATGAGACCTATACAAAGTGTTGCAATACCGGCAACGAAGAGTATCTTTCCAAGCGCTGCTTCGTGGCTGAGATGCTGCGTTGTTTTTTAAGAACTTCTCTTTGCGATGACAAAGCGACGACAGGAAGCATTGCACCATCAAAACGCATAGTCCATGTCATTGCGAGGGTCTTTTCCGAAGCAATCTCCTCTTTTTATGGATTTTGAGGGAAGAGATTGCTTCGCTGTCGCCTGCCTGTGCGTGACCGCACGCAGACAGGCTCGCAATGAAAGGCAAGACAAGACTTTTTGAGCAGACTCTTTAGCCTGCGCAGACTGAAGTCTGCGGCTACCGGCTATCATAAAAAACCGCACGAATAAAATGAAAATTCCTGTTTTTAAGCGAAGTGAATCCACCATTTATAAAATGTTGTTTGTGGATTCGATGTAAGAACCGACGCCCTAATCCATCCTCCACAAATATAATGTTTAGTATGAATTAATAAAAATTCCAGTGATTTTGAAGGATAAATGTATTGTGTTTTCCGGCATAATTTAATATCATTTTCTCATAATTTGATACAAATGGAAAGACGAAAAAATGAATTTTAAACCCTACGCGATTTCCTGGAATACAACTTATCGGTGCAACCTGCGATGCAGCCATTGTTACCTCGATACCAACGCATTGACGAAACAGTCTGCCAGCGAACTGAGCACACAGGAAGGATTCCGGCTTATAGACCAGATGGCCGGGTTGAATCCCAACTTACTCCTGATCCTTACCGGTGGGGAGCCCTTGTTGAGAAAAGACATCTGTGACCTTGCCTCGTATGCCTCAAAAAAAGGTATGATGGTGGTGGTGGGTACCAATGGAAATATGATTGATGACGATATCGCAAGGAGGCTGAAGGAAAGTGGTGTGACGGGTATTGGTATTAGCCTTGACTCGGTCAAGCCTGCATTACATGATAAGTTCAGGGGTCTTCGTGGCGCCTGGGATGACACCCTTAACGGCATTGAGGCATGCCGCCGGCAGGGCATCGAGTTTCAGATACAGACGACCGTAACGAGGGAAAATTTTCACGAAATCTCCGATATTATTGATTTCTCGTATAATCTCGGCGCAAGGGTATTCAACCTCTTCTTTCTCGTGTGTACCGGGAAAGGTCAGGAATTAACGGATATTACGCCACAGCAGTATGATCAGGCATTGCATCAGCTCTATGAAATACAAAAAAAATATTACGGGAAAATGATGGTAGGCGCTAAATGTGCGCCGCATTACCGAAGGATTGTTTATGAACATGATGCGGCTTCTCCCCTCGTTCGGGCCTATGCTGGCGGCTGTCCTGCCGCTACCCACTATTGCAGGATTACTCCTGAGGGAGATGTGACCCCGTGTCCATACATGCCGAATGTTTCCGGCAATGTGAGGGAAAAAAGTTTTGTGGAAATCTGGAATAATACGGCAGATTTTCAAACCTTACGGTACGAAAAACTAAATGGCAGGTGTGGCGTTTGTGAATTCAAGTATATTTGTAAGGGATGCCGCGCGCGTGCGCTGGCAAATACAGGAAATCAAATGGATGAGGATGCGTGGTGTGATTATGTGCCGGGGAAATATGGCAGTACGGCTATCCAACTGGCCCCCTCTGAAACCTTTGGCGGTGATGAGGATTTTACCATGTCCTGGAGTTCCGATGCAAAAAGTATTATAAAGCAAATCCCTTCATTCAGCAGGGGTATGGTCATTAAGAACGTGGAGCGCTACGCGTTAAATAAAAACTATCGAGAAATAACAGGGGACATCATGAGGTCTGCGCGTGAAGAAATGATGTCAAACAGGAGAACGGCATTTCCTATGAAGAATGAAAATGATGTTATGAAAAATAAAACAGTAAACCAGTCAGCGCCAGCACAAACCGAAAATAATAAGGAAGAGATTCCCTGGACAGAAGAGGCGCGGAAGCGGGTTGAACATGCGCCGGACTTTGTACGTCCAGGTATCCTCAAACTCATGCAAAAGAAGGCGCGGCAGCATGGTTATAAAGAAATTACCTCTAAATTCCTTTCTGAAATAAGGGATGAATCCATGCAGCTTGCATCAAGGCGTATCAAGAATATTGGTTTTGATGAACTCAGGATGGATGCGTGGGACAAGGCAAAGGAAAAGTTAAAGAACGCAAGGAAAAAAGAAGTTATCGATAACATTAAGGCGTTCTTAGATGAACGCACGGTCAGGAACGAGGGTATCATTACCAAATTTCAGGCATATTTGAACGCGGTGAATAAGACGTCAAAAAATGAAGAATCCTCATCTCCTGTGTGGACCGTGGAAGCCGAACAAAGGTTGGCTAAAGCGCCCATTTTTGTCAGGGGCAGGGCAAAGAAGTCAATTGAAGAATTTGCCTCTAAACAGGGCATTCCGGAAATTACCGTTGAATTGATTGACCAATATATGAAAAATATCCCATCGTTTGTGAAAGATAAATTCCGGTAGATGAAAAATGATAATTGAGACCACAGATTACGCATATTGCACAGATAAAAGTAAATATAAAACTTTAATATACTAAATATCAATTGTTTACCAAATTCAAAGTCAGTGCAGAGACGCAAGATATTGCGTCTCTACAATAGTGTTTATCTCCTGGCTCGTTTTCAAGCCAGAGCTTGGGAATCAGATATGTGAAAATGCAATACTAAAGTCGCCGAATGTCTGATTTATAGTATTACTCTGTAAAAAGTTCTTTTTTTGTAAGTTTTTCACGGTCCCATGTACTTCATATCGGGGGGTAAAGTTTGTTTATGAGGGAAAGATTGCTACGCTCCGCTCGCAATGACCCCAGACGACTAAAGTCGTCACTACAAACGCTCGCAATGACAACGTGCTGTGTGCCATCAAAGAGCATAGTAAGTGTCATTGCGAGGGTCTTTTCCGACCTGCCTGTGCCGGCACGGCAGACAGGAGCAATCTCCCCTTTTCATAAAGAAGAATTGGTTGCAGCGTAGCTGCGCTATGGAATTTATTCGTCTTGCATGATTACCGGATTCTATCATTTACTTCAAAAGTATTTAAGTAAAGAAAGTATTTTTCTTAAAATCTTTCATAAGTATCATACCTATTCTTATAAATCCATACGGACGAAGATTATCATTTTTTCCATCCTGCTTTCCATCTTTCCTATTTTAATCATGAGGGTGTTTGTTTATCCCACGGAGAACAAGGCGTTGCAGGACGCGTTGATACAAAACCTTAAAGGCGTTGGTCATAAACAATCAGAGCTTATTATCCGGTGGATTGAAGAGAGAAAGGCCGATGCGAAGATAATTGCTGAAAATCCTAACGTGCCCGGCGTTATTTATAAGTCCGAGGGGAGTGAGAATTTCTATCGGTTACTCCATAATCTGAATACTATGCGGGAGGTTTATGGCTATAAAGAAATCTTCATCTGCGATCGTCAGGGTGATTTAAAAATTACGACATCGACAGGGAAGGTTATTACAAATGTAGGGGGGTACGAATTCTTCAAGCAGGCAGTGGGCGGAGTCACATTCGTTTCACCAATTACACCTTCTGTGATTCCCCTGGAAAACGAGTATGGGAAATTGGAGCTGGGACTGCCTACCCTTTATATTTCAACCCCGGTTGTTTACGAGCACAAAATCATAGGGATTGTATGTTTGCGGTTAGATGTGATGGAGATCAGCAAACTGATGAGAAGTGTTCTTCTGGGGGAAACAGGTGAGACATATTTGATTAATAAAGACGGGTATATGATTTCAGAGTCAAAATTTTTGAGTTACCTGAAAGACTTTGGGATTGTTATGCAAAGGACAACCCTGGAACTCAAAGTAGTAAATCCCAAAACAGGGAAATATACCAGAAGTGTTGATGAGTGTTTAAAGGGAACCACGGGATATGATAAGGAGGGGTATGCAGACTACCGCGGCTCGCAGGTGCTTGGCTTTTGGCGGTGGATTCCAGAACTTAATTGGGGTGTTATCGCCGAGATAGATGTAAATGAAGGTTATGGCCCTGTTAGAAAACTTCACG
This sequence comes from Candidatus Brocadiaceae bacterium, assembly GCA_046350595.1. GTDB lineage: Bacteria > Planctomycetota > Brocadiia > Brocadiales > Brocadiaceae > JAHFOW01. The sequence goes on along the minus strand of JAXMAC010000037.1, from coordinate 4,684 downwards.
CAATTGTAGCGCCTATTTTATTTATTGTAACAATCACGGTCATTTCTATTGCATTCTTTTTTGGAAAAAAAATATCCGAGCCCATTTTATATCTTACCGAGGTGACAAAAAGTATTTCAGAAGGAGATTACAGCAAAAGGGTAAAAATTATTTCCCGTGACGAAATAGGGGAGTTGTCAAATTCTTTCAATAAAATGGCGACTTTCCTGGAAGAAAAAACGCAAAAACTCAAGGAGTACACTTACAATCTTGAAAAAACAGTTGAGGAGAGGACAAAAGACCTGGTCGTCATGAATCAGGAACTTGAAAGGCAGAGTAAGAATCTGGAAAAGGCATATAAAGAATTACTGACCCTTGACCAGATGAAAGATAAAATGATTCGTGATGTTTCACATGAACTCAAATCGCCGGTGGCGCAGGTACAGATGGCATTCGAACTCTGGTCAAAAGAAGTAAGAAAAGAACACATAGACCGGTCAAAAGAAGAAAAATTTGGCAAGATTATCAACGATAGCTTACAAAGATTACGAAAGACTATCGGGAGTATCCTGGAACTATCTGTCCTGGAATCAGGCCGCCTGGTGTTCAAGAAAGAGGCGCTCAGGATGAATGAACTTATCGCACAAACGATTACGGGGATGCGGCTCATTGCAGAAAAGAAAGGGTTATCTCTGATAAGTCATATTCCTGATGGATTACCTGTTCTTGTTGGAGATAAGGATGAAATTGTGCGTGTGGTTACGAATTTGATAGACAATGCTATTAAGTACACGGAAAAAGGCGAAATTCATATTTACGCCGGACAAAAGGATACATATTTTGAATTTGCCGTGAAGGATACCGGTGTGGGTATTGGTTTGCCCAAAGAACAGTACGGGAAATTATTTGAAAGATTTTTTCAGGAACGGCCGAGAGCGGATGGGGCGGGCGTTGGACTTGCAATCTGTAAGAATATCATTGAAGCGCACAAAGGTAATCTCTGGGCAGAGAGCGAGGGACGTGGAAAGGGTTCTACATTTAAATTTACCTTGCCGGTTGTGTAAATTCAATACTGTAGAGACGCAAGATATTGCGTCTCTGCCTGGGCATTTTGCGGTTGCCGAACGCCAGATTTATTACAGAGGTAACTTCTTCAGGTTTGAGTCCGGGGCGGGCTTTCAAGGAAATGTCATTAAGTTAAGGATTATTTAATCAAAACAACCCCCGAATCCCCCTTTTTTAAGGGGGACTTTTACAGCAGGTGGCTTAACTTAATGACATTAGCTTTCAAGGCTAAGCATAGGTTGTGCGAAATTAAAGAGAGAAGGAATCTGCGTTGAGCAAAAAAATACTTATTGTTGAGGATGAAGAAGATTTTTTCTTTTTCTACATGACGATGCTTGAAGGAACTGAGTATAGCATTATCCGTGCTATTGACGGTGAAGAGGCATTTGAAAAGATAAAAGGTGAAAAACCGGATCTTATAGTCCTTGATTTATTACTCGACCAGATGAAAGGTGATGATTTCCTGAAACAATTGAAATCTGACTCTCAGTATGCGCATACACCCATTATTATTGCCAGCAGTTTTTCTCCCCGTGCGTATAAAACGATATTTGAGATAGACCCCACACTGACCTTTCTTGAAAAACCATTCACTCAGGAAAAACTCCTGGAAGAGATTAAGGCCAAAATAGGATAGACCATGAAATACTTTACTCTACCGGCAAGATATCTCGTTCTGTTCATAATTCTCCTTGCCGGTTGTTCCTCAGCACAACACGCCGGATTCGATAGCGGGAGACATGCTGACTACCTTGAAATGTCTTTAATACAAGATGTGGAAGATGGAAGGCTTGATATGCCATTGGAGCAGGCAAGTCTTATTGCTTCCGGCGTTGATACGGAAAAGAAGATGCAATTATACCTTGTAAAGGTGGATCAACTCATTACCCATATAGATGGTGAAACGGAGGTCAACAAAACGAATGACCCGATACGCAAGGCACAGATTATATTCGACTGGTTACAAAAAAATGCCTACGATGGCGCTTACCGCGACTGCTACGATTTTAAAGACACGCTTAACCTCAAGGTGGGAAATTGTCTTTCGTATGCAATACGTTTTACCGTACTTTGCAGACATTATGGGATTGATGTAAAAAACATTTTCATACCGGGACACATTTACAACAGGGTGGAATCAAACGGCCAAACGCATGAGTTTGAACACACCCACAGCGACGGTATCGTAAAGAAGGGAGACAAGTCCAATCCACACAAAAAAGCGCTGGAAGACAGAGAACTTATTGCAGAGATTTATTTATATAAAGCCCGCAATGCAAATAGCGATCTGAAATATCGGGAGTCACTGAAATATTGCCAACGCACGTTAACGTGCAATCCGCATGATAGTCGCCCCGTTATCCTGCTCCTGGACAATTATCTTGCCATGAAGCGCTACGATGATGCGTTACAGTGTTTGAACGGTTATCTATCCCAACATCCTGAAGAAAAAAAATCCTTTCAAAAAACGTATAATCTCTTGAATAATTTGTGTAAAAAAGAAGATAATAGAACATAAGTAATTTCGAACACCAAGTGTAGAGACGCAAAATTTTGCGTCTCAATATCCGTATGTGTAGCATTAAGGTTGCTATAAGAAATAATTTACCCCCGAAACTAACGATATTGAGAGGAGGATAAACATGGCCACATATAATTTTGTAGCAAGGGATCTCATGGCGGAAAAGGTGGTTTGTGTGCAGCCGGAGACGCCTATCCGTGAACTTATAAAACTACTCGTCAAAAATCAGATTAATGGCGCTCCTGTTGTCAATAAAGCAGGGAAACTCGTGGGAGTAGTTTCAAAAACCGATATTATCGAACAGGGAGAAAAAGCAGGTAAAAAGCGAAGCGTCCAGGGCAAGAAATCGTATTACGATGACACGAATGGAAAGCTTAAGAAATATTTTGATAAAGTAGTAAAATCAAAGGATTTTGGGGATACCCTGGTAAAGGACATCATGACAACCAATGTCATTACCGCACGTGCGGATGACACCATCGACCGTCTTGCGAAGACTATGTATGATAAAAAGATTCACAGGATTATTATTCAGGATAAGGGGCAGGCACTGGGCGTGGTGAGCACCATGGATATCCTTAATGCGGTCAGTACGATGGGGTACGGCAGCAGCGCCTTCGTTACTGAAGAGGCTATCATAGATTTGCAGGACAGGCTGGACGATGCGGCAAAATCTATTCAATCGCTTCGGGATATTATCAGTAAAATTCGCGGCGAATAATGATACATTTTAATTTATTGCGTTGATGGATAGAAAAACAATTTTTTTGAGCATCATTGTGGGTCTCGTGGTTACGGTAATGAGCTATGTGGCAGCCGAATCCTTCCATGCGATGAATACACAGAATAATAGTAACGAGAAAAACTTTCAGCAATTAATGCATGGTTTAGGACTGGGGGCTACCACAAAACCCACGTGGTGTTACATCAACTTCGACCCGCGGATTGATCCGCGATGCCCATGTATTGAATGGCCCATTCCCGGAGGTTATTGTTACTGCCCGGACCACACAGGTACAGTTTCTTATATCGCGGGTAATAGAGAAATGGGTGTGAAAATAGAGATTGTGAGAAATAGGTAATACAGCTTCTTAACCCTATCTTATCCATATCTTTATTTGAAGGTTATTTCATTTTGGAAGGCAACTTGATCGTCTCTCCGGCTATCATGAAAGCGCCTCTCCCGCGATGATGAATCGTCCGCGGGTCTTTGCTTGCGGGGTCGGTCCACGCTTTGAGCACCTCAAGAACGAAGAGGTTGTATTTGGCTACCATCTTTTCATCGACTACCCTGCATTCAAGATTCGCATAGCACTCGTCGATGAGTGGTGACTTGATGCACGAGGCGGGAGCCTGCGTGAGCCCAAAGGTGTTGAATTTGTCTATCCTTCTTCCGGAGGTGTTTCCGCAGCCCACCACCTTTTCCGCCAATTCTACTGTCGGAATGTTGATCACGCATTCCTTGGTAGCTTTCAAGATATCGAACGTGTAGTTTCGATTGCTAATTACGCAACCCACGATTGGTGGCTCGAAATCTATCATCATGTGCCATGACATGGTCATGATGTTTGCCCGCCCCTTGCTGACGGTCGAGACCATCACCACCGGCCCCGGCTCGAGGAGGCCATAGACCTTGGACAAGGGAAACAGTTTTTTCGCCATTTTGATACCCCCCGTTTCAGCGGTTTTCAACGACCGCCTTCGTCTCTTCGTCTGAATGTTGCGGCAAGCTTTGGTGATGCTGGAAGTGCCAACACGGCAATTGGCACGCTCAAAGCGAGGGCCGCATAAAACCGGCCACTACCCGTTCTGTGCGAAATGCACAATACGCAGTGGCCACAATTCTCTCCATGAGCAGGCTCTCCAGGGCTGTCAACATCAGCTACGCCAGAAAGTATAATGGGGTCAATTCCTTCATCGGGACAAATCGGCTTCGATTCTTTTGATAATCTGGGAAGGATGCTTGTCTGTTTTCAGCTTTTCTCGTAATCGTTTTCTTCCTTTTATGTCCTCTGTTACAATGAGATATGTAGGTAATTTTAAACCATCTCATAAAATACACTGAGATTGGCAAGGGGTGTTTCTAAAAGCAGATCGAAATGATTATCCATGAGGATG
>JAXMAC010000036.1:0-27145 GCA_046350595.1 Candidatus Brocadiaceae bacterium | reverse complement strand
TTAAGAGGGAACGAATTGTGACAACTACTAGCCCTGCAGGTTTTTTTGTTGTCAACCGGTGCTCCTGTCCGATAGGCTTTAGGGCCTGCGGACCAGGCATGTGCACTAGTTGTGCATGATATATAAAAAAAGACGCTCAACACGAAACAGAGTGTAGATTTATTGATGATGCGCATAGTACCGTTCCTTTCGTTTGAAAAAGGCCATTTTGCCGAACATTGCCCCTTCAATCTACATAATATAAGGGTACTTTTCAATAGAATTTCCTTCTTACATGGTTATAAAAAAATCCCTTTGCCCCTATTTTGCCATAAGGAACAAAGGAATTTTTATGAAAGTTTGTTATACAAAAACCGTTACTTCGTGGTTATTTCCTTCGTAGCAGTATAAACGTAATCACCTTTAGCACTCCCATTATCATTGCCGTCTACTCCGGCGGCGTAGAATGTAATAGGGTTCGTTGCACTTGCAGGCGCTATCCATTTGACTTTCCAACTGGTGTTTTTAATGCCCCTAAATGTTTGTTCTATGTATTTATTCTTATCAACTGTTTTCAATCCCCGCTTGAGAGCATCTTTTGAGTTTGGGGGAATAATCTGCGTGGTCTTATCTGTTTTTATGAATTTTTTAAACGTTCCGACCCTTTTACCACTGGCGTCAACTGCCGTCATTTCAAACCCGTGAACTTTCTCAGGAACGTTGATAAAGGAAAAAAGGATTTGCAATAAAAGGTAAAATTGTATATAAGAACATTACTATGCGTAATCATGAAAGAATCATAAAATATCTTTCCTTAGCTACGATCGTGGTTGCATCGGAGATATTTATTTCTTTGCCGTTCTTCAGTTGTGTGAAGGTAAAGAATCCTCCTCCGGTTTTAACGGCCAATCTTACCCAGCTTTGTCACACCGATGTTCAGGAAAATCAATGGAAATATATTGTTATTCACCATAGCGCCACTGCAAAAGGAAATGCTGCCCGTTTCGATGATTATCACAGAAATAAAAGACGATGGGAATATGGACTAGCCTACCATTTTGTCGTTGGAAACGGATCGCTTTCCGGGGATGGCGAGATTGAGGTTGCCGAACGTTGGAAAAAACAGATTCATGGCGCCCATACGGCGAATATGGAATGCAATCGCGTCGCTATAGGTATCTGTTTAGTAGGCGATTTTGAAAATGGCGGTCGTCCTACCGACAAGCAGTTTGAATCCCTGATCGAACTTGTCCAGTATCTTTCCCGAAGATACAATATCTCATTATCCAACATATTATTGCATAATCAGGTGCACCAGAAAGGTACCGCGTGTCCTGGTAAGGACTTCCCCTTCGCAGAGCTAAAGACACGGTTGATACAATTTGCCGCAAAAGAGGGCAATCATACCCGGAAATTATAGGAGGTTTTTTACTGCTGTTTGGCCTGCTCCTTTAAAAGTTCCGCCTTTACTTCTTCTACCGTTGTGCCATACGATCTTCCATATTGTTGTAATTTCTTGTCAAACTTGTAACTGCGGGCAGCCACCAAACCAAATCCACCCCCTTGAAAATACTCATAAACCATAACAGTCTGTTCATCCGTATCTACGAGGTAAAAGGGTTGCCTACTGCCTAATTGATTGCCAACCACGCCAAAGATATGCCGCGCCCCTCCATCTCCTTGCGCTACGACATAATTAGTCGTGTTTTTAAAAATCAGTATTATGAGGAGTAACGCAAGGATAATAAGTAACAGGGTATTTGTATTGAGAATTTTCTTCATAGTAATGGCTCCGGAAGTAAATTAATATTTAGTTCTCGGTCTTCGTGTTTTTGTTTTTTCTCTGGTAATATTCTGTCCCGTTGGAGTTGTTTGTGCTTTTTCGGGAATGTGCTCTGAGTCCGTCAGTTCTGTTTTTTTGTGTATTTGGCTCATCATGTTTGCCTCTAACTCATCACGGATAAGAATAGTCGGTTTTACCAGGATGATCAGGTTTAACTTGGTGTTATCTTTTTCTTCTCTGGAAAAAAGTCTTTTTATGAGGGGTATTTTTGATAGGATTGGAATACCCGTCGTTTTGTTCTCCTTGTTGATGGATCCCAAGCCACCAATCATTAAGGTGCTTTTATCAGGCACACACACCGTTACGGATACTTGAGAGACGTTCACTATCGGCAATTGAATTGTTGTTGTAGAACTGCCTACTGTAGGGACACCACCGCTCTGTGGAATAGCTGTACTGGTTGTGGAAAAGTTAAAATCCTGGATATCTTCGACTTTAAATACCGCAGGAGCTACTTCCAGATAGACATATTTCCTGTCTGTGCTCACAATCGGACGCACGTCAAAGGTGGTGCCGTCAGGTACGGTACCAATGACCGGCATAGAAACACCTTCTGAGACACCGGCGCTTTGGATATAATTCGTCGTCTTGACAACGGCGATGTTTCCGCGCTGGGTATTCGAAAGGGTAATTCGAGGAGACGTAAGAATTTCAGAGTCCTTACTTTCCTGAACGGCACGTATAAAGCCTTTTAGCATAGAATTATTTAAAATGGCAAAATTAATGTCTATTCCCTTTGAGATTGCTTCTGCACCGGTATCTATAGAGGTGTTATTACTAAAAAACTTTTCAAAATTTGTTCCAATATCTTGCATAAATTCATCAGAAACCGTGATAAAGCGGGCTTCAATACTTACCTGAAGGTTCTGAGAAGACCTTAAGGAAGCCAGCAGGTCATCTATCTGTTTATGGACGTATTTATTGTTAACAACGACAAGGTCTCCTGGCTGACCCATCCGTGCTATACAACTTCCTTCCCCCTGTCCAGTGACGTTGATACGCCGCTGGGTTACGGCTGTTGGGGGGGTGCCAACGACACCTACATTCGTTGACCACGAAGCAGGTTCGATGGTAGTAACAACAAGTTCAATCAAATCCAGTAATCGTTCGGATGCATCTTTTACCTTGGCGGTTATTCCTTTTGACAGAGCCATTTGAGCAGATACGGCCGCTGTAATATCGAACTTCAGGGGCTCCTTATCATCGAGATTGATCAATATGTCTCTTACATCGTAGACCCGCAGTTCCATTTTCTGTTTGTAGAAATGCATAATATTTCCTTCGATCACATACTCATATCCTTTCGGCAGGATATATTTGAGCGCTGTTCTGAATGTTTCATCTTTGAGCTTTAAGGTAACGGGGACATTTCCTATCTCAGGGTTCATAACCATATTAACATTTGTCTTCTCCCGTAAAAAGGTGACGACATCCCTGAGTGGTGTATCATAGAATTCAAAGGAAAGGATAGTATTCAATGCATCTTCGATGACCTTTGGATATTCACCTTCCTGGAGGTTGGGAACCAGCCGGAGTTGTTCTGTTTTTATTTTATTTTCTTCTATAATTTTACCTGATTCGGGAAGTGTGCGTTTGTCGATATGCTCCCACTGTTCTTTTGATGGAAATCTCAGGATATCCTGATAGGGGATGCCCAACTCCTTGAGATATTCGTAGTTTTTTAATTTTTCTCCTGCTTCCGTAGATTTCAAATTTTCTAAAACCTGTTTGTGCTTTAAATCACAAGCCTTTTCCCTGATATAAATGGCCTCCCTGTTTAATGGGTTTAAATCAAGGACGGAGTCTGCTATTGTAATAGCGTCATCATAACGGCCTTCTTTTATGGCCGTTTGAGCGTTATCGAGTAAAAGCGGCACATTTTTTAAAGGAGTGGTTTTGGGTTCTTCGTGAGGAGCTATCTTACCGTCTATCCCTTTCGATTTATTTGCTTTTTCCAGGAGTTCGCTGGATTCTTTGAGTAACTTTTGCGCCTCAGTGTTTCCGGGCTCCAATATAGTGGCCAGTTCGAGGGTGTCTCTAGCACGTGCATAGTCTTTTAATTCAAGATATGTCTTTGCCGTGTCGAGATAATAATTATTGGCCGTTGTCGATGATTTTGTTTCTGCTGCATCTGGGTTATTTTGCGCTATAGAACCGTTGAGTACCGATAATAGGAGAAACGTACTCAAGGTTATGGTCGAAGTCAGGGTTAAGATGTTTTTCATAGAGTTACCCTTAAAAAAGTCATATATTTTTCATCGTATTTAATTGCATTTCAAATGCCTGAATTTCTGCTTTCGCAGAAATGACAACTTCCCTTAGTTACCCGAAGGGAGATTTGCCTTAAGCTGAACAGTTGCAGATTCTTCCCCCAAACTTGCGGATTCTCCCAACCACAGGGTATAAGATACTCCCTTTTTATTTTCAAACACAATTCTTGAGGATGTAACCATATGGGTTTCTTCGGTAAGTGACGTGTTCAGGAATTCTCCCTTTTCGTTTAACAGAACGTTGGTTTTTTTTATAACCAGGGGCTTCTGCGCAAGGGGAACGATTTCCATCAGTTTACAATGGGTGTCAAAATCTATCGTTTCATTTCCCAGCATTTTTTTTGATCCGATCGTTTCTCCTTTACTAACCGTGAAGCTGCTTACCCACCACACCTCCTTATAAAGTTTTTTCACCTGAATCAATGCGAGGTCTTCGGTGCCTCCTCTAAAGACAAATTCTGTATCTGCCTGGGCGGCGGCCTCTAAATGAGGCTGGATGGGTACTTCCGGCTTTTTCAGAATATCCTTCGTTGTAAGGGGAGAAACGGGTTCTTCCCGCAAGAGTTTACCGAAGAGTTGAGGATGTTGTAACAGGTGAGCCGGCGGCGGCGAGGTAAAACGCGATTCCAATTGAGATGCATTTTTTAGTTCCGTCTCTATTGCAGGCGGTGTACTTCTTTGGAATTTTCGCTCTATGGTGTCAGTTATTGATAGTAATCTTGTGTCAATTTCCCTGCGTATTTCCGAGCTTTTTATAATGAAGGTGCACGCTATTGCGTAAATAAGGTATCCCCCTGCAAGCCCAAGGATAAATTTTTCAAAATGTTTAAATAAGAAGTGTTTCAGGTTCATAATAAAGAAAAATGTGAATTATGTTTTGTAATCAATAACATACATATCAAGGGTAACATTAATTATGGGATTCGATGGTTGATAGCCTGGATTTTTACTAAGACTATCTCCGTTTTCTCCTGATTTTTCCGGATTAAAACTTTTCTCAGTACTGAGAATTGTAGTGGCCTCTATGACAAATGGTATGTCAGACTTGTGAATTTCATGCAGGAGAAATTCAACGTGGTCTGCCAGTAATTCGAGCTGGATAGTAAGGGGTATAATGGTATAAACTTGCGACAATGATGCATTATACGTATGCGCCGTTTCCCGAAAGGCAATCTTATCCAGCTGGGTTATTCCTATATCTTTCAGGAATATATTGACAAGTTCTTCCATGATCCAGAACCTTTTTTGCACAGGTAGAATATTATCCCATGTTGGAATATCAGAACCCCAGTTCTGGATTGGCAGGGCATCGTGGCTCAGGGTGATATGCTGTGCATCTAATTTTGCAATTAAAGCAGAGGTTCTTTTGATATATTCATTTTTCCACAGCGCCTCATCCTCTATCTTAATTAACCCCTTTTCCTGGTCTTCTAACTGAAAGAAGGCTTCGAGCCTTTCATCCATTTTTTTGAAAAATTCTTTACATTTGTCAGTTTCTTTTTCATAAAGGGCCGATTCGAGTTTTTTTGAATCACACCATTTGTCATTATAAAGGTCTTTTTTTACGGTGTATTTTTCCAGAGCAACTGATAAATCATTGAGGTCATTGTATGTTTTGGTATAGATAAATGAAAGTGGATGGACTAAAAAAAAATAGATAGCGGTCAGGATAGCGAAAACACCCCCCATGGATATCCAGTAGCCGCGTACCCCGGTAAACGTTTCCCAGAAAATTTTCTTAAATTGTGAAATATTTAAACCTTTTCCGATATTCATTTTATTATTGTTATGACTTAGTCTCCTGCTGGATTTCATCCGATGATTTCACGATCCACCTTATTTCAAAACAAATATAACTACCAATTCCCTCTTTATCTACCTGGCGGCATGAACCGGGCACAATTTCAACATTTTTAAATGCAGGAACCTTTTGGTCAAAAAGGGATAGATTTTGAATGGGTTTTAAAATGTGTTCTTCTATAAAGCTTTTACTCGGTTCACGGCTTTCTCCTTTGATTCCCATGAGAAGCGCCTTTTTTGATACGCCAGCTTTTACCAGCGCAGAGGGCTTTTTGACCTGAAAAAAGGCTGCTGACGTTTGCTGCCGTGCAGTTTCGGCTCCGCGCGCGCTTTCGGTGATATACTTTAATGAGTCTGCGTCTATCCAGGATGATTGGATACTAATTATCGATACATTGCCCGGAATTACGGACAATAATTTATCTGTAGCCTCCATCCAGAAAAATCGCGAAGAATCAACAGAGGAAACGAGATTGAGCAATGATTTGTTCGTTTGCGCAAGGGTTTCAAGGTTTTTATAATTCTTCTCAAAATCTTTCACCTTGTTTAAAATTTTCTGATGGCAATCATTGGATTTACGAAGATGGGCGATTTGCATGCGCGACCCGGCATATTGAATAATAATTGCCAGCGCCAGGCAACCAAGGGCGGCTACGACGTATGGTTTTTTCCTGGATATTTCTAATTCTTTGGCATATTCCTGCGGTAATAAATTTATTCTGAGACTCCCAAACCCCATCCCCTGGAGGGCAAGCCCTAAAGCAACACCAAAATTTGAGAGATTTTCATCCAGGCAGGCAGGCGGTATCTTTTGGGATACCTTTAATATGTTTAAGGATTTAAGAAATTTCACTTCATGGGTAAAGTTATCAGTTATATATTTGACAGCAGCAGGGTCTTTGTATTTGTTGCCCATCAGGAGGAGATTCTTGAAAAGGACATCTTCTTTTGTTAAAGATTTATAATATTCCATAGACCTCTGGATTTCCTTCATGAGGCTTGCATCTACAGTGAAAATGGGGATGCTTCTCAGCCAGAGATGTTGATTGTCAACGATGATAATGTCCGTGTTTTCTGCCTCCCCATTCACAATTATTGTGGGGCCGTCGACTTGTTGATCAAAAAGTACGAAATTGGCAATTGCCAGAGGTGAGACTTGTAAAGCACCGAGGTAAGGTTTGAGAGGCGAAATATTGGTTACGATGTGATCGACCGTGGTTCTCTTGGATGCGAACAGTCCTATCTCAATACCTTCCGCGTCGGGAGGTTGGTCTGACAATTGCTGGAAATCCCATACAACATCTTTGAGGTCAAAGGGAATTTGCTGCCGGGCCTCGTAACTGACAATGTTTTTAAGCTGTTTTTTATCTACCGGAGGAACGGTAATAAATCTTGAGAGCACAAATTGCCCCGGGATAGATACCATTATCTCATCATTTTTAGTTACTGAATGACGTTTTAGGAAAGTCTGGATGGCTTCTTGAATGCCGGTAGACTGTAAAAACGTTACATCGTGCGGAATGGCCTTGTACTCAATGATGTCAACGTCATCAATGCACATGCCCTCAGGCGTTTGAGCGATTCTTATTGCCTTTAAGGCACCCCCGCCAATATCCAATCCCCAGACATTTATTGTTTTGTTTTGCTTGAATGTCCGTGATACCTTCGAGATAAGGAAATCGGGTTTCTTTAAACGCGTGTGTATAGAGGAGAGTTTCATGTGTTGTATTGAACAATACCTTTTATGGATTCACAAAATATAAAAACAAAAAGCCCTCTTTCGAAAATATTGATGTGCTATTTTCGATAACAAGGCTTTTCGTGTGTTATTAGATGTATGGGCATTTTTCGGTAGTAAGGCTGTCTTTCTTGTGTCAGGTAAAGACCCTTTTACTTTGCGTCCCCAGATCACTCAGGGTTTGCCTTTGTCGTAACGCATTTATAACTATAAATTGTTACATATCTTACATCCGGAGAATTTTATGTCAAATGAAAATTTAAGATATTTTTGACCCTTGTGCAAAAAATTCCAGTACCTTTTCTGATAGGTGGGTTACCGTGTCTTGTGTAGATGCACGAATCCAATGAATATCTGAAAAACTTCGAAACCAGGTCATTTGCCGTTTTGCAAACCGGCGGGTTCTCTGTTTAATTTCATTAACAACCTCTTCAAAGGTATACTTGCCCTGTAAAAAATCTATAACTTCTTTATATCCAAGCGCCTGTGATGCCTGTTTACTTAATCCTGCCGAATTGTCGAGCAAGGTACGTACTTCATCGACCAGCCCGCGCTGAATCATGCGGTCTACCCGCGCTTCAATACGTTTGTATAAAATATCGCGGTCATAATCAATGGCGACTATGGCACAATCATAATCAGGGTTTTTATGGCCGAATTGGGTTTGGAGCGAAGATATCTTCCTGCCTGTTATTTTATAAACCTCAAGTGCGCGAATAACCCGCCTCAAATCATTATAATGTAACCGGGTCGCTGTTTCCGGATCTATATCGGCAAGCATCTGATGAAGGTAGCACAGGCCGCGTTCAGAAGCAAGAGACTTTAGGTGTTCACGATATTCCCAGTCTGCGGCTGGCCCTTCAAACAGGCCGTTAATAATAGCCTTCAGATAGAGCGCCGTTCCACCCACAACAAGAAAAGGTTTACCCTGCTGGTATAAATTGTTGACAATACCGTTAAAATCTTTGGCGTACCTTCCGACACTGTATTCTTCCCAGGGTTCAACAATGTCTACTAAATGATGTGTAATTTTTTCTCTTACCGAAATCGAGGGTTTTTCTGTGCCAATATCCATGCCCCGATAGACAAGCATTGAATCTGCCGAGACAATTTCCGCATTGGTATATTCTGCAATTTCAATGGCTATATCTGTTTTGCCACAAGCCGTCGGGCCTGTCAGTATCCAGAGAGGGATCGTCATACGATGTTTTTAGGTATATAATAACTATACTTGGTAAAATTTATAAAAAATTATCAAAGAATGAGTTGTTATTCAAAAGTTTAAACGGTCATGAATTTTGATATACGGGGTGGTAGCCGGACAAACTTGTTTGTCTGCGCCTGTTAATGAATAGAGATGCACTGGATTTGCATGTGGGATGTGTAGAGACGCAAGATTTTGCGTCTCTACTTCCTCTGAATAAAAGACTTTCCTATTTTTTGCCTTTGCTTTTACCCGAAGCCTTTGTCTTTGATGCAGTCTTTGCTTTTGGCGCAGCTTTGGGTTTTGCTTTTATGACCGTTTTGGCCTTTGTGGTCTTCTCTTTTCCCATAAGGATCTGTTCCGCTGCTTCACTGTCGATATCCATGATATATTTGATACCGGTCACTTCTGCGGCTTCACGGGTCAGGGTTGTTATATCATTTCTTGTCAAATGTTCCAATGCGAACTTCCTTGAGCCGCACATAAGCTGGCGGAGACCCTGTGAGAGACGCTGATAATAAGAATAAACGCCCAGCGCGCCGGGAGGAACTTCCTTGCCATTGGTGCCAAACAACCTCTTTGCCTTGGAGGCCAGAACAAAAACCTCTTCCATGGTTTTTCCATAAGATTCAATAAAGGACATTACCCCTTTGTCCGGACTGCTGCTCTTGATTTGTTCTCCCAGGACTTTTCCCACGTGCGCTGCACAGAGCGGCGAGCGTGCCATGCCAACTGCTTTTACATAAGGAGCGCCAAGCGCAATTGCCTTAAAGATATCGTCTTCAAACGCAAAACCGCCAGCGAGTACAATGTCCGGGACATACTTTCCCTTTATGGCTAGTTTGTGGGCATAGTTATAGATGAGCGCTGAAATATATAAGGTAGGCACACCCCATTCATTCATCATGTGCCATGGGCTCATGCCCGTTCCGCCGCCAGCGCCATCAACGGTTAATACGTCTATACCGGCGATCGAGCTATAGCGAATAGCCCGGGCGAGGTCGGCAGGTCTGTAAGCGCCGGTCTTCAGGAATACATATTTAGCTCCGGCCTTTCTTAATTCTTCAACCCTCTTGACAAATCCCTCTTCGGAGACCATGCCAACTCTGGAATGTCGTTCAAATTCTTTAAATGCCTTTCCAAAACCAGAAGCGGCTGCGTTGTCGTATGGATCAGGAAGTACGATATACCCGCGGTCACGCAACATCTTTGCCCGGTCTAAGTTGTCGATCTTAACTTCACCGCCGATGTCTTTTGCGCCCTGTCCCCATTTTAACTCTACTGCCTGGACACCTAACTTTGATACACCGTATTCTATGACTCCTAATCGGGAATCTTCAACGTTTTCCTGTAAAATAATTGCTCCATAACCATCCTTTTGCCATGCCTGATATGTTTTGACACGGTACTCGATATCAGGGCAATGGGTTATTTTTCCATTTTCAATCTTCGAGTTGGGATCCATACCACCAACGTTTTCACCAATGGTCAGCGCCGTTCCTGATATAGCGGAACCGATGGCAAGTCCATCCCAGTGGGTTTTTGCAACTTTTGTTGAACCTAATCCAGGTATGACGATCGGCAGTCTTAATTTAATGCCCTTATCTTTTCCCAACCTTGCTTCTACGTTTACGTTCTCAAAAATAGCCTTGTCACTGTTGGCCTCAATTCCCACAGCGCCAACGCATGAGCCCATGATATTTAAGTGGGAAAAGTCTACGGGATATTCCTTATCAGCGCCAGCAGTGATAGTGCCAAAAGGTTGTGGATACAAATTCTCGGACGCCCTGAACGCAGATTTGCCAATTTCGCAATATCCAGGACATTCATCCACGCAAACAGAACACATGCCGCTCGCGGGCGTTCTGTCGTTAGGTGTCCTATTTTTCGTACGTGTTGCAGCCGACGCATTTGGTTTTGAAAGTGACATCTTCAAACCCCTTTCTGTTAATTAGGTTCCTTGATAAACTAAAAAATGGAATTATTGAATCTCAAATTCCGAATTTATACACTTTTTCAAAATTACTGTCAATAATAAACTTTAATAGCATAAAACATGCCAAAGCGATCCTGGGAATAGAATAAGAAGGCATTTGTTTCGTGTGTTTTCAAGGCAGAATACGCCAAATGCTATTTTTATTATCGTCTTTTTCCCGAAATAAGACTTATAATTCGTTTGTAAATAAAAAAGGGAAAGTATATAATTTGCATAAATGTTTAAGTATACATAACGTATTGCATTGAACGAAAATAAAGACATTTAACTATGAAGGCGGTTTGTTTGTATTGCTTATGAATGAGCCCTCCTGTTATAACATGGTTAAAAAATCGTGTACATTTTTGCGGGTACAACTTTTACTAATACAACATTCATTATGATAGTTCGCAAAGAATTTACACGATATGGATGAAACCAGCCAGGGTGAAATGGTTATATTCATTATATTATTGGTTTCGACTACGCTGTGTTGTGTTTCCACGAACCCCGCGTAATAAATTGCGATAAGGAGGGTATAAAAATTGTGAAACCACGGACAAAAATGATAAATGACAGGGAGTTCATTTTAGAGAAGGTAAAAAAAATTAAAGGGGAGGTAGGGAAGGTAATCGTTGGCCAGGATGATATGGTGGAGGGTATTATCGTCGCCCTCCTTTCTGATGGGCATATCCTTCTGGAAGGGTATCCCGGATTAGGAAAGACCATTACCGTAAAGACTGTGGCCCGCGTACTGGATGCGAAATTCCAGAGGGTTCAGTTTACGCCAGACCTTATTCCCGGCGATATTACAGGATTTGAATTGTGGGATCCGGAGACAAAAAAAAGCAGGATACAAAAAGGTCCGGTATTTACCAATCTCTTGCTTGCCGATGAAATCAACCGCGCCCCGGCAAAAGTGCAAAGCGCCCTCCTTGAAGCCATGCAGGAAAAACAGGTCACCATTGGTCGGGAAACGTACCCTCTGGAAAAATTGTTCCTCGTCCTTGCCACCCAAAACCCCATTGAAATTTCCGGGACATATTTATTGCCGGAAGCTGAAATAGACCGGTTCATGTTTAAATTTGAAGTCCGATATCCAACATATAGGGACGAAAGGGAGATTACCAAAAGGCAGATCCGTGACGAAGACGCTTCCCTGGATAATGTTTTATCTCCCAAAGAGGTGTTGTCCTTACGGCATATAATCACGGAATGGCTTTCTTTGGAAGAAACGTCGCCTATAGTACGATATATTACCCGCATAGTCCGGGCAACAAGGCCGGAAGAAGGCAACGGGGAGTTAAAAAATCTTGTAATGTATGGGGCGTCTCCCCGCGCAACGATTGCCCTTGCCAGGGCGTCCCGCGTATACGCCTTTATTCAGGGAGATGATACCCTACTACCTGAACATGTCCACAAAATGGCGTATCCCGTGTTACGTCACAGAATTATCCTTACCCACGAGGCTGAATCGCAGGGAATTGATGCTGACGATATTATAACCAGGATATTGCACCGGGTACCCAGATTGGAATAGATGATTCATGAAAAGAAGGATCAGGCTCTCTTTACAGCGATTAATCGGGAACCTCTTTGAAGGGATATTCGCCAGCTCCATGAACGCCCTTCACGGCATGGAACTTGACGAGCTGCGGCAGTATCAACCCGGAGATGACATTCGGGCAGTTGATTGGAAAACCACGATAAAGACGGGAATACTCCATGTACGGATGAAACTCGTAGACAAGCGGGTAACAGTTCTCTTTCTTATTGACCGGAGTTGGTCGGGAAAATTTGGCACATTTCAGAAGACAAAAGAAGACGTTCAGGCAGATGTCCTTTCAATCCTCGTTCATGCAGCGTCAGAGACGGGTAATGAGATAGGATTTGTTACCTTCACCGATACAGTAGAAAACTATATTAAACCTAAATCAGGTGAGAAAGAGGCGCTTAAAAATATAAGAAATATCCTCCTTGAAAAAACATCAGGTACCAATACCGATCTCAACGTGGCATTCAAATTTATCAATGAAAAACACTTTTCTCCTGCCCTGGTATTTGTAATTTCTGATTTCCTGGCACCCTGTAATTATGAACAATCGCTGAAGACGTTATCCTCTGTGCATGAGGTAATCCCTGTTATTATCTCAGATAGAACGGAAACATACCTGCCAGCCGGAAAAGGACTGGTTGCCATGCAGAATATAGAAACCGGGCAGGTGCGGTTACTGGATATTTCGCATGCCCTGCACGAATCCCTGCCTTGCCTGGCATTATTGAAAAAACTTGCCATAGATCACCTTGCGCTCTCTACTGAGCAAGACGAAGAAATATGGATTAAAAAAATTTCAGAATTTTTTGACAGACGCATCAGAAGAAGGGGGAGAAGGCGATGAGAAACATTTTTATCACGATGATTATTCTTTTTGTTTTTTCAGGAATGCAGATTCCGCATGTATGCGCGCAGGAACAACCCCAACCTCAGGCACAACAAGAAACGCCCCAGGAATCTGTATTGACGGACAAACCGCTTGAAATCTGGACATTCATCGACGATTACCAGGTTATTACGGGAAAAACACTCCATCTCACCGTTCAGCTTATCTGGAAGTTGGGCGTAACGATTAATCTGGAAGGTATGGAAAAGATCAACCTTTCCCCCTTCAGGATTGAGGGGGTAACCATAGGAGAACGTCAGATTTTTGATAATGAGCATGATTACCTTGTCATCACGTATACCCTTACGTTGCCCACAACCATCAAAGACGGCATCTATACCCTCCCTTCTTTTTCGATTTCCTATAAAAATGAGGTTGATAAATCCGAAGGCATCGCGACCTCATCGCCCGTCGTAATCAAAAAAGTACCTGTCATTGTTGAAGGAAAGGTTGACAGAGACGTTATTACCCTTGGCGACCGGATTCATTATTCCCTCAGTATCAGACACGAAAAGAATGTAAAGTTGATAGGAGAGAGTATTGAAAAATTGAGCTTCGCCCCATTTGAGGTGCTCAATAAAGAGGTCGAAAGGCAGTCGGAAGGAGATATCGAAAAGATACTCATCAATTACACACTCTCTCTGTATGAATTAACAGGCACAAAAAAGACCCCTGAAATCCCGGCGCTCTTTATTTTATATTATGTTGAACCTCCCCAGTCCGATAAGGTCAAGGTGGATTCTTCTATAGAGACAAAAGAAGTAAAAACTGCCCCTATTCCTGTTGTTCTCAACAGTCTTCTAAAAGCCGTTGACGTGCCTCTGGAAGGACTCAAGGGGCCTCTGTACTATTCAAAAAAGGATATTTTTTATCATAGTTACCTCGCTGCGGGATTGGGGATAGGTTTGATAGTCTTTTTAGGTGTAATAGCCTTACGTTCCGCAGTAAGGAAACTGTCGCCGGTTACGCCTGCAAAAGTTACCGAAACGCCTGAAATGGCCTTAAAAAGACTCAGGAATGCTATTGCGTCGTTTCAGTTTACTGATGATAGTACGGCAAACCAAAGGCACATCCAGGATATTGACAAGGCAGTAAGGATATATCTGGGTACGCTCACGGGAATTTCGGGTGATACGGCGCAGTCCGTAACCACAGCAGACTTTTTTAGCCAGGATACTCAAAAACAATTATCTGAAGAAGTCTCGACCGCAGCAAAAACTTTGTTAAAACAATTAGACGCCCTTATCTTTGGAAGACAAATTGATAAGGAATTGGTGGATAAAGCGTTGATGGGAATAGAGACAATGATTGCCTTAACAAACCCTTAATAGTTTTAATGGTCTGGTAATGAATGAACCTTGTTTGTGTACCTGTGGACTTGTTTGACTGTTCGTAGTAGCGACTTCGGTCGCTTGTTTTTTATGGACCTATGGAGATATGACGACTGAAGTCGTCACTACGAACCTGCTTCGTTTCGGTAGTAGAGACGCAAAATCTTGTGTCTCTACTACGCGACTATTCATGACAAAATTTTACCGTTTACAGAGAGAACAATGACTTTTTCGTATCCCTGGGTGCTCCTGCTTCTTATTCCCTGCGGTTTGTTCTATCTCTTTTGGCAGGAGAGAAAATATCTTGGGTACTCAAGTTTCTTCCATGTCAAAGAACCGGCTGGATTCAAGAAGCATAGAGACCGTTTCTACAAAACGGTATTTTTTGGAGCGGTTTTTTTTGCTGTTATAGCCCTTGCGCATCCACAGACAAGACACTATACGGAAAAAACAACGCTCCATGGCCGGGAGATAGCACTTTCCATAGACACCTCGTTTAGCATGACGGGCACTGCCATTGAGACGATTAAAAAGATTGTCAGGGATTTTATACGGAAACGGCCAAACGACCTCATTGGTATCTCCATATTTGGAACGGATGCCGCGCTCATTGTTATCCCCACGATGGAAACCCAGTTGCTCGAAAAATCACTGGAACGCGTCCAGGCGTCGCAGGTGGGATACCAAACGTCTATTGGAGAAGGTCTTTTTACCTCTCTAAGCGCCCTCTTTGAAAAAGAGATGGGAAAACAGTTTACCATAAAAGAATTAAGAGACAGCATTAACAGGGGATATCTTGCTGATTATGCCATCAATTTTGTTAAGGAAATGGAGCGGAGAAACGTACTCAAAAACAAGCTCATCATCCTTTTTACGGACGGCATATATAACATCGGCATTTCGCCAGACAGGCCATTGCGTCTCTTAAAAAGGATGGGTATAAAGGCGTATGTAGTAGCGGTAAAGGCGTCTGACGTTACGGGGGTAGACCCCGAAGTTGCAGCGCAACACATCGAGGAATTAAAAGAGGCAGTGGAGTCAACCGGGGGAAAATACTTTCATGCGGAAAATTTTGAAGAGGTCGCGGCGTTTTATGACGAAATTGACAGAATAGAAAAAGACACGCTTGTTATAGAGACAGTTACAAAGAAGAGAGACCTTTATGTTTATCCTGCATTCGCAAGCATTTTCTTGCTTTTTGTTGCCATTTTTATCGAAAATGTCTGGATACGTATCCCGTGAAATAGACAGGATAGAGCAAAACAATGAAAAACTTGGGCTTTACAATTTTCATTTTAATCTCAAATCGGAACGCGGAGAGGTGGTTAAGGTAACTCAAACCTTCCGGTTGAGTTACAGGCTGTTTGTATGCGCTGATTCAACAATCATAAAATAATTTAAAAACAGGGAGAAAATTTATGTTAGCAAAAAAATTCATAAAACTATTTCTTTTCTTCATTGCCTGCTTTCTGATATTTTACGGCTACGGATACTCAGTGAAATCGCAGACAATAGCCAGACTGGAAGGGCAGCTTAAAATGGGAAAATACAGGGACGCCCTGGCCTCTATCCAGGAATTGCAAAATTCTGCCACCTATCGTGTAATGGAAAAATTAAGGAGCGGAGATCCCTTGGTTGCCTATAACAAAGGGGTGATCTATACCTTGTTGGAGGATAAAAAAAAGGCGGGCGCTGAATATCGAAAGGCCATGGAAACAAGCGACCCGGTATTAAAGGCGCAAGCCATTTATAACAATGCAAATATCATTGCAACAGACATGGATTTTTCTACTGCAGCGCTCCAATACGCCGAGGTACTGAAGATTGACGCCAATGATTTTCAGGCAAAGAAAAACCTCGAAAGGATGAGACTGGGAGAGCAGCAATTTAATACCATGTTTAGCCCCGAACAACAGGAACGCGAAGACAGAATCGAGGCATTAAAACTGCTCCCGTGGGGTACAAAGTATAAATATAGCGGGGAACAAAAAATCAGGTGGTAAATAATATTTTGGATTTACGGTCATGTCATTGTGAAGAAGGAACGAATGAAGCAATCTCCTCTTTTCACGTTTTTATGGATTTTGAGAGGAAGATTGCTTCGCTGTCGCTCGCAATGACAGTAATGGCCAGACTTTTTGTACAAGCTCTTTAGCCTTGAAAGTCTGGCATACTTCAGTTGGCTAAATAACTATTAATTCTCAACATGTTGTTTTTTAATTACGAAAAATATCAGATTATTGTCTACGTCATCTCAGGGCTCGTCTTTCTCTTATATGTATATCTTTACCAGAGAAAATCGGCATGGCTGAGGGCGTTTGGCCAGAAGGCATTAATAAACAGATTCAGTAAGATTCCTAAAATACACCGGAATCTGCTGAAAGGCGTGGGTATCAGCGCTAGCTGTTGTATGTTAGGCCTTACGGTCTTGCAGCCGAAGTGGCAAACAACCAGGGATCATTATGAAAAAGAGGGGTTGGAAATTATCTTTGTCCTCGATGTCTCGATCAGTATGCTTGCAGAAGATATAAAACCAAACCGGTTGCAACGTGCGAAGATGGAAATTGCCAACCTCGTCCAGGGATTAGAAGGTGACCGGGTCGGGCTGGTGGTGTTTGCAGCACGGGCGTTTTCATTGTTACCCTATCCCACGAACGACTATGAAAAGGTGTTTCTGCGTATCCTGAATATGATCAATGAAAATTATGTCCGTTTTGTGCCTTACGGTACAAATATTGGCAATGCGTTGATCCTTGCGATGGATACTTTTAGTAAAGAATATGCAAAGAAAGTAATCATCCTCCTTACCGATGGCGAGGAACAGATCATTACCCGGAGTCAGGCGGCAGAGGCCGTGAAACTCCTGTTGGAAAGGAAGGACATTGCTATTTATGTGGTAGGTATTGGAAATCCCCAAACACCATCCCCCATCCCAAAGAGAAACAAGGAAGGCGTGGTAACCGGTTATGAACTTACCGAGGACGGGGAAATTATTTACACCAAACCGAACCCAGAATTTCTGAAAGAGATTTCAGATATGGTGGGCGGCTCCTACCAGCATGATGCGACAGGGGATGAACTCAAACGCATCTTTGAACAGGTGGTTGAAAAAAACAAGCATATTATAGGGATTAAGAAGAAAAGTACGATCATTGATGTTTCTCCCTATTTTCTTGCTGCTGCATTAATAATGTTGATGCTCTATTTTATACTCTAAAATAAAATTTATTGATTCAGGTGGTAAAGTTGTTAAAATAAAAAAGTGTAGTTCATATCTGTGTAATCAAATCTGGGTAATATTTTATCCGCATTCCAATTCCTTTCAGAAAAGGAGGAACAACCATGTATTTCCTGAGAAAAAAACTGGGTTTTGCTTTTTTCGTCATTTTCATGGCCCTGTCGGTTAATAAAACAATTCACGCAGGAGAAATAACCACCCTTGTGGATGGTCTTAACGGCGCTTATGGTTCGGACTATAGTATCAGTAGTAATCGGGCATTCTTTGTGGAGCGGTATGCCGGGAAGATTCATCGCATCAATATGAATAACCGTACTCACGTTGTAATTGGTACGGGATACACCGAGCCGGTTGATATTAAGATAAGTGTTGGTGGAAAATACGCGTACATTGTCGAAAATGGCGGTGGAGGGACTTTGGTCCGTGTAAATCTTGCCAATGCCAACCGTATAAATGCAACGGTTGTTAGTTCAAACATAGGGGGTGGCGGCGTCAAACATTTAATGGGACAACTTGCCCTGGATGAGGCGCATGGATATGCCTATGTCATTCAAAATGATAGCGGCGGAGCATTGTGGCGGGTTAGTCTTACTACGGGAGATAAAGTAAAGTTACTGGAAGACTTTCAAAAAAGTCCATTTGGCCTCCTTTTGACCAAGGACTTACACTTTGCATATTATACTGAATTGGGAGGGGTGGAAGGTAAGGTAAAAAGGCTTGATCTGAATACAAATAGTTACGAGGTCGTGGCTACGGGTTTGTACAACCCATATTATTTGGCCTGGGCAGATTCGGGAGAAAGTGCGATATACGTTGCAGAATCAGGAGCTGGACGTGTATCTTTGATTAACCTTACAGAAATTCCGGCAAGCGTACACCCTGTAGTCACAGGGCTGCCTAATATAAATACGAGAAGTGTGACCGTTTTGTCAGAATCCCGTTTATTGGTCTGTAACCACACAATAGTAAACGAGGTAAACCTTTCCGAATTCGACTCGTCCGGCCCAATATTTTTGGGTATTGGACATGTGCCTGTAGATCGTATTTTTAGTGGGTATGCCGACACCACGGGTGATCCAGGATATTTTTTCCAGGTAAAGGATGCCCCTTTTGGCGGTACGTTGTCTCTCATGATAAATCATGACCGTGCTTATAACAATCCCTTAAATGCGAGGTACTACAGAATATTTGTTGATGGGGTGGTGCAATATCAAAGCTGGAGTGATTATCGGTGGAGTGTTAACAGATTTGTTCTGGAAACAATGAATCCGGACGTGAATGGCTATTATACGGTACGCAATCCGGCCGATATATGGTATAATCACTGGCTAGGATACAGGCTGAATACCCTCGGACTGAGTAACGGTTCTCATACAATTACCGTAAGATTATACAATCTCAGTAAGAGTGTCGTCGGTGTGCCTTATAGTGTTGGTGTGAAGATTGACAATGGATGGCCCGTTGCAGCAATTGAAGAGATTATCCATGATGGAGAAATAGTGGGCGCCTGCGCTATCGTTGATAGCGGAAGTGATACATTTAGTTTTCGTATTACGGCATACGATAATGAAGGACATTTGCAGAGTTGGGGACTTGCTGCGTACTGGGGTGATAATCAATCATCGGGGATTGACTCTGATATTTATACGCCGGTGCCTTCTCGTCAGTGGTTTGGTATAACCAGTACGGTGGTGCCGCCGGCGCCATGGCATGTAGTTGAAAGGAGATGCGCCCACACCTTTCATCTTTCCGTATGGGACAGAGCGATTGACGGATACCAGTACATTCACTGGTCTGGATATAATAAATCAATCACTATTATGCTCCCATAACCTATGGCGACTTTTTATTGTAGCGCAGACATCTTGTGGTCGGCAATAAACCTTTTAAACGGTTTAATCCGTTTAAACCGCTTGGTCTGTGCAAACTGTTAGAGGAATAAACCGTCAGCACTACGATTTGTATTGAAATTCCTATACAAAAGTACACGAATCTTTTTTAAAAAAGAAGGGGGGTGACTAAAAGAAATACATGACTTGTCATAGTGTTATTTTTTAGTTGAACAAATATGATTGGGAGTCTATTCAAAATAAGTTGAACATTTATTCATTCGATTTTTAGCTGTTTTGCCCACAAGAAACAAGGCATTGTTCAGCTTATTATGAGTAGCCCACTTAAAGGAGGGATTAAAATGAAAAGGTTTGGATTGTATATAAGCGGTTTTATTTTTTTGTTGAGCATGGTATGTACCAGTTTCGCACATGCCCTGTGTCCGATACCTGATACGGAAAAGTGTAAGAAATCAATTGTGCTTGAAAAACGTGTCCGTCTCCAAGCGCCGTATTGTTTTTCTAATAGGGATTGTTCATCAAGTTTCGGCGGTTGTGACGACTGCATCATTCGTATGCAATGGAAGGATAAGATAAATAGTAAAGAGACGGTATACGATGAATCCGCTCTACAAAATGCAATTCCCAATGGTAGTGTGATATATTTTGATCTCATATACCATATCAGACATGTTGGACCATGTCAAAAACCTGTTGGCACGCACTCGGGAACTTTTTATATTAAAAATCCTGCAGGGTCTGTTATTGTAAGAGGTTCCATGAAGGGGACGAATGGTTTTGAAACGCATATTCTAACCGGAGAATCATGTAAATGGCCGCACGATGAAGGGCTGTTGGTGGGTAAGTTTGTTAAAGCAGATGACCCTTATTATTTGTGCCAACTTACTGCGACCTATGCAAGTTACCTAACCCCCCCAACTACGGTGACGGATGTATGTAAAAAGGAATACTGGACAAATTGGGATTTGCGTATAGACGGTCTTATTCAATGTGACTGCAAATAATACACGCAGAGTAAACACGCCGAATACACGGATTGAGAGTTTATGAGCTTTGAGCTACCGTGGAAGTTTATGCTGAAAGAGTTTGCCGTGAAGGATTTTTGGCCGTGTATACACTTGAAGAGACGCAAAATCATGCGTCTCTTCAAGTCATTTTTCTTATGCGGTCTTCCTGTATTTCTGCGCTAAGAGAGGGACTTCACCGCGGACAACGTCGGGCGTGACTAAAAACGAAGACTCTCCTTTTTGAGTCGGTAAGTGGTACATGGCGTCAAGCATAAAGCCCTCAAATATAGCCCGTAAAGCCCGCGCTCCTGTTTTCTTTTCAAATGCCCTCTTGCTTATCTCCATCAGCGCCTCATGGGAAAACTCCAGTTTGGTATTTTCCATTTCAAAGAATTTTTGATACTGTTTGACCAGCGCATTCTTTGGCTCGGTCATGACCTTGATCATATCTTCCTGTGTCAGAGGCATCAAAGGGGCAAGAATGGGTAATCGACCTACAAATTCCACGATCATGCCGAAATCAATAATATCTTCGACCTCAATTTTACCCAGAATAGTACTGAGGGTTTCCTCTTGTTTTCTGTCATCGACGCCTTTGACGTCAAAACCAATGTTGGTCTTTCCAAGCCTTCTCCTGATGATCTCATCTATGCCGGTAAATGTCCCGCCGCAGATAAAGAGGACGTTCGTGGTGTCCATTTGAATATATTGCTGTTCGGGATGCTTTCTTCCGCCTTGTGGAGGTATATTCGATATAGTGCCCTCAAGCATTTTAAGTAACGCCTGTTGAACGCCTTCTCCCGAGACATCCCTGGTGATGGATGGATTCGTACTCTTTCGGGCGATCTTGTCGATTTCGTCAATATAAATAATCCCCTGCTGCGCGCGCTGGATATTGAAATCCGCATTCCTCAATAAGGCCAGGAGTACGTTTTCTACGTCCTCGCCTACGTATCCAGCCTCAGTAAGCGTTGTAGCGTCCGCAATGGCAAAGGGGACGTCGAGTATTCTGGCAAGGGTGCGGGCGAGGAGCGTCTTCCCTGAACCGGTAGGACCGATGAGCAGGATATTGCTTTTCTCTAGTTCTACGTCACCCTTAACCGTATTTGAGAGCAAACGCTTATAGTGGTTGTATACTGCAACGGAAAGCGTCTTCTTTGCCTTTTCCTGACCAATAATATACTCATTTAATTTTTCTGTAATTTGTGCTGGAGTGGGTATTTTTGACAGTGGCTTGGTTATGACCGGCTGAGGCTGCTCTTTTTTGAGCAGCATGTGACAGGCCTCTACACATTCATTACAAATAAAAATATTTTCTCCGCCCTGAATTAAGCGGCCTACCGCCTTGTGACCACGTCCACAAAAAGAACAATTTGCTTTGTCAGCGCTGGCCTTTTTAGCCATATGTTTTCTACCTCGTAAAACTCATTATTGAATAATTGGAATGCATTTTGACAGGTTAAAAAAATAATAACAAACCATCTTATAATATGCAAATATTTTAAATTGGGCATTACGGCGACTTTTTACAACCGCGTAGTGGCAAGGCGAGCCTTGCCACTACAACGTTAAAATTTCACCTTCTGCGCTTCCTTTTCTGCTTCTGCCACTTCAAAGTACTTTCCTTCGGTCACGCCAACACGTGAGGCAAAGAATCGTCCATAGAAGCTTTTGATATAGGCGTTCAGTTCTCTCACAGCGTCATTATAGCGCTTACGTTCCACAGAAATACGGTTTTCCGTGCCTTCCAGGGTATCCTGTAACTTGAGGAACGATTCATTCGCCTTCAATTCAGGATACGTCTCACGGAACATGAGCAATCGTGACAGAAAACCTTCAATTTGTGTAGCCGCCTTTGCCTTATCTTCAACGGTTGTAGCGGTAAAGTACCCTTTTCTGGCCTCTGCTAATTTTTCAAAAACTTCCTTCTCATGAGTTGCATAACCTTTTACGGTTTCTACAAGATTGGGAATAAGATCGTATCGCCTCTTGAGTTGTATATCGACCTGAGACCACCCATTTTTCACGTTTTCGTTTAATGCGACCACCTTGTTGTATCCCTTGACATACCAGGAGCCAAAGATAATGCCGAAAAATACAAGAAGTGCAATAAGGATTACTATCTTTTTCATAATTACGCCACCCGAATTTATTTAACAAAAGCAACTCAAACATCCAGGTTTGAGCTTGAATCCATAACCGGAAGTAAAACTTGCACACGCACATCTCAAAAACCAACCCCGAAATCCCCTCTAAATGGGAACTTTGTATTCGCTATCTTACAACTCCAGAACTCTCTAACTCTTTAACTCTTCCATCATTGCCTTACCATCTCCCCGAAGCGCCTCCACCTCCGAAAGAACCACCGCCCCCGCCACCAAAGCTGCCAAAACCGCCGAATCCGCCAGAGCCACCCGAACCAAATCCCCTTGGCCCGCCAAAAATAATGGGTGGGCCGCCCCACCAGTATCCCGAAGAGCGTCTCCTGTTGAATAAAGTGTGAATGATTATGGGTAATATAACCAGCAGAAGAAGGAGTGAAAGGAATGGATTCGTCTTTCTGGACGCCTTTTTATTCAATGCATAGATACTGGGCATACCGGTTATCTTTACGCCGTTTGCCTCTGCAATTTTGTAAACCATAACGGAGACGCCATTGAAAATACCCTCGCCAAACTTGCCCTTCTGGAAATAAGGAACAAAGTATGTCCTCCCGATTGTTCCGCAAAAACTATCAGGCAATATTCCTTCAAGACCATACCCCACCTCAATCCTGTATGCATGGTCATCCTTTGCAACAACGATGAGGGCGCCGTTGTCCTTCCCTTTTTGACCGAGCTTCCACTTTGTTGCCAGTTCTATGGCATAGGTCTCTATAGGAATATCGCCTGTCGTGCTAATCGTAAGGACGATCATTTGTGCGCCTGTCTTCTGTTCCAGTTCCTGAAGGTATCCATTAAGCTTCTGCTTAGCAGGGTCGCTCATAATATTGGCCTTGTCTTCCACATATTTTTGGGGAACAGGCAGTTCCTGCGCTAAGGTGATTGCGCAAAGACACAGGAAAAACAAGAGAAATGCAAAGGAACAGAGGGTGTATTTCTTATGTATGGTTAATTTCATATTCATCAACCTTTTTCGTAATAGTGTTTAACACGCGGTACAGGTCCTGAAATATTTCATTGAGTGTCTCGCGGGATGGATAGACATTTTTTGTTCTTAATTCAAGTAATTTTGCAAATATATTCAGGTCTACATTGCAACATTCCTGCATTGCGTAAATAACGTCCAGTCTTTCGCGCGGGATTTTCTGGTCATAGAGGAAAAGGATTCCTCGATAAATAGGAAAATATCCGGAAATGGAGTTGATCAGGAGATTTGTCAGGAGAGTCCTGTTGCCCATCGACTTTATATAACCCTGGCAGAGATGCTGTATTTTTCCCTTAAGCTCCCGCTCGCATTGAATTCTTACATCCGCCTTTTCAATCTTGATATCTTTAAGGACATTTTCCCCATAGACCAGTTGATGGATTTGTTTCATCTCCAAAAATTCCAGGGGAAATACTTCTAAGGAACGGTTGATGTAATTGCAGGTCATAATAAGCGGGGCGCGCAATTTTCTTTTTCCATAGCGCTTACCCAGAGTTGCAAGAAAATCTATGAACGGAATTTGAACGTCTTTAACAATAATAAGGGTATTAATGTCAGAATGTGCCGGATGAAAGTCCCGGGTTACTGCGCTACCAATAATATACAGGGAAATGACGTCGTCTTTATGATGCAAAAGGATATCTAAAAAGAAGGGTTCTGCAATTTTTTGTATGTGCGAAGATATGTTGGTAAATTTAAGATTTTCCATTCAGGTGTTTTCCCGATGCCTCCTGATGCAATGTGATCTGGATGCCAAGTTTGTAGTGACGACTTCAGTCGTCATTCCTCTATATTGTCCATGTAATCTGCAGAAGATGAAAAAGCATTAAATATTCCAAAGATGATAAGTGACGCACAGATAAATGTCAAGACGTAAAATGTTTGGGTGTGGCCCGCAAAAATAGCGATGAAATTTGAATTTGACATTCAACCTTTTTTCAATATAATTAACCCCATAATTTTGAAACTGAGGCCGAACCAGTATTGTTTGCAAGAAAAATTTGCCGCAATATATATTGTGGCAATTTTGTTTTAAGGAGAAGGTAATTGGATTGGGATAAATCTGCGACGTTGCTGCTGGAAAAGGTGCCTCCTTTTATCCAGAAGAGTGTCAAGGAAAAGATCGAGACACTCGCCCGTAAAAGCGGAAAGAACGTAGTGACGGAAGAGGAAGTGATTGCTGCAAGGGAAGACTTTATGGGCAGATCCCCCGTAAAAGAAAGCCCGGCAAAGGCAAAGCCATCTCCTGACAATGAAAAACTTTCCATACTCAGAAAGTATCCCAAGTATTTTGATAAAGACGGAAACCCGGCGCTCTATCAGGTAAAAACCTGTCGCGGCGCGGAGGTCAACTGCCCATTCCTCATTACCGATTCGAAGATACTGGGGGACAAACTGCAAAAGAGATTAGAGGAATTGCATTTTACCGAAAGATTGATTAACAAGGTCGAAGGACAAATACTCCCACACCATACCATGAAACTTGCCGTGTCGGGATGTCCGAATAGCTGCTCTATGCCGCAGATTAAGGATTTTGGTGTTCATGCGGTAGAACCCGTTTATGTTGATACTGAGTCCGCATGCATCGGATGCATGAAATGTGTGGAAACATGCCGGGAAGATGCGATTACCGTAAAGGACTCTCAGGTAACCATTGATATGGAGAAATGTGTCCATTGTGGTCTCTGCGCAAGGGTGTGTCCGACAGGCTCCATAAAGGCACAGGAAAAAAAGTACCGTGTCATGATTGGCGGAAAGGTCGGAAGACATCCTAAATTTGCCGAAGATATACTCCCAAAGGCAGATGAATCCACAACTTTGAAGGCATTGGAAGTTTGTGTGGACATCATCCTTTCGAGCAAAACAGAACACCGCTTCCGCACACTTATAGAACACCATGGAATTGAGGAAATTAAGAGAAGAATATGATACTCAGCGATACCGATAGAAAGATACTTCACCGTTTACAATCAAACCTGCCCCTTGTATCAAGGCCATTTTTGGAATTGAGTAAAGAGTTGCAGATAGAAGAAAATACGATTATTGAACGTATCAAATTTATGATTGAAAAGGGGTATGTCCGGCGGCTTGCGCCGATTATTAATACCCAGGCTATGGGAAGGGAAGCAACGCTGGCTGCCATGAAGGTGCCGGAAGAACGCATAGACGAGGTGAGCGCTATCATCAATGAATATAGCGGCGTTTCTCACAACTACCTTCGCAAAGGCAAAAACAAAGATATTCCGTACAATATATGGTTCACCATGTCTGCAAAGGATGACGAAGAACTCCACAAGACGTTAAAAGAAATTGAGGATAAGACAGGGTTAACGGTGCGTAGTTTACCTACGACAAAGAAATTTAAGATTGGCGTTCGGTTTAAAATTTATTAATTTTTATTTGAAGAACTATGATAGACAAAAAAGAAGACATAGACGTTAAGCTTATCAAGCATATCCAGGAAGGATTGCCAATCACCAAAACCCCATACAAAGATATTGGTCTTGCGTTAGGCATGTCAGAGGAAGAAGTAATGCAGAGACTTAAAAAACTCCTGGAATCCGGAAAAATCAGAAGGCTGGCAGCTTCTATTGCACATAGAAAGATCGGTATTAATGCCAATGCCATGTGTGTATGGAAGGTGCCAAAGGAACGGGTTGACGAGGTATGCAAAATTATGGCCGGTTTTGAAGAAGTGACCCACTGCTACGAACGCCCCATCTATCCCGATTGGGAATACAACGTCTTCACCATGATCCACGGTTATACCGACCCCGAATGCGAGGCCGTAATCCAGGCTATTAAGCAAAAGACCGGTCTTAACGATTATGTCGTCCTCTATAGCGAGAAGGAATTTAAGAAGGTTGGGGTAAGGATATAGAAAAGTATGGTGGATTAAACGGGTGAGAATCCACCAAAGATATTCGAATCAGTTTACTCTTTCGTTGTATTATCATTCCGGCATCCTTGTCTCTCTTCCCATACTTTTATTGGAAATATATTACTGCCGGCTTCTCCCGATGAACGGCTTATGCAACCCCTCATTGTTATAAAATTCCAGGCAATTCCTCAAGTCCGACGCTTCTTCATGTACCGTTTTATACTCCTTTATATACACCTTTTTTAGTTTTTTTTTAACGATTTTTTTATTATAATATTAAATATTGTATTCATAGCGCAGCAAAGCTGCAACCAAATCCCCTGACAAAGGGGAAATAACATCCTAAGTTGGGTAGGTTGGGTTGAGTAAAGCGAAACCCAACGCCGTCCATTCGATGCGTTTATGGAAACGTTGGGTTTCGTGCCTCAACCCAACCTACGA
>JAXMAC010000035.1:13338-28095 GCA_046350595.1 Candidatus Brocadiaceae bacterium | reverse complement strand
ATGGTAGCATGTTCGCCCCGGAATATTTTTATCTGGCCACTGTCGAGCCGCACCATCAACCCGCCGTTATTTGAGATATCGATTACCACGCCTGTATATTCCTGCCCACCGTCGGTAATGGTTAACGTCTCACCTACGGTAATGCAGCGTTCCTTCCACCGTTCCGTTATGTACCGGAAGTGTTCATCTTTTAAGATTGAATACCACTTGTCAATATCCTGGAGTAATGCCTTTGCAAACATGGTACGATCCACGGGCCCATTGTTTTCGATGGCCAGAGAAGTTGCCGGGATGCGTGTTTGTTTCGGTAATTCATTTTCCGGCGTATTGACATTAATGCCGATTCCAATAAAAAAATAGAATTGTTTTTTGGGTGACTTTTCTAATTCAACCAGAATTCCTCCGACCTTTTTTCCATTGATCAGGATATCATTGGGCCATTTAATCTCGGCGGGGAGTCGCAGGGTGTCGTGAATAGTTTCCGTTACGGAAACTGCTGTTGTTCCCGTTAACAAACATAAATGGTCTGGTTGTATGGTGTGTTTTAATACAATAGTACAAAGGATTCCGGTATAGGGGGGGCAAGACCAGGAATGTCCAGAACGTCCCTTGCCCTGCGTTTGTTCTTCGGCAAAAACGACCGTGCCATTCTTAGCCCCCATGCGAGCGAGTTTCCGGGCCATAGCCATCGTCGAGGCTATCCGTTTGTAGACAACCACGGCGCTTCCGATAGTCTTTGTTTTTAATCCCTGCATAATTTCTTCAGGGGTCAAATGGTCTAAAGTATTCATGGTTTTCAAATATATGTCATAAGCCATTGAAAAGTCAATATTAATTAGAAGGATGGACTTTTCTCCCTTTTTACAAAAAAGCCAACTTCTGCCATACTGGCAGGTGTTGTATATGCTGGAATTTTTCTCCTGTCACAATGGCATGTTTTTGGCTGTGTTTCATATATAGTAAAGATTATGAATACGTATAACATGGCTAATTTAAAAATGTTATGTTGTTTTAATATTTAGCGCTCTTTTGCGGTATTTGGTTTGCTAATTACTACATTCTTATATACTTTTTGAAATTTAATTTTGGTATCTTAAATTAATGAGGTTATTGAAAGGAGGTATTCAATGGCGAAGCAACTAGCCTTTGATGAAGATGCAAGATCGGCTATTGCCCGAGGCGTTTCAAAACTTGCCAGGGCAGTGAAGGTTACCCTTGGACCGAGGGGGAGGAACGCAGTGTTAGATAAGGGATACGGAAGTCCCACGGTAACCAAGGATGGCGTTTCGGTTGCCGAGGAGATAGAACTCAAGAACCCTTATGAAAATACAGGCGCAAGACTGGTACGGGAAGCGGCATCTAAGACCAGTGATATTGCAGGTGACGGAACAACAACGGCAACGGTTCTTACCGAGTCGATCTTTTTGGAGGGACTCAAGTGTGTAACATCGGGGGCAGATCCGATGGCGCTGAACAGAGGTATGCGTAAGGCGCTGGATAAGGTGGTCGACAAATTAAAAGAGATGAGCAAAAAGATCAAGAACCAGGCTGAAATAGCAAGTATTGGTTCAATCGCAGCAAATAATGACGCTGAGATAGGAAAGATGATTGCCGATGCAATGGACAAGGTGGGAAAGGATGGCGTTATCACCGTTGAGGAAGGAAAGGGGCTTGAAACCAGCGTTGATGTGGTAGAAGGTATGCAGTTTGACCGCGGGTATCTCTCTCCTCATTTTGTTACCAATCCCGATACCCTGGAAGTTGAGTTTAAAGACCCCTATATATTAATTTATGAGGATAAAATATCTACGGTTAAAGGGCTGGTTCCACTCCTGGAAAAGATTGCAAAGACGGGCAAGTCCTTGTTGATCGTTGCTGAAGATGTGGAGGGTGAGGCGTTGGCTACCCTGGTTGTAAATAAACTCCGTGGAACAATCAGTTGCGCTGCAGTTAAAAGCCCGGGGTATGGAGATCGCAGGAAGGCGATGCTCGATGATATCGCCGTTCTCACTGAGGGTAAGCCAATATTTAAAGACCTGGGAATCCAGTTGGAAAATATCGATATTCGTGATTTAGGACGCGCAAAGAAGGTTACGATTAATGCGGATAATACAACCCTTGTTCAGGGTGCGGGGAGTTCCGATGCTATTCAGGGTCGTATTAAGCAGATTCGTAGGGAGATCGAAATAACGACGTCGGATTATGATAGAGAAAAATTGCAGGAGCGTCTTGCGAAGCTTGCAGGTGGGGTTGCCCAGATATTTGTAGGCGCGGCCACGGAGAGTGAAATGAAGGAAAAGAAGGCGCGCGTGGAAGATGCCCTGCATGCTACCAGGGCGGCTATAGAAGAAGGCATATTGCCGGGTGGCGGCGTTGCGCTTTTACGGGCTGCTGAGGCGCTGGATACCATCAAGCTGAAAGGCGATGAGGCTATGGGTGTTGATATCGTAAGAAAGGCATTGTCTGCGCCTGCAAAACAGATATTTAAAAACGCCGGACTGGAGGGTACTGTGGTTGTGAAAAAGATCATGGAATCCAAAGATAAGGCGTTTGGTTATGATGCAGAAAAAGAGACATACTGCAATTTGATGGAAGCGGGTGTTATTGATCCCACAAAGGTGGCGAGGAGCGCATTGCAAAATGCCGTAAGTATTGCTGGCATCCTTCTGACAACCGACTGTATTATCACCGATGTCCCCAGTAAAGAAGGTGAAAAGATGCCCGGTGGTATGGGTGGCGGTATGGGGGGTATGGGCGGTATGGGTGGAATGGGTGGAATGGGTGGAATGGGCGGCATGGGTGGAATGGGAATGTAATTGCGTGACGGTTGCATGTGTTGGTTGCGTTGCAGCGGATTCGGGATGGCCGTACTTAGCCCAAGCCTTTAGGTTTGAGTCTGCACAGGAGTATCAGGCCAAGGCCTTAAGTTACGTTTGTGGATAACTCTATTTTACAAAATTAGAACGAAAAGGAGAGACACAGGATTTTTCATCTCTCCTGAAAGATTTTCATTATTTATTTTTCATATAAGGAGGTAAGGAAATACTATGGCAAACATTAGACCATTAGATGATAGAGTAGTTATTGAACCTGTGGAAGCGGAAGAAAAATCTCCGGGCGGAATTGTTTTACCGGATACAGCAAAGGAAAAACCCATGAAGGGAAAGGTTGTTGCCGTTGGCGAAGGAAAGATGCTGGAGAGCGGCAAAAGGGCGGAACTTCTGGTAAAGAAGGGAGACAAGGTATTGTACGGGAAATATGCAGGAACCGAGGTTTCTGTCGACGGCAAAGAGTTTCTTATTATGCGGGAAAGCGACATTTTGGCAAAGATTGAGTAATAAGGAATTTTAAAGATTTACAAAAATTTATGAACGATAAAAAATTTTGGAGGTTATACAATGGCTGCAAAGCAGTTAATTTATGAAGAAGATGCCAGAAAGTTGCTCCAAAAAGGGATTCGGCAGCTCGCAGATGCTGTTCGTGTAACAATGGGTCCTACGGGAAGGAACGTGATTCTGGAAAAAGGATTTGGTTCCCCATCAGTTACAAAAGACGGCGTGACGGTGGCAAAGGAAGTTGAATTAAAAAATCCCTTTGAAAATATGGGAGCAAAGATGGTTTGTGAGGTTGCATCAAAAACAAGCGATGTTGCCGGAGACGGCACTACTACGGCAACTATCTTTGCGGAGGCAATCTTTGACGAGGGATTAAAGAACGTCGTGGCTGGTGCAAACCCAATGTCTGTTAAGAGAGGTATTGACAAGGCCGTTGAATCGGTGGTTAATGAAATCAAAAAGTTGAGTAAACCGGTGAAGGGACGAGCCGAAATTGCGCAGGTAGGAACGATCTCTGCCAACAACGATAGTTCGATCGGAAATCTCCTGGCCGATGCTATGGAGAAGGTTGGTAAGGATGGGGTGATTACCGTGGAAGAGGCCAAGGGGATTGAAACAACGTTGACTGTTGTTGAGGGCATGCAGTTTGACAAAGGGTATCTCTCTCCGTACTTCATTACCGATGCGCAGAATATGGAGGTTGTCCTCGAAGATGCCTATATATTGATTCACGAGAAGAAGATATCCAGCGTAAAGGAACTCGTTCCTTTGTTGGAAAAGATTGCCGGGAGCGGCAAGCCCTTGCTGATTATTTCAGAGGATATAGAAGGCGAGGCGCTGGCAACCCTGGTGGTAAATAAGCTCCGTGGCGTGCTGAATTGCGCGGCGGTAAAGGCTCCGGGTTTTGGAGACCGAAGGAAGGCGATGCTTGAAGATATTGCCATCTTGACGAAAGGTCGCGCGATCACGGAGGACCTGGGCATAAAGCTGGAAAATATCGGCGTGGAAGACCTCGGTCGTGCAAAGAGAGTTACTATTGATAAAGACAATACTACGATTATTGAGGGCGCCGGGAAAAGGACTGATATTCAGGCAAGAATTGCCCAGCTTAAAACTCAGATTGAACAGACCACATCGAGTTATGATAAAGAAAAATTGAGCGAACGGCTTGCCAAGCTGTCGGGGGGGGTGGCGGTTGTTCATGTTGGCGCTGCGACTGAGGCGGAAATGAACGAGAAGAAGGCGCGTGTGGAAGATGCATTACATGCAACCCGTGCGGCAGTGGAAGAAGGTATCGTGCCGGGTGGCGGCGTGGTATTTATCCGGGCAATAAAGGCGCTCGAAGAGGCGCGCAAGAAGATCAAGGGTGATGAGAAGGTTGGCGTTGATATCGTTGCAAAGGCGCTGGAAGCTCCGTTACGTCAGATTTCTTCCAACACCGGCGTTGACGGTTCTGTCATTGTTGAAGAGGTAAAGGAGTTGCCAACCAGTAATGGCTATGATGCCAATTCTGGGAAATATGTGGATATGTTTGAGGCGGGGATCGTAGACCCGGCAAAGGTGTCCCGGGTTGCCTTGCAGAACGCTGCAAGTGTGGCCGGTCTCCTTTTGACCACAGAAACGATGATTACCGAATTCAAGGAAGAAGAGGAAGAGCGAGAGATCGAAGGTAGTATCCATTAATTCTCATTTTTTTGAAAATTCGACTGTTAATTCAAAAGTAAAAAGGCTGCGATGAGTAGCCTTTTTGCTTTTGTGTATGAGTAATTTAAATGCATAGGAATTTCCATTTTTTTATGCTGGTTTGCGGGATGTTGCAGGCACAAAATCCCCCTTAGAAAAGGGGGCAAGAGGGTTGTGAAAACCCTGAAAAAGCACAACCCCCCGAATCCCTTACGTGTTAAGTTAAGAAAACAATAAATTGCTATAAGTACTAATGATAGCCGTAAGTTGCGATTAATATAAAAAAGAAATCATGAAAGCTTTAAAGTTTAAGCATGCATGATTTCATTTGTAGTACTTGTAAAGACTCAGAATAGTGAAGAGCCACTAGGGAAAACAGGCAGACGGGAAAATCCCGAAGGGATGATATGATTATAGAAAACACACCACAATATTCAACCCCGTAGGGGTGAAATAGTGCGAAAATAATGATACCATGTCACCCCTACGGGGTTAACAATAATTGCATAACGATATGCTATAATAATAACATCCCTTCGGGATTACATAATCAATATTTTATTCACTCGCAGCGCTTTTTATTTCTTAACTTAACACGTATGCCCTGAATCCCTTTTTATTAAGGGTGACTTAACAGGACTAATTTGAAAATAAGGGTTGTTTAAAACACCCTTGATTTTGTGCAGTTATATATACTATAATTTTAGTTTGCGCTATTTACGTTATTGTATCTCTTTGTAAAATCATTACTTAGTTAAGAGAGAATAATAAGATATATGGAAGAAGATTATTACAAGGTGCTCGGCGTCGGTAAGAATGCATCGGCGGATGAGATAAAAAAGGCGTATCGTAAGATAGCCTTTGATCACCATCCGGATAGAAATCCTGGAAACAAAGAAGCCGAGCAGCGATTTAAAAAGGCGGCAGAGGCGTATGACGTGCTCAGCGACCCTGATAAAAAAAAGCGCTACGACCAGTATGGAATTGAGGGTTTGAAGGGCACTGGGGCGCGTGAATACAGCAACTTTGAGGATATCTTCGACTCCTTCGGCGATATTTTTGGCGGGGGAAGCATCTTTGAAGACTTTTTTGGCATGGGAAAGGGCCAGAAAAGGGGTGGTCGTCGCGGGGCAAGTCTGAAATGCGATATTGAGATTGATTTCAAGGAGGTTGCCGCTGGCATTGAGAAAAAAATCGAGCTCATGCGAAAAGAAGTTTGCGAGACGTGTCGCGGTACTGGTGCGCGTGAAGGTACTTC
The DNA here is from genome assembly GCA_046350595.1 of Candidatus Brocadiaceae bacterium. GTDB lineage: Bacteria > Planctomycetota > Brocadiia > Brocadiales > Brocadiaceae > JAHFOW01. The sequence continues at coordinate 21,819 of JAXMAC010000035.1, read as the reverse complement.
TCCGGTAACCTGTGCATATTGTAGGGGCAAGGGAGAGGTACAGCAGTCACAGGGATTCTTTACCCTCCGTACGGCCTGTCCGAAGTGCCGCGGTAACGGCAAGATTATAGAATCGCCATGCGGGAAATGCGGCGGTTCGGGGCGCTGTCCAAAGAGATCGACAATAACCATTCAAATCCCTGCAGGTGTGGAGGATGGTACACGGTTGCGTCTTTCTGGTCAGGGGGAACCTGGGGAAAGCGGTGCTGCGCCGGGTGATTTGTATTGCGACATCCATGTCAAACCTCATCAGATCTTTAAGAGGCAGGGAGACGATGTGTTTTGTGAGGTTCCAATTACATTTGCACAGGCAGCCCTTGGTTGCACTATCGATGTTCCTACCCTTACGGGGAATGTGATCCAGATAAAAATACCGAAAGGAACTCAAAATAACGAGATTGTTCCCATTCGGGGCGAAGGGTTTCCAAATGTTCATGGGTATGGCAAGGGAGACCTTAAAATACAGGTAATTGTTGAAGTGCCGGTAAAATTAAATGCCAGACAGGAAGAGTTGTTACGCGAGTTTGCCGAGCTGGAAAAAAAGAATGTCTCTTCGCGTCAAAAGAAATTTTTTGAAAAAATGAAGAACTTTTTTGAATAGGTTCATGTATAACGTTTAACGTTTAGGAATTTCAATAATTGTAGAGACGCAACATTTTGCGCCTCTACATACAATGTATAGGAATTTCAAACGACCATGTAGTGGCAAGGCGCACCTTGCCACTACGCTGTTATAGAAGTTGCCGAATGCCTAATTAAACAAGGAGGATATATGCCGACATACGATTACAAATGTAATGCGTGTGAACATGAATTTGAACTGTTTCAACATATTACCGAAAATCCGATAAAGAAGTGCCCGTCGTGTGGAAAATTAAAAGTTCATCGGATAATAGGAAGTGGCGGGGGAATTATTTTTAAAGGTTCCGGGTTTTACCAGACGGATTATCGAAGCGAGGAATATAAGTCAAAGGCCAAAAAAGATGCCGAACCAGCGAAACCAGCGACAAAGCCTGCCGGGAAGACATAAAAACAAAACCACAGGATGGCCAGATAAGAACTGAAATAACCCGTTTATAGTATTACTCTGTAAAAACTTCTTTTTTTGTAAGTTTTTTACAACCCCTTCATCCCCTTTGTTAAGGGGGAGTTAGGGGGGGTGTTTCCCTTTGATTAGGGGATTTGGTTGCGGCGTAGCTGCGCTAGGAATTAATGTTGAATATGTCAAAAATTAACTGCCCGAATTGTAACAAGGTACTATCTTATCAAACGATAAAAGACCTGCCGTATTTTCCCTTTTGCGGCGAACGGTGCAAGCTCGTGGATCTTGGAGCGTGGCTTGATGAAAAGTATCGTATTGAAGAACCAATGAGTCCTGATGCTTTGACGAGGTTGGAAAAAAAGGAGTGAAACATGGATGATGCGAAAGCAATAAAACATGATTGGCGAGATATTTTTCGAGCCTTTAAGATGGCGTTTGATCCTAAAAAGGTGTTTCTTGGATATGCAGGAATACTTGCAAGTATAGTGTGGTGTATTGTGGTTGTTACGTTTTTTTCGGCGCTCAAATTGATAATGACCACTCCCTGTATGTTTATTAAGTTGTTTTTATGTTCTGCCAGAGAGGGCATACCCGTCGTTGTCAGTAATGTGCTGTCATCGATAATGCCCCTGGATTTTGGGGAATTTTTTGTCCTTTTGGCAATTACCCTTGGACTTCTTGCTATATGGGCGTATGTAGGCGGCGCAATTACACGGATTACTGCGCTTGACTATGCAAGGGATGAAAGTGTGCCATTGTTTGACGCATTGCAATTTGCCAGGAAAAAATTCTGGTCTTATTTCTGGTCGCCCCTCGTGCCCGTCGTTGGAGTTTTCTTCTTTGCCTTGTGTAATGTGATAATCGGTTTGCTGGGAAGGATTCCGGTTTTGGGTGATATCATTGTTGCGGTGGGGTTTCCCTTCGCCATGATTTCCGGGTTTCTTATGGTTTTTGTTGGAGTGATAGGGGCTTTGGGGTTATGTTTTATGTTTCCCACCATTAGCGCTGAGGGATCTGACGCCTTTGACGCTATGAGCCGCGCTTATAGTTATATTCTTTCACGACCCAAACAATTCATCCTGTATTGTATTATCTATACCCTGTATGGTATAGGTTGTCTGGCGCTTGTTGCATTTGCGGCATGGCTCATGACCCGGCTTGCATTTTGGACGGTGGGGATTGGGATGGGACATAAGTTTGCCACAGTGCAATTATTTATATTCCAGAAGTGCAATATTGCCACTCTGGGGTTTTGCACGCCGCATTCAGATACAGCAGGGGCTAAGGCTGTCTGCATATCCGCCTGCTGTTCGTTAAAACTCCTGGCTGGTTTGCTGATTGTTTATATTGTGTTTATAAAACTGGCGGTATGGACTTTCGTTACGACTTATGTGTTTTCTGCAAAGACGATTATCTATTTCCTGATGAGGAAAGAGATAGATAGCACGGACATATCCGATGTTTATGTTGATGAAAAGCCAACTAATCCGGGAGCAGGCAGGGTAACCGAAAAATCTTCTTTGTCCAAAGAGGGTGATTTGCCAGATACAGGATCAAACATCTAAAGCATTTTTTTTCGTAGAGATGCAAAATCTTGCGTCTCTACACCCACTCCAAACTTAATTAAATTATATAGGAATTTTCATTTTATTTAAGCGGTATTTCAGGTGGTGTGAGTTGTAAGTATTGAAACGACGGAAGGATAGAGAGTATGGTATAATAACAAGTATATGGAAGCCAAACATACCCCCGAAGGGTGGAATGTATTCAAACAGATATTCAAAGACCATTGGGAAGGGTTTAAACAGAGGCATCTGAAATATAATACACTGTATTATGATGAATTGGTAAGAAAGATGCTGTCATGTGGAAATGAAGGAGATGGGATATATAAAGTACATGTGCACAAGGTGTGCAGACGGAGTAAGAGTGGTGTCAATGAGTTGCAAGGGGACGATGTGTTTGAGATGTGGGAAGGTATATGTGGATGAGTGGGTGAGTCAGGTAAGCAAGATGTTACATGAGGGGGTAGTGTATAGGCATATAGTACTGACAGTACCGGAAGATTTAAGGAAGATATTCTACAGAGGGTGTGAGAAGTTGTTGGGGAAGTTAATGGAGTGTGGGGTGAGATGTTTGGATGATTATTACAGTGAGGCAAGCCGTAAAGAGGTAAAAGGGGGGTATATAGTAGTAATACAGACGCATGGAAGAAATGGACAGTATAATCCGCATCTGCATATAATAGCGACAAGTGGAGGGATGGAGGAGAGAAGCAAGGAGTGGGTGCAGATAGAGTATATGCCGTATGAGATGTTACATAAGAAGTGGCAGTGGCACTTGATGGAGATGATGAGGCGAGAGATAGAGACAGAGGAGATGGAGGATGAAGTGGATAAGTGTTATAAGAAGTACCCAAAGGGATTGGTAGCAAACGTGCAGAAGGGAGAAGTGCCGGGACGTTACAGGAGTTTAGCAAAGTATTTGGCGAAATATGTGGTGAGTCCACCCATATCGGTGAGAAGGATAGATGAATATGATGGAAAGAAGGTGAGGTACCACTACAAGTCACACAAGACAGAGCGTGTGGAAGAAGAGAAAGTGGATGTATATACGTTTATAGGGCGTATGATACAGCACGTACTGCCGAAGGGGTTCAAGAGGATAAGGTATTACGGGATACAGGCAACAAAGACATTGGAACGAGTGAAGGGAATAATCCAGGAAGCAATGAAAAAGGTTAAGAAGGTAGTAAAGGGAGCGATACAAATAATAGAGCGGAAGAACTATAGGGAGAGATATCAGGAGGGGACAGGAAAGGATCCGCTGAAGTGTCCGCACTGTGGAGAGGAGATGGACTTGTGGATGATATGGCATCCGAAGTATGGAGTGATATATGACGAGATGAAGGAAATAATGAGTGGTAAATATGAGGTAAAGAAGGAAGAACCAAAGAAAGAGGAAAAAGATGGAAGAACCGTTCGGTCCTCCCCCAAAGCAGTACAATTATCGCTGTTCAGTATGTGGAACTGAGATGGAGGTAAACGAGGCGATAGTTGACGTTGGGATAGGGATGGCAAAATTTCATAACGAATATTATAAAGGATACATGCCAAAGGTGGGATGTCCAGTGTGTAACAAGTACACAATGGAATGTATTGAGTAAAAGTCCGCCGAAGGCGTTAAGTTCAAAAATTATAAAAAATGTCCATACCTATTGTTACCATTGTTGGCAGACCGAATGTTGGAAAGTCTTCCCTGTTGAATTGCCTTGCTCGCCGAAGGATTTCTATTGTTGAACCCACGAGCGGCGTAACGAGGGATCGTGTTTCAACGGAAATTCATCACGGAGATCATTTGTTCGAATTAATCGATACCGGCGGGATGGGCGTAATAGATGCTGACGGTCTTACCGCAGATATAGAGGCGCAGATAGAAATTGCGATATACATGGCGGATGTAATCCTCTTTGTGGTCGATGTACGCGATGGCATTACGCCTTTGGATAGTATGGTTGCAGAAAAATTGAGACGCCTCAATAAGCAGACCATCCTTGTCGCCAATAAGGTGGATACGCCAAAATTTGAATTTCAAACATCGGTTTTTAAAAAGCTGGGGTTTGGCGAGCCTCTTCCGGTATCTGCTACTGAACGGTTTGGAAGGACTGAACTGCTGGACAGGATTACTTCTCTTTTGCCGGATTCACGCCTGTCAGAGGCGGATGCCGCCGGGCCTATGATGAAACTCGCTATTGTTGGTAAAAGAAATGCAGGGAAATCCACGTTGATTAACACCCTTGCAGGACAACAACGGGTAATTGTGAGTGAAGTGCCCGGCACAACACGCGATTCGGTGGACGTCCGGTTTGAAATGGACGGCAAGCAATTCCTGGCGATTGATACGGCGGGGGTAAGAAAAAAGAAACAAGTCGAGGGGTCTATTGAATTCTATAGTATGGCACGCGCTGAACGGTCTATCCGCAGGGCTGACGTGGCGCTTTTTCTTATTGATTCCACGCTTAAGGTGTCCGAGGTGGACAAGAAGCTGGGAGATTTTATCGTCTCCGAATGCAAACCATGTATTATTGTAATCAATAAATCTGACTTAGTGAGGAACGTTGAGACCCAAAAGTACAATAAGTATATTTATGACTGTCTGCCTGGTCTTTCCTTTGCACCAATTTCGTTCATCAGCGCAAAGAATAATGAACACGTTGTTGATATGATACACCTTGCTTTAGACCTCTATAAGCAGGCAAACATCCGTGTGTCCACATCCGAACTGAATAAGGCACTGGAAGAGGCGCTGGCACTGCACCGTCCCACACGCAAGAAATCTAAGTCGCCTAAAATTTATTATACCACCCAGGTAAGCGTTTCCCCGCCAACGTTTATCCTTTTTGTGAATGACCCAAAACTGTTTGACAGCGATTACGAACGCTATCTTGCCAACCAACTCCGCAGCAAGCTGCCATTCCCGGAGATTCCCTTAAAATTTCACTTCAAGGCAAGGTCGAAAGCCCAGACAAACCAGTAGAGACGCAAGATATTGCGTCTCTGCAATAAAAGTTAATCATACACCAATTCTATGCTTTTCAGGTATTGAGAAAGTTTGCCTGCCTGTTTTTGTATTTCCTCCGCATTCTTTTCTTTTGCGGCCTGTTCGAGGGAAAGGCCGATGTCGCTTATTCCATCAAACCCATACCCTTTGCCGCATCCCTTCATGCTATGGCCCAAAATCGCAAATTACGTTGCCATTGCCACCCTGTTGCGTCCACCGCTTTTTGCCTTATAAAGCGCCTTGTCTGCATTTGCAATGAGGCTGCTTGGTGTGTTATAACGGTCGGGTAAGGCGGTGGCGACTCCGATACTTACCGATACGTTGTTGATAACCTGAGAACTGGCGTGTTCAATGCCGAGTCCAACGACATTCGCCTTCATTAATTCTGCCACACTAAACGCCCCTGCCGCATCAGTTCCCGGCAATACAGCAATGAATTCTTCTCCGCCATATCTGGCAATAATATCGGCAGGTCTCTTTATGGAATTTGTAAGCGCCCGTGCAATCTGCCTGAGACATTCATCGCCCGCCGGATGTCCGTAGGCGTCATTAAATGCCTTAAAATGGTCGATATCAACAAAGATTAAAGAGATGGGGTACACTTCCCGCACGGCGCGCTTCCACTCCTGCTCGATGAATTCTTCCAAGTACCGGCGATTGGCGATGCCGGTAAGGCTATCCCTGTAGGAAAGATGTTCCAGGAGTTTGTTTGACGCCTCAAGTTGCAGTGCCATTTCCCGAAGCTTCTGTTCGGATGCCTTGTGGGACTTTATTTCATGGTTTAATTTTAACATGGAACGTATGCGCGCAAGGAGTTCGATTTTTCTATACGGTTTTGAAATGTAATCTATTGCTCCGGCGTCAAAGGCGGCTTGTAGAGTATCTATATTCGACATTACCGTTATCATAATGAGGGGGATGTCCTTCAGGTTGTCACATTTCTTTATTTTCCTGCACGCTTCAATACCATCCGTCTCCGGCATTATAACATCCATGAGGATCAGGTCAACCGGAACATCGGCACATGATGGATCGTCCATTCTCAACACGCGAAATGCCTCCGCAGGAGATTGGGCAAGGATGATGTCCTTGTATCCTGCATCTTTCAGGATATGGCCGAGTAGCTGTAAGCTGTCTTGAGAATCATCAACAATAAGGATACTCATGTAATTGTTCCTTTCATTGTATTTAAGCTGGTTTCCTGTTTGTAGTAGCGACTTCAGTCGCTTCCTCGCCATGGACAATTTGCAGGTATGACGACTGAAGTCGTCACTACAAACGCTCGCAGTGACAACGTGCTGTATGGCTTTAAAGTGCATAGTACGTGTCGCTGCGAGGGTCTTTTCCGAAGCAATCTTCCCGCTTTCACAAGAGAATTGGTTACGGTTTCGCTGCGCCAGGTATATATTGATAAATGATCTCCAGCAGCGTATCCTTTCTTATCGGCTTGGGAATATACGCCGTACAACCCGCATTCAGGCACTTGTTTACTTCGCTTGTTCCCGTGCGGGCGGTCATGGCAATTATGGGAATTCCCTGACCGTTCTCAAGGTTGCGGATAGTGGCTGCGGCGGCATAGCCATCCATGACCGGCATCTCCGTGTCCATTAATAGTAAAGAAAATATCCGTTTTTTGCAAATATCAAATGCCTCCTGCCCATTGGACGCAAAATAAAGCCTTATGTTTATGCTCGTCTTCAGGTAATTTTTAATCAACTCCCGGTTGTCAACCGAGTCGTCTGCCACCAGGACGGTATGCCGCGGGTCTATCCACTTGCCGATAGTTTCCAGGAGCACAATTTTTTTTATCGGCTTTGTGATATAGTCATCCATGCCGTTTTCGAGGCACTTTTCCCGGTATCCCTCCACTGCATGTGCGGTTAGGGTAATGATGGGCATACGCTCTAAACCTTCTTCCCTTTCCCGGCGCCTGATCTCACCCGTTGCTTCAAACCCGTCCATTTCCGGCATCTGAACGTCCATGAGGATGAGATCGTAATGAAGGTTACGAACGGCTTCCACGGCCAGTTTCCCATTTTCTGCAATACCCACAGTATAGCCAGCCTTCTGCAAGAAGGTTTTTGCAAGATTCTGATTGTCAATATTGTCTTCTGCCACCGATATCCTCAGGTGTTTTCTGTCGGGCTGTGCCTCTTTGGGCGCTACAGGCGCAGTTGTAACCGCTTTTTAACAGGAATACGCAGTGCCTGCATTATGGTCTCGAATAGGATGGATTGTTTGACTGGTTTTGCAATCGAATCGTCGATGCCATACTCTTGTATTTGTTTATAGTTTATTTTGCCGGCAGAGGACAACATCACGATCTTAATATTGCATAAATCCGGGTCATTTTTAATGACCTTTGCTACCTCAAAGCCGTCCATTAACTCCACAGGCGCCTTTGAAATACTCAAACCAAGTCCGGTGCCTCCAAACTTGCGGGTAGAAGAGGTGTCTACCTGAGTGAATTTTTTAAAAAGTTTTTCCTGGTCGGCCTTTGAAATTCCTATCCCTGTATCGGAAACCATAAAATGAAGTTCTGTTTTTTCGTGTGGTTTTGAAATATCTGCCTGCTCACCCTTGATGACTACTTCCCCCTTATCGGTGAATTTGATAGCATTTCCAACCAGGTTGACAATAATCTGGCGCAGGCGATTGGGGTCTCCTTTAAGGAGTGTTGGTGTTTCTGGATTTATGTAACTTATCAGATCAATCCCTTTCGGCGCTGCGCGCATATTTAATATTTCAGCCACATTCTCTACCAACTGCCTGAGATCAAAGTTGATGGTGTCAATCTCCATACGTCCTGCCTCTATCTTTGAAAAATCAAGGATATCGTT
>JAXMAC010000035.1:0-13238 GCA_046350595.1 Candidatus Brocadiaceae bacterium | reverse complement strand
TGGTGTCAATCTCCATACGTCCTGCCTCTATCTTTGAAAAATCAAGGATATCGTTTATCAAAGAGAGAAGCGCTTCTGACGATGACTTAACTACGTTTAAAAAACCGCGCTGTTCCTGGGTCAACTCTGTCTCCAGCGTTAGTTCGGTCATGCCGATGATGGCGTTCATGGGGGTGCGTATTTCATGACTCATATTAGCCAGAAATGCGCTCTTTGCCTGGCTAGCGGCATCTGCAGCCACTTTGGCCTTTTTAAGTTCTTCCTGCTGAACATTGCTATTACGCCCACAAGATTATCTTCGACAACGAGTGGATAGCCCGCAAAGGCAACCATTCCCTCACGCCGCGCCCATTCCTGATCGCGCCACCCTGGGGTCACCGATAACCGCATTGGTCAAATGTGGCTTGCGCTCCTGAGCAATAAGCCCAATTTTGAACTTACCCACAGGCACGCGTCCGTGATGACCGTCAATATGGGTATACATCCCCGCACTGGCTTGTAATGCGAGCATATTCTCCCTGTCGTTAAGCGTCCAGATACGGGCAAAGGCGGCGTCGAGGTATTTTACGACAGATTCAACGCACCCCTGCAGTGTGCTCTGCAATGTCACGTTTAACAACAAGGTATGCAAGAACAATCAGGACAAAGGCAATCGTGTTACCGAAGACTATGGTGTAAATCGCTATTGTTGTGCTTGCCTTTTCTTTGTCTAAGCGCTGTTTTAACAGGATGTTTTCCTCGTTCTTCATTTCACCAATCATCCTTCGGATGTCATCCATAGGTTGCTTTCCCTTGCCTGCCTGAACCAACTGTCTGGCGGCAAAAAATCCTTTATTCTTCCGTAAGTTAACAACCTTATCTGTATGGGTAATTTTTTCTGTTATCCTGGGCTGAAGGGCATCGAGTCTGCTTTGTTGCTTTGGGTTATCTGCTGTCAATGTGCGGATATGGTTGACCTTTTGATTAATTACTTTCTTTGCATTATAATATGGTTCCAGGTACCGGTCTTTTCCCGTTATAATATAGCCACGCTCCACCGCCTCGATGTCTTCCATGCTGGATAGCATACCATCGAGGTTTTCTATCACCTCATGCGTATATTTTACCCATTGGACGTCATCTAAGAGTTTGGTTATATGCCGGTATGAAAATACGCTAACAAAAATCAGCAGCGCCAACGCTATGGCAAAACCTATCGTAACTTTTTTGATAAGAGATAATTTCATAAATGCCTCTGTATATGTAGTATGGATAGTTTCATATTGCCCCATGTTGTAGAGACGCAAGATATTGCGTCTCTACATGAATAAATTCTCGGGGTTGTTCTGCTCCAATTCCCATTTTAACGGATTTTCGATAATATATTGACGAACACGATTTAATTCGTTCATATTTTTTATAATGTGGTCATAAAATCGCGATTGCCAATCGAATTGAATATTATTTTGAAGCGCCCATATAAAACGAATTATTTGGTGAATTCTTCTCCTCCACAGTGCAGCAAAGCCGCAACCAATTTTTCTTTATGAAAAGGGGGAGATTGCTTCGGAGAAGACCCTCGCAATGACACTTACTAAGCACTTTGATGGTACAACAGCACATTGTCATTGCGGGCGTTTGTAGTAACGACTTTAGTCGTCTGGGGTCATTGCGAGCGGAGCGAAGCAATCTTTCCCTCATAAACAAACTTTACCGACTGACAAGAAGTAAATGGGCTTGTGAAAAACTTACCAAAAAAAGAAGTTTTTGCACAGTAATACTATATTTGGCAACAATATCAGCAGGTCTCTTTAAGGTTAAGAATAAAAATATTTTTTAAAAAATGTAATTTTTACAAAAGCGCTCTGTAAGATTTACCGTATTTATACGTTTCATAAAGCCAATCATTTCTTCGAAAAAATGGTTAACAGCCGTTACTCATTACAACGTAGAGCGTTACGACAGTTATCCATGCGAGTAATATACATCTGGCATTCTTGGTGCTCTTGTATTTAGTTGTAAACAAAAAAACAATAGCGTTATTTACAAAATATTAAAGAAAGTATTTCACATGAAGCTCCTTTTTATTCGGTTTATTACATTTACGCTCTGTATTATAGCAATGATCGCAGGCGCATTATTTCTGGAAGTACTCCTGGATCTCACTGGCCTGGAATCAACAAAACATGTTATTGGAACAACAGGTTCTATCCTTATACTGATTTCAATAGGCTACTCTTTAAGAAAAAGAAAATGTATTTTTAAACAGGGTCAATTGAAGAGATGGCTGGCCGCCCATGAATGGTTGGCTATTGTGGGAACCGGCCTCATATTTATACATGGAGGATTTCACGGGCATGCCCTTGTCCCGCTCATTACAACGGGCGTTATGTTTGTGGCCGCCATAAGCGGGCTGACAGGCAGGTATCTCTATTTAAAGGTAAGCAGTGAACTCACGTCATGGAAGAAGGAACTTGAGGAAAAAGGGCTGGCAAGGGAAGAAATAGAGAATACCATATCATCGCTTATTATCGCTCATCGGGTAATGAAACACTGGCGTACGGTTCATATTCCCATCGTGTTTGTTCTGGCCGTGGTCGTGACATTTCATGTTTCATCGGCCTTATATTTCGACGGCGTTTGGAAATAGCTTGATGTGTAGGAATTTCAATCAGTGTTTGCAGAGCGACGAGCCTCGTCGCTCTACAGATAAAAAGTCGCCGAAGGCCTAATTCAAATTCTTCAAAAAACTTTACCATAGTCCTTAATATGAAAAACCCACTTTCTATAATATTGGCCGGTACATTTGGCGTCCTCATTGTTCTCCTGGGCATAGGGGTAAAATTTCCTACCCACCTGTATTCTCCTGGCGATCTTTGCAAAGATCATCAGGGCATAAAAAGCTGTAAACAATGCCATGTCCCTTTCAAAGGCCCGGACTCAAGGTTGTGTATGTCGGATGATTGTCATACAACTGGGAGATTGTCTCAGCTCTCACATAAGTCTTTGTCTGACCTGCACGTGTTGTATGCCAATAAAGAGTGTCTGGATTGTCACACCGAACATAAAGGCATTTCGGGCAAGATTACCAGGTCGTTTGACCATAAAACCCTTACGTCCGATATTCTCAATGAATGTGCTGCCTGCCATGAAGATGACTATAAAAAGGCACATCCGGCAAAGTATAACATGGATTGTAAGAGTTGCCATATTTCAACAAGTGGATGGAAGATTATCTCTTTTAACCATAATACCATTCAGGGAAAAACACCCTGTATCAATTGTCATCAGATGCCCGGAGATAAACGGCATGAAAAAGTTCCCGAAACCTGTGAAACCTGCCATACAACAAAGGATTGGAAGGACGCCCATTTTAACCACGACACCCTTGAGCCTACGCAGGCTTGTGTCGAATGCCACAAAAAGCCGGCAGATAACATTCATGTCTCTGTTTCTGATGATTGCAGGACATGCCATTCAACAAACAAATGGAAACCGGCAACGTTTGACCATGACAAATATTTCCCGCTCACGGGGGATCATGATGTGTCATGTAACACATGCCATGAAAACGGCGATTGTCAACGCTACACGTGCTTAAACTGTCATGAACATAACACTCCTCATATCAGGCACGAACATGAAGAACACGGAATCCATGATTACGGAGACTGTCTGAGGTGTCATCAAATGAAGATTCACGGCAAGGTGTATGGCAATCCAGAGGCCGAAGGTGTTGATGAAGGGGAAGAACGTGAAGGAGGCGATGATGACTAACGGTACGAGAAACCTGATAGGGTTATTTGGAATATTTAAGAAAAACAACCGTAGATTGGGTTGAGGAACGAAACCCAACATTTTTTGTAAAAAATCTGCTTTTAGCTTGCGCCTGCGCATGGCTGCCTGTATGGCAGACAGGAGTATTAAGCCATTAACCCGACTTTCGCAATTCGCCTCCAAAAATTGTTATTTTTGGACATGTATCTCCTTGTAACCCTTGATGTTAAGGGGTTAATTTCCCAAACGGCCTGTAATGCCGACTTTTTTTATGACCCCTTGAATTTACTGGCTTAGCAGGTTATCTACCCTCGAATTGCGAAGGTCGGGTTAAGACAAAGCCTTGAGTTGCCTAATGGTAAATTTACCCGTGGGCACAACCATTATTTGCCTCCGTTCGTGTTTCTTCCTCCTGGATGCATTTTTCCAATTCACGATGGCTGTCTATAACCACATCTGCTTCTTTCAGATATTCTTTGCCAAGATAACTAACTATAGCGATACACCGCAGACCTGCTGCCTTTGCCGATTGTATGCCCAGCGGGGCATTCTCGATGACAAGACATTGATCCTTTGCTACGCCCAGCCTCCGGACGGCGAGAAGATACGGTTCCGGCGATGGCTTGCATACCTTCATAGATTCTCCATCAATAATAATCTGAAATGTGTCAGGAAAAAAACCATTAATGATGCTGCGCACTGTCCTCCTGTTTGAACCTGAAACAACGGCAAGCTGATATTTCTGCCTGAGCTTTTCAAGGAGTTTTTTTGTGCCGTCAAAGGGTTTTATCTGCGCTATCTCCTCGAAAATATGCAGTTTCTTCTTTCCTATTTCCTGTATTTCCTCTTCAGATGGAATACGTCCGAACTGCCTGAATACGCTATCAATCACCTGCCGGTAGTTTGCGCCTTCAAGCTCATAGATGATCTTCCTGTCAATACGGATGCCAACTGTTTTCAGGACTACATCCCAGGATTCTGCATGATAATGCATGGAGTCTACAAGGACGCCATCCATATCAAATATAATGGCATTCATTACTTGTGGAAATTACCCGAAATGAGGTGTTCGATGAGCCGGTGTCCTTCCTTGATATGAAGGCCGGAGTTGTGGGCATTGTTCTCATTAAAGGGAAGCCCTGCTCCTTTTTCGATACCGGTTCCATAAGCCGCAAAAGGAACGGATTCCGGGGTATGTGTCCGTTTAATGATCGGGGTGTAATGATCGGGAAGAACCAGAATACGCAAGTCATGAAACTTATTTTTCGAGGCAATAAGAGGTCCTATGATTTTGCTATCGACCTGCTCAATGGCCAATACCTTTTCATGTATATTTCCCTCGTGTCCTGCCTCATCAGGGGCTTCAATATGCACCAATACCATATCGTGGTCTTCTAATGCCTTAATGGCATACTGCGCCTTATTTGCGTAATTGGTGTCAAGATAGCCCGTAGCGCCGGGGACATTGATAATATCCCATCCGAGATAACAACCAATACCCTTGATCAAATCCACAGCGGTAATAACAGCGCCCGTGAGATTAAATCGCTCCCTGAACGTAGGCATTTTAGGACGATGTCCCTGCCCCCACAGCCAGATCATATTGGCCGGATTTTCTTCGAGGTCTAAACGTACTTTATTGATATCGTGACCAGCCATAAATTCCCTCGAACGCTGCATGAGGTCGGCGATGATTTCGCTTCCATGCCCTTTGGGGAGATGCTTCTGGATTGACTGCCCCATGATATCGTGGGGCGGATAACATTTGGCGTCCATCTTCTGCGCACCCCGGTAGACCATAATGTGCCGGTAACTCTTGCCGGTGTAAAATTGAATGACATCGTTACCCAGTTTCTTGTTCAGGAATTTGATGAGCACATCGGCCTCGTCCGTTTTTATATGGCCCGCACAAAAGTCTTCAAGAATATCATCGTTTGCCGTGATAAGATTACATCGGAATGCCCAGTCGCCGTCATGAAGCTTAATGCCAATACTGGCGGCCTCTAAAGGCGCTCTTCCCGAATAATATTCCCTGGGGTCATATCCCACTATGGTGAGATTTGCTACATCGCTGCCGGCTGGATAACCGGAAGGAATGGTTCGAACCACGCCAAGCTGTCCATTCTGCGCAAGAAAGTCAAGATTGGGGGTACGGGCTGTCTCAACCGGCGTCCTGCCACTGAGTTTTTCCACAGGGTAATCCGCCATACCATCGGGGATAATAATACAATATTTCATACAATCTCCTCTTCCTCAACGCGTAAAAATCTTGTCTGATCTTTTATAACATCCAGCCGTTTAATTTCTGCAAGCGCTTTCTGGAGATTGCCTTCTTCTGCAAGATGGGTCATTATTACCAGGGGAACGTTTCCGCTTTCCCGCGCCTTATGCTGGATAACTGATGCAATGCTGATATTATAATTTCCCAGGATTCCTGAAATTCTGGAAAGCACGCCCGGTTTGTCTATTACAGAAAAGCGCAGGTAATAACGGGTCTTAATCTGCTGGATGTTGGCTATGGGAACGCATTCCCCGCGCCCGGAAAAGGTCTTCATGGCATTGAAGGTAATGCCTGCCCGCCCCAGCGCAACGTCCACAAGGTCGGCAACGACAGCGCTGGCAGTGGGCATTTGTCCTGCGCCCCTTCCGTAGAGCATGGTTTCTCCGACGGCATTCCCGTGAATACAGATGGCATTGAATACGCCGTTTACCGATGACAGGGGATGTTCATGGGGAAGGAGGGTGGGATGCACACGCAATTCTATCGTATTATCTGACTTTTTCGCAATTGCAAGGAGTTTTAAGGTGTAGCCCAATTCGTGCGCATACCAGATATCAGACAAATCAACAGCGCTGATACCTTCGGAATAAATATGCTTGTAATCAAAATTGACGCCAAAACCAATGCGTGCCAGAATCGCCAGCTTGTGCGATGAATCGATACCTTCTACGTCCATTGTTGGATCCTTCTCTGCATAGCCCATTTTCTGAGCCTCTGCAAGGGCATCGCTGTATTTTACATTTTCCCTGGTCATCTTGGTCAGGATATAGTTTGTCGTCCCATTTACGATACCAAAAATAGACTCAATCCTGTTTGCAATAAAACCGTCTCTCAATGCAGCAATAATAGGAATTCCCCCACCTACACTTGCCTCAAAGGAGATACTCTTGCCATGCTGCCGCGCCTTGTTAAAGAGTTCTGAACCGTGGAGGGCGAGGAGCATCTTGTTCGCCGTTACAACATCTTTGCCCTTTTCAAGCGCCGTCATAATGATTTCCTTCGCAGGATTCACACCGCCAATCAGTTCGACAATAACCTTGATATCGGGGTTATTTAAAAGCGCCCGGAAATCAGTTGTAAAGAAGACATCAGGCGGCACGTTCAGCCTGTTTTTTACTTCCGGATTTGTATCCGCAATACCCTTCAACACGGGAATACAATCAAGCTTTTCTAAGAGGGGAGATCCTCTTTCCATGAGTATCTTCGCCACCCCTGTCCCAACCGTTCCCATGCCTACCAAACCGACATTACATGTTTTCATAGTTTTTCTTTTGCACAATTAAACGTAAAATTCCAAAGCCCTGCAGGAAAATATCTTTTGTTAAATTTTTTGCTCAAACGACTTACAGAAAAAATAACTATAACGAATAAAATTATTTATTGTCAATAAAATTTACACACTCCTTCCGTTTGAACGGCTTAAACGGCTTAAACGGCTTGAACGGCTTGAACGGTTTAAGCCGTTCAAACTGTTTAAACCGTTCAAGCTGCGATTTGTATTGAAGTTTCCGTACATAACAATTTTGCTTGTAATACCTGAAAAGGTCTGATAAGATTATTCCGCAAAATCATCCCACGGCCATTCTCGTAAAACTTCGGCGAAGAATACATGACAGGTTTTAGGCAAAAAGATATTATTTCAGTCCGGCATTTCAACAAAAAAGAATTATTATATATCCTTGACCTTGCCCAGCGTATGGAGCAAACTGATTCTGCCGATTTACTCAAAGGCAAGGTGCTTGCCTCATTATTCTTTGAACCTTCAACAAGGACGAGACTAAGCTTTGAGTCGGCAATGAAGCGGTTGGGAGGCATGGTCATTGGCTTTGCAGAATCGGGGAGCACCTCTGCTTCAAAGGGTGAATCATTGAGCGACTCTGTAAGGATTATCGAAGGGTATTGCGATATCATCGTCTTAAGACATTATCTCGAAGGGTCTGCGCAATTGGCATCTGATATTGTCAACATACCGGTTATTAATGCGGGTGATGGCGCAAATCAACATCCAACGCAGACATTTCTGGACCTTTATACTATTCAGAAGACAAAGGGAACCCTGGAAGGACTCACGGTCGGTTTTTTAGGCGATCTGAAATATGGCAGGACGGTACATTCCCTCGCTTATGCCCTCGCATATTTCGGCGCTGAGATGTTCTTTATTTCTCCCCTCAGTTTACGCATGCCGAGAGACTGTATCGATGAACTCCGGGATCGGAAAGTGAAATGCCATGAAAGCGAATCGCTCATGGGTATAAGCAAGCGTCTGGATGTAATTTATTGTACCCGGATACAGAAAGAACGCTTTGCAGACCCTGTTGAATATGAAAAAGTACGCGGGATATATCGATTAAGTAAAACCCTGCTGGAAGAAATGGGGATTAAGGAAGATTTAAAAATATTACATCCCCTTCCCCGTGTAGACGAAATGGATGAGAGTCTGGATACAACGAATTATGCCGTATATTTTCAACAGGCACGCAATGGTTTGCCCATGAGAAAGGCTATACTCGCAGCGGTTTTAGGGGCTATAGTATGAAGCAATTGGACGTATCCGCAATTAAAGATGGCTCAGTGATCGATCATATAGACAGCAAAAGCACCCTGAAGGTTGCGGATATTCTTAACATACAGAATGAAGAGCAGATGATCCTGGTCGGAATAAATTTAACCAGCAAGTTTCTGGGGAAAAAGGGTATTATAAAGATCGGTGGAAAGATTATTGACCAAAAAGAGGTTAATAAAATTGCACTCATTGCCCCCAATGCAACGGTGAACATCATTAAAGATTATGAAGTGGTGAAAAAATTTAAAGTTGCCGTACCAGACGTTATTGAAGGTATCGTCAAGTGCTTTAATCCTAACTGTGTAAGTAACCATCACAAGATAACCCCAAAACTCCATGTAATTAACAAAAACCCCATTAAACTTCAATGCCACTATTGTGAACGTATTATGAATTCTAAGGATATTGTCTTGATATAAACTAAAACAGCCTGATACATTCAAATATACTTACTTTCTTATTTGATGTATCAGGCTATTCTATCAACCTTCTCCATATCAATTCCTCACATCGACTATTCTCTCTCCTACGAAACTTGGATAAGCTACTTACCACATCTATATATAAACAGTAGCGATTGGAGACTCAACCGCTCTTTATGGAACTTTTTTTTGTTTGCTACGTGTGGTCTTCGTATCGCTACTGATATTTTCAAAGAACTATTGGAATTGGGGAGCAGAAAAACTTACACTAACTAAATTGATGCGTCTGTAACGTATAATTTACATTTATTCACATCTTAGGGAACGTTGAACCCCAAATTACGCTCCCCAATTCCACTATAATTATACCACAGAAATTTGTTTTTGCAAATGCGATGAAAATAAAAGTATGTTTTTTGATTTAAAGTATTTTTCCAAGGGGCCCCAGGTCAATATTAAGATCTTCCGTTGTTAGGCCAAACTGGGATTTGAGTTCCTCCATTTTCTCTGCGAGTTTCATAAAGGTAACGCCGAGATTGTTTACTTCCTCCCGGCTTAAAGTCCCGCTGTCAATGCGCCTGATGGCCTGACGTTCCAGGAGTTCGCGTAATAACTCAATAACCGTTAATACTAATTTTGCCAGTCCCCTGGATACATCCGCCGGATCTACATTAATGTGATTTGGTAAAACACGGTGCTTCTTTTCTGACATAAACTGACTAAAAATATCTGGTGAATCAGTTTCGATACGGGGCATATACACCTCCTAATTTGTAAAGACAGAATATTGAACGCCGAACAAGAGAATGTCGAATAACGAATGTTTTTTATTCAAAGTTCATCATTCGATGTTCAATATTCGATATTCCTAGCGCAGCTACGCCGCAACCAATTCTTCTTTATGAAAGTTGTAGAGACGCAAGATTTTGCGTCTCTACTTCGGAAAAGACCATCGCAATGACACTTACTATGCTCTTTGATGGCACACAGCACGTTGTCATTGCGAGCGTTTGTAGTGACGACTTTAGTCGTCTGGGGTCATTGCGAGCGGAGCGAAGCAATCTTTCCCTCATAAACAAACTTCACCTCCCGATAAGAAGTACATGGGACTGTGAAAAACTTACAAAAAAAGAAGTTTTTACAAAGTAATACACTACCGTTTCTGTTGTGATTCGAGTATTTCAATACGCTTCTTGAGCGTCTCCAGTTCATCTGTGCCTTGTCCTGTGTTTAATTGAGAGCTAAAATCCTTATTCGTAACCCACCAGTCCATACCAAGCTCCTTTGCCTTTTCTACCGATGCGATCATGAGGCGTATCTGAATGGTCAGGAGCTCTATGTCAACGAGCTTGATCTTTATATCGCCTGCAATGACAAGTCCCTTGTCCAGGATTCGTTCCAATACATCGGCAAGGGTAGCGGAGTTTGTTGACTGTGTTATCGCTTGTTGTTTCATGGCATGCCTTTCTTATTTATTTCATGTGGTTGTTTCTGTGCTACGTCATGACCCGGCCTGCATCTTTCTTGCCGTTTCCACAGAAGTTATGAGTGCCTTCAGCCCGATATAAATCAGGTCGATATTAGCAACCGAGATCGTTATGTCTCCGTGAATTACCACGCCCGTATTCAGGACGCGGTCCAGTGTTTCACACAGAGAAATATGCTGATGTTCGAGGATGGGAGGAATTTCCTGCTCTTCCTCCGTTTCTCCAAATATTGACTGGTCATTTCCGGCTGTAATATCTGAGGGTTGCTTTTGCGCCTGCGCTACTGATTGTGGAGATTCAATTCCTTCCAAGCCCTCCTCCGGAGCGGAGAAAGGCCGGGAAGGAGGTTCTGTGGTCGCCGGAATAAGGAAAAATCGTTCCCGTATAAGGTTAAACAGTTTATAAAACAGGTTGTAAAGTTTGCCCCACATCATCGGCATCCGTACTTTCTTTCATAAACGATGCTGCACTCGGTTGTTCGGCAGCGTACAATTCCGCACCCAAACGTTGTAATGCGTTTATTCCAATAATCTCTTTTTCTTGTTTCTGGATAACATACAGAGCCTTCGGGGGAAACAATGTTCGAAAGATATCAAACATCATTTTTTCGTATGCAACCAGGTTTGTACAAAGAGGGCACTCTGTGACAGCGTCATTTTTTATGTGCGCCGGATGCGCCATGTTGAGAATGCCGTATTGAATAGGTATCTTCATCCTTCTTATCGCATCTACCAGGTCCTTGGTTTCTTCGTATACCATCTCTGTTGGGATGGCTATAGGAACAAAGAGAGACCGTTCGCAGTCACGAAGCATGGTTAAGAGCTTTTTTATTTTTTTCGATAGCTCTACCAGAAATGCCGACATTTTTGGCATACGAAAGCTCTGCTTGTATTTTAAAAAGAGGTTAAAAAAAAACTTCAACCACTCAAGCGCAAGTTCTGGCATCTCCAGAAATCGTATCAAATGTCCGGTTGGGGCTGTATCAAGAATAAAGATATCGAAGCTTTCTTTATCAACGTAATCAATAATCTTACTGATAGCCATGACCTCATCAATTCCCGGCGGTATTGTATCGATGAACGATTCCATGATTTCTTTCTCGAATGCAATGCTCACCGAGGAATCCTTTTTTATAAAGGAGGACAGCAGGTCATTGATCTCCTCTGCATAAAGGTGTTTAAGTGTTTGGTACTCTTTTTCTGCCTCTATTTCCTGGACAAACAGGTTTTTTTTAAGAAAGAGACCCTTATCTCCAACGCCGGAGTCAAGGCAATCTGAAAGGGAGTGAGCGGGGTCTGTCGAAAAAAGCACGATGCGTTTCTCCGGGTAAATATCTGACAACGACAGCGCTGTCACACTTGCGAGGGTAGTTTTGCCGACCCCTCCTTTACCGCCAAAGAGTAAGAATCTTGTGGCGGGGCCTGGCACAGGCAAGTGATTTTGCAATTCATGTATATGCAACCCTTCCTCTTTTCCCTGGGTGAAAGGGGATGACGGAGAAACAAAGTGTGGTTGGCCTTTGGAATCCCTCATGACCCATTTTTCTGATTCTCCCGTATAACGTGCCGTGACGTCTTCGGTGTGATTTTCCCTTTTGCGAACCAGAGGCGTATTTTCCGCCATTTCTGCCGCAAACTTTAAGAGCGAATCTCTTCCCTGCACTTCGTTTCTGTACAAAGGCATGAGCACATAATTATATTCATGGATGCCAGATTGCATTTCGTCGATATATTTCTTCTGAATCGAGTATTGTTGAGTGCAAAAGAAGCAATCGCTTTCCGGATAGACACGATTAATAATAATATTTTTTACCGCAATCCTGTGCTTTTGTAAAATAGTTAAAAACCGGCTTGTTTCCCTGACGCTCAGGGCTTCTGGCAACATAACGGGCACAAATTCACATGATGCGCCCTTCAGGATATGTTCAATTTTTTTTGCGCCCCGCGTAAATACTTCAATAAACTCATCAGTATCGTCAGGCTGATAACGTCTTCGATACAACTGGGAAAGGTAACGGTGTTTTTGCATCATCAGGTTGAGCACATGAATCCACTTTTTAAACAGGTGGGGTATTTGCAGAAATTTGATCGTATGTCCGGTTGGCGCGGTATCGAGCACGATAATATCGTAGGTATTACTTTCCACCATGTCTGCCAGTTCAATCATTCCCATGAATTCGTCAATTCCGGGTAAAGAGATGGAGAGGAGCGTTGATATGTCTTCCTTATCGAGAAAACTGCCCCGGTCTATTATTTTTTTCAGGGTGGCGTTATACCTTGCAATAAATTTCCGAAAAGACGCCTGTGCGTCTATTTCCCAAAACGCCAGATTGGGAAGATTGCAGGTGTCCTGCAAGCAGTCTGCAAGAGAGTGTGCGGGATCAATAGATGCAAGGAGGACTTTTTTGCCTGGATTTTCAGATGCTAGAAAGAGCGCCGTTGCCGTTGCCGAGGTGGTCTTGCCAACGCCGCCCTTTCCGCCAAAGCAAATGAAAGACAACCGTGGATTTGTAAGAAATGAAGGACTCTGCACGCGTCTCCTCTGGAATAATAAAATTTTCGTAACAATATAGTGTAGGGGCGAAGCATTTGCCAGTTTGGATATGAACGCATGTATGCCAATTTATCGCAAATGCTTCGCCCCACGTGCGATTGCGAAAAAAGTCGCCGAAGGGCTAATTTAATGTATAGGAATTTCAAACGATCATGTAGTGGCAAGGCGCGCCTTGC
>JAXMAC010000034.1:9134-28320 GCA_046350595.1 Candidatus Brocadiaceae bacterium | reverse complement strand
TTTTGGACGAAGTTCGCTAAGTTCGTGGTCGCGTATTGATTAGTGATTAAATTATTGAAGGCAATTCCGGGGACACCATACTTAATTATTGACTTTGTTATCGAAATAGTTACGATGTGAGCATGTCCAGAATTGCCCATGTGGTCGTACCAGAAGTACCGCATCATATTACTCAGCGAGGAAATCGTCGTTTGCAGACATTCTTCTGCGACTATGGCAAAGCGTTTTGCCTCTTTCCCAATGGACAAAACCCATCTGTACGTAGCCGCACACGATGTTAAATTAGGCCTTCGGCAACTTTTTATATAGACCAACCCCTGCATCCCCTCCCAAGAGGGGACTCTTACACTCCCCTCTCGAGAGGGGGTTGGTGGTGTGTAAGGCAATAACAGAATGTTTGAAATTCCTAAACATAAATATAGTTAAGAAACCACAGGGGTACCGATGGAGCAGTTCATCAGCACACATTGCTGGACGAAATGATCGGCTTGTGCATGTAGCTTCGCTGCTTGAGACGTTTGGCGAGTGGAATGATTTCCTTTCAAGAGGTCTATCGGATGATGAAGTCGAAAAGTTTCGATGTCACGGGAGAACCGGAAGACCTCCTGGCACTGACATTTTTAGCAAGAATATAAACAAGGTTAACCCTGTCAGGGGTACCTCACAAATTTCATGCCTTGGATTTAGTCCCTTCCGACTCGTTCAGGTTAGATTTGTGCCTCAGCGCTTTTGGGGGGGAGTGGGGGTTTTTTCTGACATAATCTTCCGTAATTCTTCGCCTTCCACTACTTCCTTTTCCAGGAGGAGTTTAGCAAGGGTATTGAGTTTGTCCTGGTTTTCAAGAATGATACCTTTGACTCGTGTGTATGTGTCGAAGACGATCTTTTTGACCTCGGTGTCGATTTCTTTTGATACCTCTTCACTTAATTCCCGACCTGATCGAAATCCAAAATCGATGAATTGGGTTTTCTTGCCATTATGAAAGGTCATGGGCCCCATTTTTTCACTCATACCATATTCCCTGACCATACTTGTTGCAATGTCCGTTGAACGTTCCAGATCGTTTTGAGCGCCCGTTGAAACCTCGTTAAATTTGATTTCTTCGGCAACCCGTCCGCCGAGAAGCACGGCGAGCCTGTCCAATAACTCAGACCGCGTGAGTAAGTATCGATCTTCGGTGGGGAGTTGAAGGGTGTATCCCAGCGCAGCAATACCACGGGGAATGATGGAGATTCTGTGTACTTTGTCTGCTCCGGGAACGGATTCTGCCACAAGGGCATGCCCTGATTCATGGTAGGCAATAATCTCCTGCTCTTTTTTACTCATGACCCTCTTTTTCTTTTCCAGCCCTGCAATAACACGGTTAATAGCCTCTTCAAAGTTGTCCATCCCGACTTCCTCTTTGCCTATCCGGGCTGCAAGAAGGGCCGCCTCATTGACTACGTTGGCCAGGTCTGCCCCGACAAAACCTGGTGTTCGTGCTGCAAGTATTTTTATATCCACTTTTTTGCTGACTTTCACATTCTTGCAATGAACTTTCAGTATCTCCTCACGTCCTTTTATGTCAGGCCTGTCCACCAGGATATGCCGGTCGAACCGTCCCGGCCTCAACAATGCCGGGTCAAGGATTTCAGGTCTATTCGTCGCGGCCATAAGAATTACCCCTTTTCTGGTATCAAAGCCGTCCATCTCGACAAGGAGTTGGTTCAGGGTGTTTTCACGTTCTTCATGACCGCCGGATATGGGCGCTGCTGCCCGGACTTTACCCAATGCATCAATTTCGTCTATGAAAATAATACAAGGGGCCTTTTCCTGTCCCTGTGCAAACAAATCGCGTACCCGCGCGGCGCCTACACCGACAAACATTTCAACAAATCCTGATCCACTGATAGAAAAAAACGGCACCTTTGCTTCTCCGGCCACTGCCTTGGCAAGCAACGTCTTGCCTGTACCCGTAGGGCCGACCAGCAATACCCCTTTAGGAATTTTTCCCCCCAGCCTCTGGTATTTTTGCGGGTTTTTGAGATAATCGATGATCTCTTTAAGTTCCTCTTTCGCCTCATCAACACCCGCTACGTCATCAAAGGTAACGCCTGTGTCTCTGTCAACATAGAGATTAGCACGACTCTTTCCAATGGACATCAGTCCGGCGCCCGTAGCGCCTCTCCGCGCCCGTGCCATCATGATAAAAAATATAATCATAGGGATGAACCAGATGAGAAACAAACTTTGTTTCCATGCGCCCTCTGTTGTTGCAGAAAATTTTACCTTATGTGCAACAAGCTCCTTAATCAGATCAGGATCGTCTATCTTTACCGTTGAAACAGTTTTTTTTACCTTTTGCCCTTCCTCTGCCTTTAAAATCGCCTTAATTGACGTTGTATTCAGGAGTACCTCTTCTAACTTGTCTTCCTGAATTAATTTTTTAAATTCGCTGTAGGGGATATTTTCTATGGCAGGGAATGCGGCCTGGGCAATAGGAACTGTTGTTGCTATGGAAAACAACAGTGTAAAAATGAAGAGAATAATGAAGGAAAGGTATTTTTTTTGCATCATAATGTAAAAATATATCAATTATCGGGTGTCAAGGCAACTGCTAATTTGCTTCGCTGAATTTGTTTGAATGTTGACTCACGTGGTTATAAACCATACAATTGTTGTAATGTTTAATGGTTTGGAAATTTAAACAACCCTGTAGTTGCAAGGAGAGTCTTGCCACTACGTTGTTATAAAAAGTGGTCTTGACGCCTGATTTATGGGTAAACAATTGAGAAATTACGGTATGTTTCAGCCAGGCTACCTCCATTTACATAAAACGGGTATACTTCAGAAAAGGATTGAAAAGGCCAGGGAGTTATTACAGGAATGCCAGATATGCCCAAGGCGATGTAAGGTCAACCGGCTTGAAAACAGGCTTGGTGTGTGTAAGACGGGTAAATTGCCCAGGGTTTCAAGCTATCATCCCCACTTTGGCGAAGAATCGCCTTTGGTCGGTACGCATGGTTCGGGGACTATTTTCATTACGTCGTGTAATCTGGGGTGTGCCTTTTGTCAAAATTTCGAAATCAGTCATCTTGGCGAAGGCCATGAGATTTCCATAGAACGATTTGCACGGATGATGGTTGAACTTCAGGATATGGGTTGTCATAATATTAATTTTGTCACACCCACCCATGTTGTCCCTCAGATACTCGAGGCGCTTCCATACGCCATCAAAGATGGTTTAGAAATACCCCTCGTTTATAATACCGGTGGCTACGACCTTGTTGAGACCCTCCGATTGTTAGACGGCGTTTTTGATATCTATATGCCTGATTTCAAATTTTTTGATAGCGCGGTTGCATTGAAATTATGCAAGGCACGGGATTATCCTCATGTGGTCATGAAGGCCATCAAGGAAATGCACAGACAGGTAGGCGACTTTGTAATGGATGACCGTGGTATTGCCGAGAGGGGACTTATCGTTCGGCATCTCGTTATGCCAGGAGGATTGGCAGGCACACGAGAAATTATGCGGTTTCTGTCTGAAGAAATTTCTCCCAATACCTATGTAAACATTATGGATCAGTACCATCCCTGTGGACTTGCCCACAAGTATCCTGAGATCAATCGGCGTATTACCGTCGAAGAATTCGAAGATGCCCTTAAAGAGTCAAGAGAAGAAGGTATCTGCAGGTTTGCAACTTAATGACAAATAAAATTAAATAGCATTTATTAACAAACAAAAACCTTTTCGAGAGGTAAGTAAAATTATGAAAAAAGCAATTATTATCGGGCTCGGTGTGGTTTTCTCTCTCCTCATAGCTGCGGTGGTTTTGCCTTTCGTTATTGATGTGAATAAATATAAGGGTACTGTCAAAGAGCAGGCAAAGCCCTATTTACCGCGGGATTTTGATTTCAGCAGGATGGACCTTACTATTCTGAAGGGTTTTGGTGTTGAGATGAAGGGTCTCCGCATCGGTGAAAATCCAGCATTCGGAAAGGGTGATTTTCTTGATCTGGGACGTCTCGACGTTAAGGTGAAATTACTCCCTTTGTTAAAAGGCCAGTTTGAAGTCAAAAAAGTGATATTGAACAAGCCTGAAATACGTATTCAGAGAAACAAACAAGGGGAGTTTAATTATTCAGACCTCGTTGGTAGTACACAATCAGAGAAACCAGATGGTGATAAAACTCAGCAAAAGAAGAAATCCGGTAACGGTTCTATGCTTGCAGGATTGCTGGTTTCTGAATTGGCTATCCGCCAGGGCACAATCAGTTTCATTGATGAATTTAGACAACCAAGTCCGGTAACCACCACAATCGATTTGCTTGATTTTGAACTTAAAGATGTTTCATTCGATAAGCCTATTCATATGTCGATTGCGACACGCTTGCCGGGCGGTAAAGATCAGAATTTCAAGATGAAAGGAAATCTTGGACCACTGGGAGAAACCATGGACTTTAACAAAGTTTTCATGGATATTGCGTTATCTTTAAAGGATTTTTCCATAGATAAATTTAAATCTTTTCTGCCGGAAAACATGCTTTCATACTCAGCCGGTAGTGTTGTAAACATGGATGTACGACTGAAAGGAAGCAGGGCATCCGGCATTTCTTCGGAGGGAGAAATACAGATGGAAAAATCCGCTGAAGCGACAGAGAAGAAAAAACATGCCGCAGCTATGCGACTTAGTCTTAAGGAAAAAATGAACATTGCATTGGGAAGAGGAAATGTAGACATTGAACAACTGGATTTAAACCTGAAGGAGACCAAAGTATCCATGAAAGGAAAAGTGGAAGATTTCAACAGTAAGCCACAATGGGACTTGACCTTTCAATCGCAATCACTGAATCCCGATGACATCATTGCATTTTATCCTTCGGCAATGCCGGAAGGCATGAGAGTTTCCGGTTTGATTGATTTTGAGATGGTTTCTAAAGGTAATTTGGATGAACTCCAGGCGGACGGAACGTTAAAAACACAAAACCTGAAAATTTTTCAGTCAGGGACTTCTACGGGTTTTGTGAAGGGCCTGAGCATGGATTTCAAAGGTCAGAAAAAGCAAGGCATGATGGCGGGAAACGGCAAGATAGAGATTAAGGAAGGGGACATGCAATCTGTTGCCTTTGAGGAAATGAATTCACAATTTGACTATCAAAATGATCACCTCAAAATTCAGTCTTTCCAGACGCGCGCCTTTCAGGGTGAAGTATCCATGACCGGCGATGTGGAAACAAAAAATCTCCAGTGGACTATGAAGCCAATTCTCAAGAATATAGATATGGAAAAGGTTGTTGATGCCTTTACCCGGTATAAGGGACTTTTTGACGGGAAATTTTCCGGATCCTTTACGGCAAGTGGTACAGGATTCGGAAACCTTGCCGAAAGTGCAAATGCAAACGGGGCGTTTAAAATCGACAATGGCAAGCTCAAGAATTTTAATTTGGTTGATACTGTACTCGAATCTCTCTTTGATTACAAAGGCGTTTCTCAATATTTAACGTCGAGTAAAGGTGAATTATCAAAACAAAAACTTACAAGGTTTGATGCGTTGGATTGCAAGTTTAATAAAGCCCGGAATATGGTTAACATAACCGATATGGCATTAAAGAGTATTCATACGGCAAAAGACACCGCAGCAGACGCATTTTTCAACGGTTCAATAGACATGAAGTCGCAGGGCCTTGATCTCAAGGGCAAGATCGTTCTACCGCCAAAATATTCCGGTGAACTGGTTAAAAAAGCAGAACCTTTCCAGGCGTTGCTCGACGCAGACAAGCGCATGGCGCTACCCCTTTCAATCGGCGGCAGCCTCAGTTCACCAAGACCCATGCTTGATTCTTCCTATGTAGCGACAGCCATGGCAAAATATTATGGCGGAAAGGAACTTGAAAAAGGGCTGGAAAAATTGGGAAAAGAAATTGGATTACCCAAAGATGCACTGAAAGACAAAAAGAGTATAGAACAACCTGTCGAAAACCTTATTAAGGATTTGTTTGGAGATGATTCCGGTGAAAAGAGAAAGAAAAAGGGAGACAAGCCTTAACAGGCTGTCCGGGAATTGACTTTTTCGTGAGTGTTCAAGTTGTGAGTCCTTATAAAGGTATGTCTGAATTTTTACAATTTTGCATCTCAGGCAACCTGTTAAGTAGTACACTTCAGCCTACTGCTGAGATTGCGGAGAGGATGGCAGAGGATAAACAGAAATAGTGCTTAATTGCGTTAGTTGTCGCTCTGTCAGCAAAGCGCGCAACCCTTGATTTGTGCGCTTTAGAACGAGAAATGATATAGCGATTATTTTTTGCAATCAAGCAATAGTATGCTAAATTCTCCTTTTCACGTATTTCTCTAATGTGTGTATTTTTGTGATATAAAATTCACAAAAAAGAGATTGACTAGTATAAAAATTAATAGTATATTTGGACAAAATATTTTCTGGAAATAGTAATGTATAGTTAAATTTTTTTAAGAAAGGGGGCAAATTCAGAACTAATAAATCAAAAAATTGTATGTATCGCCTACCGTTTTAATCATGAAACACCTGAAAAAAGGCAAAGCATTTGAAAAAATGCGGCGCAAAGCTTCTGACCTAAATCCTTGTAAAAGGACACGGTAGCAGGGTTGCCAGGCAAGTGTAGAAAGAAATGGTTATATGTTACCCGTAATATATTACCATTTACATTCAAAGTCGGTCTACCTACCATCAATTGCCTAAATCAACCCTGGAGTAATTATTTGTATTTAACTATTTATTCATAAAAGGAGGGGAAAATTATGAAGGGTTGTTTGAAAAACATTTGCAATCATTGTCTTATTTTTCAACACTTTTTGTATGCATTAACAGTTTCGTTTCTTTTGAGTGTTACATTCCTGATGGTAATATCTTCCAGCGTATCTTTTGCCGGCACGAGCTGTACGGTTAAAGTTCAGGACATTTCACAAACTAATCTGGTTGATAGCAAAATACAGTTGTTTGATACCATGAAGCCTGAATTTATCACTTTGACAAGTGAAAAAAAGCAAAACAACAATGATAAAAAAGAATCGGGAATAGGCAATGAGCGGCACGGACATGGACATGGACATGGACACGGAGACGATGACGACGACGATGACGATAACGATGACGATCATCATCATACAACAACGACGACAACATCAACGACATCAACGACATCAACAACAACGACAACTTGTCGCCCAGTAAGTTAAAACGTCTTTGTATATGCTCAACCCGGCGGCAATGTTAAGAATATGATGGCATGGTCAGTTAAACTGCAATTTTATTCTTATCGCCGGATCGGATAGGTGGGGTTTGGTCATTAATCTTGCGGCCGAGATTGATTCTTTTTTAGGGTTTTCTTCGATTTGTGTGGATAAAACTGTAATACTGTGTTGTCAACTATTTATCGCTGCCTGGGTGGCAGGAATGGTGACTGTCCCCCCGCTGGCAGGGCAGTGGGTATAAAATACACACATGAAAACTAAGATTCAGGCATGATATGTGGTTTACCAATATAATAGCCTTGTGCGTAACCTACACCAAACTTTTTTAACAAACGTACTGTTTCTTCACTATTTACATATTCGGCAATAGTTTTTTTCCCCAGCCCATTCGCTACTTCTACCATTGCCTTGACCAAATGCTGATCGACTGAATTAGAGGGAAGATCAACAATAAAGCTGCCGTCGATTTTCAGATAATCTACAGGGAGAAGCTTGAGATAGTTGAATGAAGAAAAACCAACACCAAAGTCATCAAGGGCAAAATGACACCCAATGGCTTTAACTTCGTTGATAAAATTCTGTGCATTAAGTATGTTTTCTACGAGAGCAGTTTCAGTAATTTCAAATACAATGTCTGCGGGATTAATGCCTGTAGACGCTAATTCATTTTTTATCAAGGGTAATAATTCTGTGTCTGCAAACGATTTACCTGACAGGTTGATTTCAAGATATGCAGGTTTACCTTTTTGTTGTAATTTTTTAACGAGATGAATGGATTTATATACTACCCAACGGTCTATTTGATGTATAAGTCCAAAATGTTCTGCAATACTGAGGAAGTACGTTGGCATGACAATTTCACCTTTTTCGTCTATCATGCGGAGAAGTACTTCATGCCCGGTAATATAGTTTTGATACAGATCCATTATAGGCTGTAAATATAAGGAGAACCGGTTTTGTTTTAATGCCGTTTTAATGCGATTTTCCCAGAATAGCTCTGATTCAATTTTCTTTTTCTGGTCAGGAGAATAAATGCACACAGAATTACGGCCATTTTCCTTTACCCGGTACATGGCAAGGTCGGCGTAGGTTAAGAGTATTTCGGCTCTATTACTATGTGTTGGAAACAAGGCAATGCCTATACTGGCGGTAATATGGAGTGAAGGTATTTCTTTGACTGAGGCTTGATTCTGAATCAATTCTCGTATTTGATTTGCTATCAGCTCCGCCTTTGTCGAATCAACGAAAGGCAGGATCACAGCAAACTCATCACCCCCCAATCTGGCAAGAGTGTCCGCTTCACGAAGTCTTTTTTTGAGCAACTTAGCTAAGATTAAAAGAAGCTTGTCTCCTATATGATGACCAAAAGAATCATTAATATATTTAAAATTGTCAATATCAAGAAACAATAAAGCCCCTTTGGTTCCGAAAAGACGTGAATCTACAAGCCAGCGTTCTAACTCCTCTTGAAAACGACGACGATTAAAGAGCTGGGTAAGTGGGTCATAATTCGCCATAAGTACAATTTGTTTCTCATACTTTTTTTGTTCGGTAATGTTACGTGCGATAATAGAAAGGAACTTGACAGAGCCATCCGGATTTTTGTGTGCTATAATTGCATGTGAAAAGGGTATTTCACATCCATCCACGCCCCGAAAGGCAGTTTCCCCATTCCAGGAGCCTTCACGAATTGCTGTGGGTATTGCCTCGTGTATGATGAGATCATTTGTCCATTTGGGATGTAAATCAGTGATTTTCAGATGTGATATATCATCGTTCTGACCAATTTCAATAAGTTTCCTCCCGGCTTTATTGATATAGAGCAAATGTCCCTCAGTGGTAATAGTTCCAACGAAATCTGTTGCTGCTTCAATAATTTCAGATAATCGGGTTTTAGTCTCATCTGCACGATTGAATTCCGCATTGTCACGATCGGTTTCAGCCATCCGAATAGTCCTTTTTAATTCTTTTCTGCGAATTTTTCATACGGTTTAAGCCGTTGCCATTTTAATGAGGCTTTCCAGTTATCAAAAAACTTTCTAGCCCAAGCCTCTGACGTATAGCTCCACAACTGTCCGAACGTCTCTTTGAGGACATAGGCAGTGTTTAGTCGCTTGTTAGCAGTCAGAAGCGTCTTTAATGCCTTTCTCCCGTCTATCGTGAGATTCTCACGATGAGAGAGAAGTGTGTATTTCTGGCCTTTAATGAACTTACGATCTTTGCCGGTCAGTCTGGTATATTCGCTCTTTCTCACTTTGTCCAATGCCTCGTTCAGATGTCTTATGACATGAAACTTATCGTAAAGGATGGCAGCCTGTGGTGCGTGCTGGCGGGTGGAGTTTTCAAAAGCTTTCCACATGTCCATAACCGCAAGCCGTACTTTCTTGGCTTTTTGTATCCCCAGCCCGTCATAGAAAAGATTCATGCTTTCTTCTGAACGGTCTTTGCCACCAAACCAAATCGCACGCTTCTTCTCCAGGTCGCTTACTACGATGCGGTAGATATGGCCTTTGCGAATAGAAATTTCATCAATACCGATTACCTTCGGACTTGGTTTTCCGGCATGGCGGAGTTTCTCCCTCATGTACTGCTTTTCGAGTTCCTTGACGGTCTTCCAGTCAAGGTGTAATTCCCGGGCAACGTCTTTAATCGTCTGTGTGTTGCATCGCTTGCCAACATAGAAGGCAAAGCGGTTTGTGTAGAAAGGGTTATCCGCAAGGAATGCCAGCTTCTCTTGTTTCACCTTGTTGCAACTCAGACAGAAAACGCGTCGAATCTCAAGCTCGATGTACACACGCCTATTGCCGCAGGATAGATCGCGAACTTGTCTATCCTTGCGGTCGTAGAAGGTACGGTGAACTCTGTTACAAGCACCGCAAACTGTTTTTTTCCCTGCCGGCTGAACTTAATCACTAAGGCATTGGGGTCACCAAAAATGCCTGATACCCTGCGCTGTGGTTTAAAACCAGGGAAGTGATATGCATCATACAGTGACCGTTTTTTTCTCATGCAGATTTATATCATATTTTTAGACGCTCAAACAAGCAAAAAACACTGTCTTATAGAGGGTTCTATGAATTTTTTCCCCTCATTTTACCCACTCGATAAGGAGAAGACCCCGCAAACTGTTTTGCCTGATACCCTGCACTTTAATGGTTTAAAACCAGGGAAGTGAATCCAATACAGTGACCGTTTTTTCTAAGCATTGGACGCTCAAACAAGCAAAAATGCCTGATAGAGGGTTCTACATTTTTTCCCCTCATTTTACCCACTCGATAAGGAAGACCCTCTTTTTGTAATATTATATTTTGCAAAAGAATCAATTTCTTATCATTTCTCCATTTTTAAAGAAGTTTCATATTGCAAAACGATGACTTACCCCCATGTCTTAAATACAGCCTGCCACGGTGTTGGAAGTCCAGTCGATGGGTTGTAGTCCGGTTTATATAGTCTGTATAAACCGGAATGGGCAATTTTAGAGAAAACATACAAGCACATGATGCTCAATAAGATACAATACACGACAAGAAGACACGGCAAGTTCTTATATATATCGAAACAGTCTGTGTTTGCCGTTTTATACAGACTGTATAATCATTGTTGGGAGTCAATTAAGAATAATAACGGCATCAAATTAACCCTATGAAGAAAACGAATAATTATCGCAAAGTAGCCCTCGAAACTTATGAGCCACTTTGCGCTCACTGTGGCTTTGGTATTCCTGCTGTGCTCGAAGTCGCCCATCTCGATGGCAACCGGGAAAATAATGATCCGAAAAATCTTGTTGTACTCTGTCCCAACTGTCATAAAATGCATGACCTTGACCTCATTTCCACTGAAACAATAATACAAATGAGAGACAGGCCCAAAGTCGTCGTCTGGTCAAAAAGAATGAAGGACGCCGGCAAAAAGGCTGCCTTGAAACGTAAGCGACGCGCTGCAGCAAAGAAGGCTGTTGCCACGCGGCAAGGGAAAATATGAATATAGAAATCACATTTTCTAATCAAAAAGATGCCCTCATGTTAAGTGATCCTCCAGCCGGTGTTTCAGTCATCAAGCCTCCTATCACGATTACAAAAGGTTATGGAGCGGAAGAAATAGCTGTGTCCGTTATTATCGCTGTTGCTACCGGCGTCCCCATTAATCTTTTTACGTCGTGGCTTTATGACAAGATGAAACATAGCCGTTCCAGTAAAATTTGCATAAACAGAAAGGAAATACACCTGAGTCAGGGAGAAATTACTAAGGTCATTGAAGAGACCATAAAGATAAAAAAGTAAAGTCGGAATCACTGCCATAACTGCAACTATGCCAACAAATAAAAATATATTCCTCGGGGAAGGGAACAAATCTATGAAAGACTTAAAATTATTGGTTATAGCTAAGACTTCCAACGAAAGAACTGCAAACAATTTACTGCAAGGCACCACACAAGGTCAACCACTCCCAAAAGGAGTGAAGCAACTCGCCGATAACTCTTGGTTAATAGAACTCCGTACGTGTCTCCCCTTCTTTGTTTCGCTTTCTCATAGCGCTCAATATCTCGGTATTCCTCTTTCCGTTCTTCCCACGGAAAACGAGATAATCTCTCTGCATCCCTCTCAGAAATGAATCCAATTCCACTTATGAAAGGCATGCTAAAACCCTCCCAACAAACGCATCAACATCGACAGGGGTTAACGCTGTTTGATTTCTATATTTTGCAGGTTGTCCGAGAATTGACTTTTTCGTGAATTTGCATGTCATAAGTCCTTAAAAATCAATATCCAAATTTTCACAATTTTGCATTCTCGGACAGCCTGTTTGGAGTTAACCCCTGCGGGTTATGCTCCTCGTTAATTGATCTTTAACAGGATTTGTGGTAATTATGTGCTTAAATGAATCGAAATAGATATAAAAGGACTTATAATATGATCTATTTTACCTTACCAACCTGAACCAACTCCGAAGCAAAGCTAACAGTTTGCCCTCCGTGTTTGAAATTCATTAACATTATCATTAAGTTTTGTCTTGCCAGTAAAAACAAAACTATTTTTTATATAGAGCGAAGGCTTACTTCTCCTATAACGAAGCCTCTTGGGTTCAGGTTGTAAACCTGAACCCGCCATGAGTGGATTAAGGCGCTGTCTTTTGCATTGTATCCACCAATTCCCGAAAAGGTGGATTCACTTCGTTTAATCCACCCTACACGACTAATAATTTAGTTTTTTGAAAATTACCTGTATTCCAATTTTTATGAACAATAAAGAGTGCGTAGCGTGTGTGGCTTATCCCCCGCCAAGTGCCTACCACAAGGGAACGGCGCTGCCTTTTTCAAAATACTAAATTGTTCCGTTATATAGTACTACCGTGTAAAAACTTCTTTTTTATATAATTTTTTTGTAACCATTCAGCATATACTTCAATGGATAGAAGATGACAGTACGTAGAGAATCCCGAAGGGATGACATTATTATAGCATAACACCGTGTATTTATTGATAACCCCGTAGGGGTGGCATATTATTATTTACAGAATATTTCACCCCTACGGGGTTTAGACATCTGACATATCTTTTTTCTATAATCATGTCATCCCTTCGGGATTCTTCCTTTTATCGGCTCTGGCTCTCGGCTTTTAGCCGCTGTGTAAGCATTTTTTCCCATTTTTGCTGAATAGTTACATTTTTTTTACACACCCCTAAATCCCCTCTTTTTAGAGGGGACGTGGTTGCGGCTTTGCCGCGCACGAAATCATACATTTCTCATTTTCATCCAGAGTAGTCTCTTTTGTGAAACCCTTGACCTGCCTTCCGGTATACTATATAATTCATCGCCTTAATATTGTTGATATAAAAATACCGTTATTAAAATCTCGTAACAGTTTAGTTTTTTGAAAAATTCCAGCAATGATGTGGATACCATGCACTGTAGTGGCAATTCATGAATTGCCACTACATACTATCGTAAAGATATTTTTTATTATTGATATTTTCAAAAAAGTAAATTATTACAAAATCTCCATTTTTGGATTATCTCTGTGTCTCTACGGTCTGGTTATACCACGGGAAGTTGTGCAACTGCAGCAGCCAGGGCGGCAACAATAGGGTTGTTTCAGGGCAGTATCCCCGATGAGGTGGAAATTAACACGCCAATAGGCATAACACTCTGCGTAAAAATTCTGGATAAACACTTGTCACAATACACGTCTGAGTGTGCCGTACAGAAGGATGCGGGAGACGACCCGGATATAACCCATGGATGTAAAATACATGCACGGGTTGAACGAAACGATACGAATACGATTGAAATTGAGGGAGGTGAGGGCGTCGGGCGGGTAACCAAACCCGGACTGCAGGTGGCTATAGGCCAGGCGGCAATCAATCCCGTCCCACGGCGTATGATCGAACATGCAGTGCGCGAAGTTGCAGGAGAAGGCGCGGGAGTTAAAATCGTCATCTCTGTACCCAATGGAAAACTTCTCGCAGAAAAAACCTTTAATGCCAGACTTGGTATCGTCGGCGGTATTTCCATCATTGGCACAACAGGTATCGTCCGTCCTATGTCGGAAGACGCCTTTAAACATTCACTCTTATGCGGACTTGACATTGCCCGCGGGTACGGATACGAAACAGTCGTGTTTGTGCCGGGAAATATAGGCGAGCGTTCTATTCATAGCCTGACGGATATTCCCGCCGACCAGGTTGTCCAGATGAGTAATTTTGTTGGCTTTATGCTGGAGGCCGCCCTGAAAAGGCATTTTAAAAGGGTTATCCTTGCAGGCCATCCGGGTAAATTAGTCAAGTTGATACGGGGTGATTTTCATACCCACAGCGCGGTCTCTCAACCGGCAAACGATATCCTTATTGGTATTATCCGGCAAAATCAATTTGCGAATATATCGCCTGAAGCTCTTCAACAAGACACAACGGTTGAGGGCATCGTGGAAATACTCAGGGATTGTGGAAATCTTTCTCTTATGCATGAAGTAGCAGAAAAAATAGAAACCAAAGTACTTGAATTTTGTAAGGACAAACAGCCGTCTGAATCCATGGAGGCTGGTATTATTTTATTCGATATGAAAGGCTCTGTAATTGGCATTTCCGGAAGCGCTCAAACATGGCTGAACAGCACAAAAACAAAGTCATCATCGTAGGTTGCGGGCCCGGACTTATGGGATTCATTCCCCCCAAAGCGATCTACAACATAAAAAAGGCCGATATCCTCGTGGGGAGCCGTCGCCTGTTAAAACTTTTCCCTGAAATTGAGACGAAGAAAATTGTTATAGAAAAAAACTATCGCGCACTGGTCGACAAAATCTCAGAATGGCGAACAACAAAACAAGTGGTGGTGCTGGTGGGTGGAGATCCCTGTTTTTTCAGTTATACAAAGATGATTGTAAAATTACTGGGGCGCGAATCATGCGCTATCATACCGGGAATCAGCAGCATGCAGCTTGCCTTTGCCACAATTGGCGAAAGTTGGGAGGACGCCTCCTTTATCAGTTTACACGGAAGAGACAACGAATATGCGCACCTGGTGAAAAAAGTCAGAAAGTACGAAAAGGTTGGAGTCCTGACCGACACTAAAAACACACCTTCCGTTATTGCGCGCAGACTCCTGGAAGACGGCATTCACAGGAGGCGGATGTTCGTATGTGAAAACCTCTCCCTCCCCAAAGAACGCATTCGGGAGATGGATTTAACCTCTGCCGTCAATATAAAGACCAGCGGCGCAGTTGTTGTAATTATAAAAAATATTTCCCATGAAAAAAGGTAATTTTTACGGTATCGGACTGGGCCCAGGCGACCCGGAACTGCTTACATTAAAGGCGGTTAGGACGATTCAAAAGGCAGATTGTATCTTTGTCCCAAAATCTGACGCGAAAGAAGAGAGCATTGCCTTGGATATCGTCAGGGAGTATGTAAAAGATAAAAGGGTAATTGAACAGGTTTATCCCATGACAAAGGATAAATCCATCCTCAATGCCGCATGGCACAAGGCCGCAGAAGAAATATGCGCTGAGATAAAGAT
This sequence comes from Candidatus Brocadiaceae bacterium, assembly GCA_046350595.1. Taxonomy (GTDB): domain Bacteria; phylum Planctomycetota; class Brocadiia; order Brocadiales; family Brocadiaceae; genus JAHFOW01. The sequence goes on along the minus strand of JAXMAC010000034.1, from coordinate 13,098 downwards.
TGGCCATGATGCGGTTTACCTGACCATTGGCGATCCCTTCACCTTTAGCACCTACATTTATTTACTCAACCATTTAAATTCGATGCTGCCCACCGATATTATCCACACGATCCCCGGCATTACCTCGTACAACGCAGCCGCATGTATGGCAAATTTTCCACTTCTCTCGGGTGACGAAAAACTGGCAATAATTCCCACCCCTGCCAATGTAAACGAGCTGCGCCCCTTTCTCGAAACGTTCGATACGGTTGTCATGATGAAGGTCGCCAGGAGGCTCGATGAGGTGATTCTGTTACTTGAAGAGATGAAACTCACCGAACATGCACTGTTTGCCTCTTACGTGGGACAAAAGGATGCATATATTACATGCGATATTGTATCGCTGAAAGGAACAGGAAGAGGATACATGTCAGTGCTTATTGTACTTAAAAAATAAACGTGTTATATTCTCTGTAGTGGCAAGGCGCGCCTTGCCACTACAAATCTTAATCTTCTGAAATAATCGATGCAGAGCAACTATATTTATGAAACATGCTAAAACTCTTTAAATTTAACAAGGTGTTTAAGGAAGGGTTGATATTCCCATGTGATAGTATGTTTTTTGCTCAGGTCTTTAATCATGCGATAATACTTCTCGTAAATATCCTGAGATGTATCTTTATAATTCGGATTACAATAAAAAACACGGCATCCAAGCGTTCTGAAATCTCTGATGGCGCATTGATTATTTATTAAAAACGGACATACGTTGTCCTGAATATCAAAATCGGGTACTTCTCTATGGCTTGTAATATAATCAACTTCAATATTGCTGGCATAGAGGACGTGGTCAAATACACTGAAACGACAACACGTACCGCATCCCTTACATCCAGGATTCAGAACTATTAATTCTTCCTCAAGACACCGATATATCTCTGCTAACTCTGCGTAAAATTTTGTTTCTAACGATCCTTGTATTGTCATAATGAATCAAAACGCGCCTCATATATTTTCATATTTTCCTGAATTTCTTTCAGGGTATGGAGTTTCCCCCTGTCTATTCCAGGACACGTCTTCTTTAATTTCTCCCATTCAGCCCTATTCTCCATGTTCGACTTCCAGAAGGGAAACGACCTGCACTGGCACGGTCTCACATGATAAATCTTACAGCCATTATCATACATAATGCAGTCGCCGTTACTGTATTCTAATAAACTCAGCCGGTCATTCACGCTTCTCAGGTAATTCCTGGCAAAAGCATCCTGCGTGATACCAAGAAATGATGATATACTTGCAATCTCCTGCTTATTAATCCATACCACACCAGGCGCGCCGCGGCAACACCTGCCGGACTGCTGACATTCGAATCGCAGGCCTTCTTTGTACCAGAGCGTTGTATCACCCGGATTATCTATATTTTTACTCATCTTGAAATTCCTATTCAATAAAGTTCCACATTCCTGATTCCTGCCCTTCCTGTCTTCCTGAGCGGTAAACTTCTTTGCATCTCATGAACCCGGGAACATAAAAAAGCCGTCAAAAGCGTTGTATTTAGCCCTGACGGCCACACATTTGCATTCGGCAACTATTTTATAACATGGTAGTGGCAAGGCGTGCCTTGCCACTATTTCCCTCAACACTAAACCTAATGGTACCCCCATTTAAAGACCCACAACCCCGACAGGTACATCCCTCTGAGTAGTTGTTCCATCTCCTAATTGTCCATATTCATTCCATCCCCATGCCCAGGCTGTTCCTCCTGATTTTATTGCCATGGTATGACTTTTTCCACAGGCAATTCCAAAAATATCATTTATTCCCGTAACCTTTACGGGTTTTGTTTTCAAAGTTGTTGTGCCGATACCTAACTGACCATTTTTATTCCATCCCCAAGCCTTAACGTTTCCGTCCGATTTCAGGGCAACCGTATGAGCCCATCCACCAGCAATATTTGAAACGTCACTGAGTTTAACGACTTTTACCGGACTATTTTCCTGACTCTTTGTTTCATTTCCCAATTGGCCATATTGATTCCGGCCCCATGTCCATACTTCACCATCCGATTTCAAAGCTATTGTATGATACCCACCGGCAGTAATGGCTGCGATATCGGTAAAAATACTGCTATCACTATTTTTTACCTGTACCGGTATATTACTATCCGTGGTATCACCAATACCGAGTTGACCATAATAATTATTTCCCCATGCCCAGACCGTACCGCCTGACTGCAAGGCTATTGTATGTCTTTCACCGCCAGCAATAGCAGTAACATTGCTGAGTCCGCTTACCTGTACCGGTATATTACTATCCGTAGCTTTTCCATTCCCCAATTGGCCATACTTGTTTCTTCCCCACGTCCATATCGTACCGTCCGACTTCAGGGCTATCGTGTGAGACCACCCGGCAGCAATAGCAACAACATTGCTGAGTCCGCTTACCTGTACCGGTATATTACTATCCGCGGCGCTTCCATTCCCCAGTTGGCCATACTTGTTTCTTCCCCACGTCCAGACTGTGCCGTCTGACTTCAGGACTACCGTATGTAAAGCTCCGCCTGCAATACTAATAACACTACTCATACCGGTCACCTGTACCGGTATAGAGCTATCCGTGTTGTTCCCATTTCCCAGTTGACCGTATTGATTCCTTCCCCACTCCCAGACTGCCCCGTCTGATTTCAGCGCTATGGTATGATACGCCCCTGCGGTAATTGTAACAATGTCGCTCTGTTCGCTCACCTGTACCGGTATATTACTATTCGTGGTGTTCCCGTTGCCTAATTGACCATTATAATTGTTGCCCCATGCCCAGACCGTCCCGTCCGGCCCCAAAGCTATCGTATGGAATGCCCCAACACCAGCAATGGCAACAACACCGCTTATCCCTATGACCTGTACAGGTATATTACTATTAATATTGTTTCCATTCCCCAGTTGACCATACAAATTCAATCCCCACGTCCAGAGCGTCCCATCTGACTTCAGGGCCACTGTATTTCCGCCTTCACCTGCAATAGCGATAACATTGGTTAAACCAATTACCTGTACCGGTATTTTTTTACCATTACTGTTGCTTCCGTTTCCCAGTTGACCATAAGAATTGTTTCCCCACGCCCAGACTGTGCCATCTAACTTCAAGGCTATTGTATGATATTCACCACAGGCAATGGCAATAACATTGTTGAAAACGCTGCCGTCACTATTCTTCACCTGTACCGGTATTTTACTATCGATGGTACTCCCATTTCCCAACTGACCATACTGATTCCCTCCCCACGTCCAAACCGTCCCGTCTGATTTCAGGACTACCGTATGGGCTCCTCCACCCGCAATGGCATCGACATCACTCAGTCCGCTCACCTGTATGGGAATATTACTATCCCTGGTTTTCCCATTTCCCAACTGACCAAACCGATTCCATCCCCACGTCCAAACCGTCTTATCTGACTTCAGGGCTACCGTATGTAATGCTCCACCTGCAATGGAAGTAACATCGTTCAAACCAGTAACCTGTACCGGTATATTACTATCCGTGTTGTTCCCATTTCCCAACTGACCATTTGCATTAAGCCCCCATGTCCAGACTGTGCCGTCTGATTGCAAGGCTGTCGTATGATACCAACCACCAGCAATGGCACTAACATTGCTGAAGACGCTGCCGTCACTATTCTTCACCTTTACCGGTATATTACTATCCGTGTCGTTTCCGTTACCCAGTTGCCCATACAAATTCCATCCCCAAGTCCAGAGTGTACCGTCTGACTGCAAGGCTACTGTATGCGCTCCTCCGCCAGCAATGGCAACAACACCGCGCAGACCGCTTACCTGTATTGATGGCGCCGGTATATTACTATCCGTGTTGCTCCTGTTTCCTAACTGCCCATTAACATTACTCCCCCATGTCCAGATTTTACCATCTGACTTCAGAACTGTTGTATGATTTCCTCCACCAGCAATGGCTATGACACTGCTCAGACTGC
>JAXMAC010000034.1:0-9034 GCA_046350595.1 Candidatus Brocadiaceae bacterium | reverse complement strand
TCACCTGCACCGGTATATTACTGTCCGTATTATTCCCATTACCCAATTGACCATTAACATTATTTCCCCATGTCCAGACCGTACCATCCGACTTCAGGGCTATTGTATGATTTCCGCCACCCGCTATTGCAACAACACCGATCATGCCATAGACCTGTACCGGTATATTGGTATCTGTGGTGTTCTTATTTCCCAACTGGCCATTAATATTACTCCCCCATGTCCAGACTGTACCGTCTGACTTCAAGGCTATCGTATGGCTTCCTCCGCCCGCTATTGCAACAACACTGCTCAGACTGCTCACCTGCACCGGTATATTACTGTCCGTATTATTCCCATTACCCAATTGACCATTTGCATTAAGCCCCCATGTCCAGACCGTACCGTCCGACTTCAGGGCTATTGTATGATTTCCTCCACCCGCAATGGCTGTAGTACTGCTCAGACCGCTCACCTGCACCGGTATATTGCTATCCGTATTATTCCCATTTCCCAACTGACCATTTGCATTAAGCCCCCATGTCCAGACCGTACCATCCGACTTCAGGGCTATTGTATGATTTCCTCCACCCGCAATGGCTGTAGTACTGCTCAGACCGCTCACCTGCACCGGTATATTGCTATCCGTATTATTCCCATTTCCCAACTGACCATTTGCATTAAGCCCCCATGTCCAGACTGTACCGTCTGACTTCAAGGCTATTGTGTGAGTCCCACCTGCTGCGACTTGCGGTAATTTAGGCGCTGACGCCGCGCTCTGAGCAATAAATAAAAAGAACAATAAAAGCGTTATTGCAATGCCTTTAAAAATACCTAATCTATTACTGATAAAATCAAACAACGTACTTTTCATATCTCTTATTTTATCCTTCCTCTTGTATCTGATAACTTTTTTAAATATTCTTCATGTTCAATAATGGATTATTTCTCCACAATTCTCAATATAAAAATCCCTTACTACCATAAAGTAATGAATTGCCTTGTTTTTATATACACCGAATACCTCTGCTATTTTTTTAATACATGACATTTCTATTCTATAGAACTCCCGGCCAGATATCCCGTTGAAAATGCTGCCTGGAGGTTAAACCCGCCTGTTGGACCATCAATATCTAACACCTCTCCGGCAAAATACAATCCCTTTACAACCCTGGACTCCATCGTCTTTGCATCAACCTCATCCATGCTTACCCCCCCTGCCGTAACGATGGCTTCTTCGATGGGGCGATGACGGACAAGGGTAAGTTGGAGTTCCTTGAGTTGCTTCACTATTTTCTTTCTTTCCGGCGTTGTTATCTGCGATGCCTTCTTCTGAGGATCTATGTTACTCAGATTTAGGAGAATCGGAGACAATTTCTCCGGGACAAAAAAGGTCATGCAGGATTTCATGGCCTTACCGCCGTGTCGTTTTATCTGATTTATGAGAATTTTATCCAGTTCTTCATATGCATGGGTGTATTTAAAATCAACTCGCATTTGTATGGGACCATTCGTGAGGCATTCAACGAGTCGCTTACTGATATCTAAGATAGAAGGCCCGGAGATACCATAATGGGTAAAAAGCGCCTCTCCAAATTGTTCGGCAATCTTTTTACCTTTTTGATAAGCGGTGATCCTTACATTCTTGAGTGGAGTCCCCTGGACAGACTTCACCCAGGTTTCTTCTGTCTCAAATGCAATAATAGCAGGGTATGGGGTATGAATGGTATGCCCCACTTGAGATGCCCATGCATAACCATCCCCCGTACTTCCTGTAGAAGGATAACTGAGCCCGCCTGTTGCAATCAGGACTTTTTTACCAAAAAAAGCTCCGTGATTTGTTTCTACCCTAAAAAACCTGTTGTGTTCAATGTTTAACTGTAAGACCGTGGTATTTGTTTGTATTTTTACCCGGTGGTCTCTCATGTATGCTTCGAGTGCATTCAAGACAGAATCTGCTTTCTGGCTTTCAGGGAAAACCCGTCCTTTGTTTTCCTCCACCGTTTCCACACCGTATGATAAAAGAAACGCACGTAATTTTTGATTATCGAAGGTCTCCAGCGCCGTGCGAAGAAAATGCCCACAGTTCCCATATGCCTTGATGAATACATCCAACGGCGCGGAATTGGTTACATTACATCGGCCTGACGCGCACATGAGGAGCTTCCTGCCCATGCAGTCTTTTTTCTCAAGCAGTACCACCCTCTTACGCCGTTCTCCCGCACGACCCGCAGCCATCATCCCCGCTGGCCCACCGCCTATAACAATGAAATCATAATCAGACATAACTATCAAACCTTGCACGATAACCCTTCGGTCTCCTTTTTTAAGGAGCCTTCATGTGTGTTGTACGTACCACCCTTTTTAATCCAGTAAATTTAAAAGTTGCTTTTTTTTCATTATCACACTAGTATTATTTGGCATATCAACAAAACAATTTAAGCATGAATAGGCAAGTTTGTCCATGCCTCCCTTGCAACATTCAAATTCCTTAACATTACATGGGCAGATAATAGAGAGAAATGGTAACACCTGCACCTTACCAATAAGGAGAAAGGTCATGTTAAAAATCAAATCCTTCTTTCGTGTCGGTCGTCGTTTTAGTTCCTGGTCATGTCCAGCTCGTATTATAATCATCGGCAGTTTTTTGGTTGCCCTCTATGCGGCGTTAGGTTTTTTGATAATACCACCCATCGTTAAATCCCGGCTGGTAGAAAAACTTTCGGTCTACACCGGTCGCACGACCGAACTCGGTGAATTACACATGAATCCATTTGCCCTCTCAATGACGTTGCGCAAATTTGAGCTGCGTGAACGAGAGGGTAAGCGGTTTATTGGTTTTGACGAACTCTATATTAATTTCCAGGTAAGTTCAATATTTCGTCGGGCATACACCTTTGCTGAGTTACATCTTACCGCTCCCTATTCAGACATTAAAATATCCAAGGATGGAAAGTTCAACTTTCAAGATCTTCTGCCATCAACCAGCAAGAAAAATAACATACAACAGGGATCGGTTGTACCCATCCTGATTCAACACCTCGCCGTTGATCACGGACACATTTCATTCAAAGATTACTCCCGACCAACGCCTTTTAAGGCACAAATAGCTGCCTTAAGTTTTACTCTGATAAATTTTACTACCCGACCCAATCAAGAAGGACTCTATGCATTCGAAGCCACCACAGGTCAGGGTGAAGCCTTAAAATACCAGGGGAATATCAGCATGGCTCCCCTATACTCAAAAGGAAAACTGGAACTCACGGGTATTAAACTGAGAACATTGTGGTCATATCTGCAGGATCAGCTCAATTTTGAGATAACCGGTGGTAAACTGGCTGTAAGCGGAGATTACGAATTTGATGGTACAGGCGAAAAGACTGACCTTCGTGTGTACAACGGCAGGGTAAACGTTCAGGCCCTTTCTGTCGTCAATGAGGCAGATGGTGAAAAAACACTTGACCTGCCAAGTCTTACCTTTAGCGGAACAGATATTGATTATCTAAAACATCAGATGAAAATTGCCCGTATTCAAAGCGATTCATCAAAAATCCGATGTATATTGGAAAAGGATGGCAGCTTCAACTTACAAAAGATGTTTAAGCCAAAAACAACGGTCGAACCGACCGGAACACAAACGAACGAACCACCAAAATCCGGCGAATGGAAAATCAATATTGGACAGATTGAAATTGCGGACTATGCAATCCGCATGAAAGATCAAAGCACAAAACCTGCGGCACACCTTGATCTATCACCGATCAACCTCAAACTCGAAGACGTGCAGATTGGCTCTCCGGGGACGGCGCATATCGAGTTGCAAGCGGGCATGAATCAAACGGGGACAATCACGGTTAGTGGCAAGATAGTACCCGACCCTGTTTCGGCAGAATTAGACCTGAAAATATCAAAAGTAGCACTCCCGCCATTTCAGCCTTACGTAATGAAATACACAAAACTCGAAATCAAAGACGGTGCACTATCGCTCAATGGTCATATTAACTTTTTGCAGGGTAATGGACATCAACCTATGGATTTTAACGGCGATATCTGGATCGATTCGGTCCGCGCCGCCGACCCGGTACTTGCAGAGGATTTTGTCCGATGGGGACGGCTTGACCTCAAACAGGTAAAATACGGGAATAATCCACCGCAACTTACGATCAACGAAATCATTGCACGAGGTCTCTATACACGTATTATCATAGGACCGGACCACACTGCCAATGTGCAACACATCCTTGTTGAAGCAAACAAATCACCCGGAAAAACAAGTAATCAGCAAACCAGCGGCACTCAAATGCCCATTCGTATTGGTCAGGTAAACATGGTCGACGGTTCGGTGAACTTTGCGGACACGTCCCTTACTCCCACGTTTGCTACCGGTATTGAGAATTTGAACGGGACAATAAAGGGTCTTTCATCAGAACAGCTTGCACGCGCCGATATTGATTTAAAGGGCCAGGTGGACAAATACGCCCCCGTGTTCATACAAGGACAAATCAATCCATTGAGTGAGCAAGCCTATACCGACATCACCACAAATTTTCAGGGCATCGAACTCACCCACTTTTCTCCTTATTCTGGTAAGTATGCCGGTTATAAAATTGAAAAGGGAAAACTGTCGCTTGAACTGCATTATAAGCTTTCTCAAAAAATCCTGATCGGCGAAAATCATGTTGTTGTGGACCAGTTTACTTTGGGAGAAAAGATCGAAAGCCCTGATGCTACTAAGTTACCCGTCCGTCTTGCAATTGCAATCCTTAAGGATTCCCACGGTGTAATTGATATCAATCTCCCGATACGCGGCGATTTAAATGACCCGCAGTTTAGCCTGGCGCCCCTGATCATCAAGGCGTTTCTTAACCTCGTCGTTAAGGCGGCAACCGCTCCATTCAAAATGCTTGGCGCCCTCGTAGGAGGCGAAGGCGAGGAATTGGAATTCATCAGTTTTGCGCCTGGTTCTAACTCTCTCAGCCAGGAACAGCAATCCAAACTTGCCAAAGTTGCAAAGGCGCTCGGAGAACGACCCCAGCTTGTACTTAATCTGCGCGGTACGGCAATTGAATCTGTTGACCGTCACGGGCTTGCAGAACGTACAATTTTAGCGCGTGTTCGTACTCAGGTAAACACACCGGTCGAGAAGCCCCTTGCCAAAGAGGAACAAAAGCGCTTACTCAAGCTTTATAAAGAGACATTTCACAAAGAAGATCCCTACAACCTGGTGCCACCGACCGATAAAACCGGCGCGAAGCTTCCCAGGGATGTTCGCAAGGCTTCCGTGGTTGTTGCCGCACGGAAACGACTCATCGAGGCATTCCCTGTTTCCGATAACGAACTCTGCGCGTTAGCGCGTGAAAGGGCGGTAGCAGTCAAAGATTATATGATTCAGCAGGGCAGCATAGCAGAGCCACGCATATTTCTCCTGGATGTTGATACGAAAGCATCGGCTACCGATAATGAAGTCAAAATGCAACTCGCGCTGGATGCCCGCTAATGAGCGTAAATAAATTGCCCGTATAGTATTTGATGTTGGAAATTGTTTCGGATTTCGATATTTGAATTTCGAATTTTTAAAAAATAGTTTTCACGAATGATGTGAAACAATATGGAAACGAATCCCAAGTTTAAAATAAATGCATCTACAAAATAATAAATGGTCTTGGTAAACCCATCCATCTCATGGTATTATAAAAATATTGGTCTAGTCGCAAGAGAAGAAATGAGACGCGTCGTTTCCAAATTCAAGTGAAGCACAGGGGGCCGCGCGTTGGGCATAGCGCGGGGAGACCCGCAAGGCACGGATGATCGTAAACCCACCCGCCCGAACTGTGCCTTGTGTTATATCGGTGGCATAACTCGGCGCTGCAGCCAACATATAATGAAAAACTCTTTTGATAAAGGAGGCTTCAAATGGCAAAACAGAAAAAGACACTGACCACGAACTTTGGTGCATCGGTCTATGACGACCAGAACAGCATGACCGCGGGTAATCCGGGCCCCGTTCTGATACAGGACATCCACCTCCTTGAGAAGCTGGCTCATTTTGATCGCGAGCGCATTCCCGAGCGTGTCGTTCATGCCAAGGGGGCGGGCGCCTATGGCTATTTTGAGGTCACCCACGATATCACACAGTATACCAGAGCCAAGTTTCTCTCCAAAGTGGGCAAACGTACCGAGCTTTTCGTTCGCTTCTCTACTGTGGGTGGAGAAAAGGGCTCTGCGGATGCGGTGCGAGACCCGCGCGGCTTTGCGGTGAAGTTTTACACCGAGGAGGGAAACTACGACATGGTGGGCAACAACACACCGGTATTCTTCATTCGAGACCCCTTGAAATTCCCCGACTTAGTCCACACTCAAAAAAGACATCCGGCCACCAACCTTAAAGATCCGGATATGTTCTGGGACTTTCTTTCCCTCACGCCGGAATCCATACATCAGGTCACAATCCTTTTTTCCGACCGGGGCACACCCAGTACCTACCGACATATGAATGGTCACAGCAGCCACACCTTCATGGTATACAACGATAAGGGCGATTACTTCTGGGTCAAGTACCACTTCAAAACTGAGCAGGGTATCCAGAATTTCACCCGTGAAGAGGCTGACCAAATGAGAAGTGTAGACCCTGACCACGCCACCCGTGATCTTTATGAAGCAATCAAGCGAGGCGATCATCCCTCCTGGAAGCTTGAGGTGCAGATCATGAAGCCCGAACAGGCCGAGACGTATCGATTCGACCCCTTTGACATCACTAAGGTATGGTCCCATGCTGATTTCCCGCTCATCCCTGTAGGCCGCATGGTGCTTAACCGTAATCCGGAGAACTTTTTTGCCGAGGTTGAGCAGTCTGCATTCTCACCTGGCAACTTTGTGCCAGGGATCGGGCCTTCTCCCGACAAGATGCTGCAGGGGCGTCTCTTCAGCTACCATGACACCCATCGGCACCGCCTGGGACCTAACCACCATCTTCTGCCGGTCAACGCGCCTAAAGCTTGCACCACGAACAACTATCAGCGTGACGGCTTCATGTGCTTCGGGGTCACCGGCGGTGGTCACCCGAACTATTATCCAAACAGTTTTGGCGGTCCGGCGCCTGATCCCAAAGCAGCCGAACCGGCCTTCGTGGTTTCCGGGAAGGTATCGCGCCAACGCTACATCCACCCGAACAACGATTTCGTGCAGGCTGGGGACCTATACCGTAAGGTCATGACAGACAGCGATCGGGCGCATCTCATTGGGAACATCGCCTCCCATCTGGGCAACGCACAAAAGCTCTTCCAGCTCCGGCAGACAGCCCTTTTCTACAAAGCGGACCCTGATTATGGGCGCCGCGTGGCCGAGGAGCTTGGACTGAACGTGAAGGATGTCGAATCACTGGCACAGATGTCACAGGAGGAGCGAATTAAGGCTACCCAGGAAATGACCTGATGGAAAATGGTCTCGACAAATCCGTTCCACCTTATAATAATTACGACACAGTCTCTAAAGAGGGATTCAGGGGGAATTAATTTGAAATTTTAGGACACCATACTTAATTATTGACTTTCAAATTACGTATGGCGTCCCCAGATTAAGCCCAGATTAAGGCAAAAGCTTAGAGTGAAGTACAGGTAAGAAATAATTATGAAGACCCAAAAGGTGTTCTACAATCTTATTTTGTCCATTTTAACGGATATTGTGAAACAATATGAACAAACATTCATAAGTTTTGCAAAAATTAAAGCGGTGTTTTACTACATCAAAGCCATTAGATTTATACGGTTAATATCCATTGGTATATTTCTCTTAATTTTGAGTTTCGTTGTAATGATATGTGGTTTTATATTTTTGCATGTATCGTTTCTTTATTACTTTCCTTTGAGTAAAGAGGCAAAAGCGTTAATTATCTTTTCACTCGGTATTTTCTATTTTCTGATCCCGGTAGGGGCTCTTCTTTACTTTACTTCACAGAGATTTTGGATGAAATTTTCGAAAGCAAATAAATTGATACAAAAAGTTTTGAGTATGGTTTCTGAAAATAAAAAATAAACAGAAAGTAAGAAAAGGAGATGGCATTATGGATAGCCAAACTAAAGAAAGTGCGGGAGGCATATTAAAAATCGACGAAGCGCTTGAATTCCTGAATAGAGAGCTAAAAGGAAGGAGTGATGAGATTAATCGATTGATTAGTGAAAAATATTCAAACCTCAAAGAGATTATAAGTGGAGCAATATACACTGGCAAAGAAATGACAGAAAAAACGAAGCAAACTTTGGAAGAGGATGTGGCTAAGGGAGAGGAGAAAGTGAAAGAAATAGGAACGGGAATTGATAGGATAGTTCGTACCAATCCATGGTTGGCTGTAGGTATTGCCGCCGCTAGTGGTTTCCTTTTAGGCCATATTATCGAAGCAAGCAAACGTTCAAAGTGAAGTCATTCAGTTCTGACATTTCTCGATTTTTCACCGGCTCACCTACCGACAAGGCGATATGGCTGCTGGCCGGCGGCATTGTCGCGACCGTTATCGGGCTGATGGGACTGTTGCGTGGGTCAAAGGGAGGTTGAGAATGTTGGGCGAGTTTTTAATATAAAATTGACCAAAGCGAACCATGGGGGGAGAATCGTGAATCCGTCGCCTGCGAAACAATAAAAAGGTTCTCGGCATAAAAACCTTGGCATTATAGATCAGCCTCTGGCTCCGTTTTCATTGAAAGCTTATGAACCAAAGTGTATTTGACTTAGACAAGTCCAGATAAAACGAATTGAGGACTTTGTCTCAAATTCCAAGTTCAGCGAGTTTTAAATCTCAAATCCAAATTCGTAAATCATAAAATCTGCCCGGGTTGACATACGAGACGCCCTTATATGACTCAATTGAATAGAGCGTTGGCACGGGAGCCAAAGGTTACAGGTTAGAATCATGCCTGGGGCGCCTTTATATATAAAAATTTCGCCAAGTTTGAAGAACAAAGTCTATTTACATGGTGAATAAAGGTCTATTGATAAGTTTGTTCTTAGCTACAAGCTTAATTCCAGGAAACGAGTTTAAATAAACATATCCCAAAATAAGAAT
>JAXMAC010000033.1:24063-28900 GCA_046350595.1 Candidatus Brocadiaceae bacterium | reverse complement strand
CCCATAAATCCCCTTTTAATAGAAGGAACTTGATTGTTGCTATGCTGCTTATAATGTTTTACTTTTTCTTCCCAGCCTCTGATTTCTTTTTATACAGGGAAAAATATGTGTCAGCCTCTTCCTTCATACCCTTTGCTTTGCAGGCATTACCCAGGTCATTATAAATGTCTGCATTATTTGAGTCTAACATTGCCACCGTCTGATAGGCATTAATTGCATCGTCATATCGTTTTTTCTTCATGTAATTTTTTGCCAGACGGTATTGGGCGTCGCTATTATTTTTATTGGCTTCAACGGTTTTGCTTAAATATTGAATTGCTGCGTCTACGTTTTCCGATCTATCATACAGGAGACCCATATTATACAATGCATTTTCATGGTTTGGATCAATTTCCAGCGCCTTTTTAAACTGCGCTATTGCATCTTTCTCTTTACCCTTCATGGAATATACAATACCTAAATTCGAATAGGCTATGGGGAGGTTTGTGTCTAATGCAATGCGTTTCTTTAATATATTAATTGCATCGTCGTATTTACCGATTTTGCTGTAGGCGATTCCCAGGAGGGATAAAGCAGAACGATGTTCCTGACTTATTTGGAGTGTTTTTTTGAAGGCGTTGATGGCCTTGTCATATTCGCCCTTGTCAAAATATGCAGCGCCCAGATTGTAAAAATCCTCTGCGCCTTCAGGTCTTTTTTCAACAGCCTTTGAAAACGCCTCAATGGCCTTGTCGTACATACCTTTTTGAGAATACGCGAGTCCAAGATTTTTATATGCGTCAGCATTATTGGGATTCGTTGCCAGTGATTTCAAGCACATATCAATGGTTTCATCAAACATTCCATATTTTGCATACTCCAGCGCCTGTTTATACTGCTCGTTAGCAATGTCTATATGACCTCGTGGCCCTTCGACCACGGCCTTATTCTTGCTTTCCTTGCCCTGCGGTTCTTCATTTGAAAGACAATAATGCGTGCCTGAAAAAACTCCCGTAATTAAAATACCGGCAGTTATAAAAACTTCTTTTTTGTTCATCACCATAAACACCTCATGTTCTATCTAAGTAAATATACTGAAAATTCAATGTTTTTGTTAGGAGCAGACAACTGGGTATATGTGCGACGTTTTGAATTGCCAATCGCCGTCAGGAGACAACTCCTATCAGGGGACATTTAAACCAAAGGCATTATTTAAATAATACTATCATTCAAAGTGATTATATCCGTCCATAGATATTGATTCAACCTATCTTTTCCAGATTTTCAAAATGACTTTGACGAGGTAGGCAAATACGAGTACTGTGCAAAGTAAAACGACATCGGTAGGACCAGTTGGAAGGTCAAAATGATAGGAGAGATAAAAACCAATAAAGGATGCGGTTATTCCAATTACTGATGAAACTATACAAAAAAATAATATACCACGGGTAATCATTCGAGCCGTAATGGCCGGTATGAGAAGGAAGCCGAAGATCACTAAAGGGCCAACGGTCATCACTCCAAGCGAAATGATTATGCCAATGATCAGGTAAAGGAGTATATCCCATAAAACGACATGCTTACCAATAGTGGTTGCCATATCAATATCATACGAAACTAATACAAAATTGCGATGAAAGCCAACTAAAACAATAAAAATCATGCCGTAAATAGCAAGCATTGACCATAAATAAATATCAGGAATAGAAATAATTTCCCCTTGAAGCATAGAAAGTACTTCTGATTTACCATAGGGATTCCATGAAACAAACAAGATAGCCGCAGCGCCAGCAATGGCGTAAGTAAATCCTATGCGGTTTTCAGTGAATCCTTTTCGCCTGCGTTCGAGAATGGCTAAGACAAAGATCGTGATGAGTGTGAAGACAACTGAACCTGTCATGGCCATGACTTTTTCAGATTCTATATGTTGGAAAATATGCCATCCTATAGTATGCAACAAAAATGCAAAAGCAATTCCCGCATTTGACACCTGGGGCAAGGCTATGCCTAATAAAACCATCCGGCGTAAGACAAAAAATATACCTACTTGCGGGCATACAAATCCTACTATCAGGCCTGCGTAAAAGGCATTTCGCAAAAGAAAATCGGGACTGAGTATCTGTAAAAGTTGCTCCATGTATCATTTATCCTTGAGTTGGTATTTTATCGATCCTTGATAAAGAAATTATCTCTTCCAATGAGCCAAGCACTACTTTATAGTGATGAATATGGATTATTTTATTCACCCAGCTTGGAATATGATGTACCTCATGGGTGACCATCAAAATCGTTAATTGGCGCTTTTTGTGTAATTCAGAGATAAGTTCAATAATCTTTTTCTGGGCAATAACATCCACCCCCGTAATAGGCTCGTCTAACAGTAAAACATTTGGTCGTGTAGCCAGCGCACGTGCAATAAGTATGCGTTGTTTCTGACCACCGGACAATTCAGAAAAAAATTCCTTTTTCATGTCCAGCATTCCTACGTCTTTCAGGCATTGTTCTACCCAATCACGGTTGGCTTTGGAGGTAGGATGAAAAGGTTTCATCTGCCCGAATGTGCCCATTAATACCACCTCTCCGGCCGTAAATGGATATATCTCATCTAAGAATTGACGCTGTGGTACATAACCAAATCTTGGAGTATAATCGTCGCCATAAATAATATCCCCTTGAACAGGTGGAATAATCCGTAATATGGTCTTGAATAGCGTAGTTTTACCACATCCATTTGGTCCGAACAGGACTACGAATTCCCCTGTTTTTAAAGAAAAATTAATGTCATTGAGTATAGGGCTCCCATTATACCCAATAGAGACATCTTTCAACGTAATACAATTATCCGTATTCATGATTGTTTAAGATTTTGTTTCCAATGCGGTCACAATCTGTTTCACAATGTAATCGAAAAGGGCTATATGGTCAGTCGTTTCTTTTAAACCTCCCACCATTATTGGCACAACAACAATTTTTGCTCCCGTCTGAGATGCAACAAATTCGGGTATTTTTCGTTCCCGAAATTGTTCAACAAGAATAAGTTTTACCCCTTCCTTTTTCATCATGGGAATAAGGGTATTGAGATGGGATGGAGAAGGAGGAATTCCCGGTTTTGGTTCAAGCTCACCTACCACATTTAGATTAAACCGGTTTGCAAAGTATGGAAATGTCTTGTGATAAGTGACAACTTTTGTGCCTCGAAATGGTTCCAACATTTTTTGCCATTCTGATAGTTTCTGATCCAGTCTCTTTATAAAATTGTTTAAGTTATCCTTGTAATATGTACAATCCGCCGCATCGATTTCACATAGCCGGTTGCAAATATATGTTGCAACAATTTTCCCATTTAGTGGATCCAGCATGAAATGAGGATTTCCATAAGGGTGGACATCTCCCAGTGCGCGGGTGACTTCAGTGGGTACTTCTAAAACATGAATTCCCATAGATGCAACAGCAAAGTATCCAGGATTTCCCGGAAGTATTTTTTGATTTCTTGCGCTTAATACCAGCGGTGGCAACCATCCGATTTCAAGCTGTAATCCTCCCTCGATAAGCATATCCGCCTTGTTAAGTTTCATAATAAAACCAGGTTTTGCGTCTACAAAGTGAGGATCTTCCGTAGGCTTTGCAATATTAATTACTTCGACTTTGTCTTTTCCAATTTCCTTAGCCAGGGCACCCAGATCAGAGGTTGTTGCGACGATATTCAAGTTTGCATGGGCAACTGATGCCCAGCTTAATATACATAACAAGTAAAGGAATATATGATATTTCATTTTCATAAAGACACTCCTGAGCTAATAGCCAGTATTGTTCAAAATTATACACGGACAAACAAGTTTGTCCGTGCCACCCTTTAAAGTTTTTTCTCTGCACCCTCTGCGGTTAAATGTTTTTAAAATTTATGTGCCCCATGTGAACCCAATAAAAATTCGAATTGGAGAAACACGGAATGTTCTGTACTATCATTCCCTAATATATCATCATAATTATATTGTAACCGAATTTTTGAAAATTCTGATGGATAAAATGTAAGATTTGGAGAAAGTCTCCAGCGTTCAAATCCTAAAAATTCCGGAGTATACGTAGCACCCTCTTCTCCATCCACATAGTCTCCTCGAAGTGCTGCTACCCATCGTTTCTTAAATCCCCACGAAACCTGAGAGTAGGTACCCCAGTTATGCATGACCTCTGCTGGCAAATCGGCATCTGCGCCAGCCTCGAAACGTCTGCCCATAACCTCTGTCTGCCAGGTTATAAAAGGGAAACCGCCAGAGGCATACTTTGACTTCCACTTCCAGAACATGTCGAGTCCGTAAATCAGGGTGTTTTCATCAGTCCCTGTTGAGTTTGGTCCAAAAGCTGCTGAGGAACCCAGTACAATGGTTTGCTCATCGGTTAAATCAAATGAAGTTGCAACACGCGGGACATAAAGCATATCTTCCATATTACGTACATCTGTATTTACAGTATCCCGCCCAAACAGCGCATGCGGGTTTCTAAAACTATACGCAGTTTCACCCTGACTGTCCTGTACAGTAAAAAACAGTTCCGTATAGTTATCAGTGGGTGCCAGCCATGAAATTCTAGCCCCTGGATTTCTCATTCCGTCTGGACCTAAGAATCGACCGTTAACCAATGGCTGGTCGGCAAAGTCCCATGCATGGGGGTGGAACTGGTTTAATCTGCCAAATTCTGTAAAAAAAGTCCCTGCCTTTACCTGCAAATTCATAGGAAGCGACATGGAGGTAAGATAAGCCTCTTCCACTTCCACGAAGGATTCGCCTTCCTTATTAATTTGAAAAACAATGTTCGATTGTCCCTTGAAATAGGGGTCTATGGCGCCTTCAAAGACCGTTTC
>JAXMAC010000033.1:13117-23963 GCA_046350595.1 Candidatus Brocadiaceae bacterium | reverse complement strand
AATAATGGGAGGGAGTTTCCTTTTACTTCACTCTGTTGAGTAATGGGTGAATTTTGGGAAGATAAAGAATTCTCTGTTTTTTCTTTTTCCAGCGTGGCTATCTTCTCTTGTAACTCCTGAAAACGGGTATCGTAATCATGCTTCATCTTTTCCATGAGGGTTTTCATGCCCTGAAGCTGCCCTACGATTTCATCAAATTCGTCTTTTTTAATGAGAATTTCTTTTTGAGTATCTCCAGAGTCTTCCTGAGAATGAGTAAATTTCAGGTTTTTATCATTCGTTATTTCTGTTTCACTGTATGCATAAGAAGAAAGAATACTTTCGATGAATAGAATCCATGCGAATAGTATATATCCAGGTCGCTTCATACTATCCTCTTGTATAAAAATCAGAAAAATGAGGTTTTTGACACAGGTTAAAAAACAGCGCCATGCTTATCAGTTTAAAGCGCTATCTTCGGGTAAACAATTTAAGTAAAACCTGTGTCTTGATAAGACCAGCTTTTATGTGGGACTTACGCTGAAAAACAGGAGAATAAAGGGGGAGGTCGAATGGTAAATCTGTGGATGGTTAAAGGTACAATGGCAGCAATATCATATCTGACAGGATTAGTGCAGACGTATTCAAATTTATTGTCGAAGAACAGAAAATGTAATACGGTCGAAGGTGTTTTCAACCATTGACATATTTGGCATGTTTCAGAATTGTGGTGGGTACCGCTTTCAGAGGTTTCAAGGTGTGGACTATCAGTTTTTTGAGAAGACGTTTGTTCTCTGTATTCACAGTGGTGGGTCTTGAAAAAGCTGTTGTGAAATCCGCCCATTGTTATACACAGAATGAGGTAGGGAAGAAAGACAAAAACAGATAGGATATTTTTTAAATTTTTGTTTTTGAGAATCAACATGAATGTGACTGTTTAAAAAGATAAATATATGAACCTTTGAGAATTGGGGAAATGCTAACAACTTTCCTATAGTAAGTCAAGCGAAAATCAATCTTGATTTGGCTTTACACGTTAATGCTTTTCCATCTTCCCCTTTTGAACAGTATATAAATTGCAATAGCCCGGAGAATCCAATCGAGGGCAGACCCGAACCATACACCAGTTAATCCCCAGCCCAGGGTGATACCAAAGAGATACGACACGGGGACATGGAAGCATAAGGTACCGACGATGGTTATGATCATGGGACTTATGGTGTCCCCTGCGCCACGAAGCCCGCCGGCATAAACCATATATATTGCAAGCGCCGGTTGTTCAATGGCTGCAATCATGACACATGCCACTGCCAGTGAAAATACACTGGGTTCCGGATTAAATACCCTTGCCATCTGCACAGGAAATACGAGAAACACCAGGGCAAAAATCCCCATGAGGATAAGGGCAAAAGTCGCATTGCGTCGTATACTAACCCTTGCAAGCTCCACGTTCTTTGCGCCGAGGCTTTGTCCTACCAGCGTGGCAGTAGAAACTGCAAAGGCAAATCCGGGCATAAAAGAAATCGATTCTATCCGGACAGCAATCTGGTGCGCTGCGAGCGGTACGGTGCCGAGGATGGTGACAATTTTGGTAAAAAACAGAAAACCCGATTGGGTGAGAATGGCGTCGATTGCCGCAGGTAGGGATATGCGAACAATCCTTCGCACAGATTCGATATGAATTCTGGCTACAGAGAGGATGTGAATGTGTAAGACGCAACGACCGGTAAAAAGTTTTCCGCAGAGAAGGAAAGTACCGACAATATAAGCAATGGCCGTTGCCCATGCCACTCCTGAAATACCAAGTTTTGGGAATGGGCCTACACCGAAGATCAACAACCAATTAAACAGGATGTTAGTACAGTTTATGATAAGGGTGACTTTCATGGGCGACTTCGTATCACCAACACCGCGGAGTATGCCGCTACAACTCAGAATAATGAGTCGGAATATAAGAAACCCGCCTACAATCTGAAGATAGCTCTGTCCAAGTTCGGTAATGTGTGGTTCTGCGCTCATGAGGACGAGTATATTTCCTGCATAAAGCACTAAAAATGGGGTAATAAAAATTCCCATTATGAGTGACATAAGAATGGACTGTGCGCCAACCACCCTGGCAATCTCCTTTTCCTTTGCCCCAATATGTCGTGCAATAATGCTTGATGTGCCGACATTAAGGGATGAAAAAACCATGGAGATGACAAAAAAGACAGTGCCAGCCAGGCCCACTGCAGCTATACCGTCAGTCCCTAAGCGTCCAACCATAATCGTATCTGATATAAAGACGCTCATGTGGAGGAGATTTTCGATAAGTACAGGGATGCCTAGTTTGAAGATATTTTTATTGAGATTTTTTTCAGTCAGATCAAGCACAGGTAAATGGATATTGAAAAACTACATCTTAAATGTTAATATAAAAATTTAGTTATGATCTAAATAATAAGGTATCATAATACGCGTATTATTAATTTAATAAAATCAGGCTATGACACAAAAACAACAAAGTGGTGTAACTTTTTTCCTTCCCGCCGTTATCTTTTCTAATCTGTGGCCAATTCCTCTAAAATGTGCTAAGGTTAAATTTCTGAAATTATTAAAGCTTCAAATATACCAATAATAACTATGAACAGCAATGAATATACGGCAAATCTTCTTATTGCAATAATTGCTGCTAAAGTAGCCGGGGATGCAGTATTAGAGGTTTATGACTCAAACTTTTCAATTGAGCAAAAGGAAGATAAATCCCCTTTAACATTGGCAGACAAACGTTCCCATGAAATTATTGCAAAATATCTTTTGAATAGTACCCAGAGCAAAAAATGCGATAACATCCCTCTCCTGAGTGAAGAGGGTAAAGATGTACCATACGGAGAAAGAAAAAATTGGAAATATTTTTGGCTAGTTGACCCACTCGATGGGACAAAAGAGTTCATAAAAAGGAATGGTGAATTTACCATTAACATTGCATTAATACACGATGGTATGCCCGTCCTGGGTGTTATTTATGCTCCTGCTTTGAAAGTATTCTATTTTGCAGCAAGGGGAGTGGGCGCTTATAAATTGTTGAATTACGACGTGTTATCCAGTGTAAAACCGAATTCCACAGGGAATAAAAGTATAGAATTTTTGAAAAAAATATCTCAAAAACTTCCCCTTATTGAAAACATTTCCCCATCGGTTAAAAAAAACGTGCCTTTAACCGTTGTGGCAAGTCGTTCCCACCTTTCGAAAGAAACAGAAGAGTACCTGAGCGCATTAAAACAAAAACATGGCGAAATTGAACTTGTCTCAATCGGAAGTTCGTTAAAGTTTTGCCTGGTTGCTGAAGGGACGGCAGATATGTATCCGAGATTTGGGCCAACCATGGAATGGGATACCGCAGCGGGCCAGGCAATAGCAGAAGGGGCCGGCGGTCAGGTGACTGAATTTAAAACAGGCGGACATCTCAGATACAATAAAGAAAACCTGGTAAATCCATGGTTTATTACCTCCCTGAATATGATAAACAAAGCAGAATAGGTAAATAGGTCTGCTTAAAAACTGATTACACGTCAAGATATATTTTGGTGCCGTTAATTTAGAGGAGTATGTCATTGAGAACATTGATTACAGGCGGAGCCGGGTTTATCGGTTCTTACTTATGCGATTATTTGGTAGCAAAAGGACATGAAGTTGTATGCATTGATAATTTACTGACAGGGAAACCAGAAAACATTGCGCACTTATTCGGAAACAACCAATTTCACTTTATAAAGCATAATGTGAGTGAATACATATACATCGATGGTCATATAGATAACGTGTTACATTTTGCATCGCCCGCCAGCCCATACGATTACCTTGAATATCCCATCCAAACCTTGAAAGTAGGTTCTCTGGGCACCTTAAATAGTTTAGGATTAGCCAAGGCAAAAAAGGCCAAATTTCTCCTTGCATCAACCTCTGAGGTGTATGGTGACCCACAGATTCATCCCCAACGGGAAGATTATTGGGGTTATGTAAACCCTATAGGTCCGCGAGGGGTTTATGATGAGGCAAAACGATTTGCCGAGGCAATAACCATGGCATATTACCGGTATCACAGCGTGGATACCCGGATAGTAAGGATATTTAATACCTACGGGCCACGTATGCGACTGAACGATGGTCGTGCCTTGCCAAATTTTATGTGCCAGGCATTAAGGGGTGAAGATATAACCGTATTCGGAAATGGTTCACAAACGAGAAGCTTCTGTTATGTCTCAGATCTCGTAGAGGGTATATATCGGTTGCTTATCTCTAACGAGCATGAACCGATAAATATTGGAAATCCCGAAGAGATAACTGTTCTTCAATTGGCACAAGAAATACATTCTCTTGCTTCCAGCAAAAGTAAAATTGTGTATAAACCTCTTCCCGTAGACGATCCGAAAATCCGGCAGCCTGATATTTCGAAGGCAAAGAATATTTTAGGTTGGGAGCCAAAAATTTTGCGGAGAGAAGGTTTGGAAAAAACCCTTGAGTATTTTAAACAAAAAGTGGGCACAGCGACATCAAAGAAAAACCGTGAAACAGATAAAACACAAAATACTTTTGGCTCAACGAAATAATTTGGGGGGATAGGACAACTTTTATGTCAGGCAAGTTTGTATTAAAACTAAGAAACAAATTTAAAGACAAGGATTTAAAAGAAATATTATTAGGAAGTTCTCTTGCACTTATTTACCGAATAGTAGGTATGATAAGTGGATATATACTCATATTAGTTATATCAAGGCATTATGGTTCAAAGGGCGTAGGAATCTATAACCTGTCAACATCCGTTTTGGCAATTTATACACTGGTTGGGACATTAGGTTTAAAGACATACTGCTTGAGATTCGTGTCTCAACTTTGCAACGAAGGTAAATATTACAAAGTTTATCAGTTGTATATAAAGATATTTCAGATTACTATTCCTCTTTCTCTTATTTTGGTATTCATATTTTTTATTCCTGCGGATAAGTTATCATTATATGTTTTTAAAGACGAGACCCTCGCTCATGCATTTAAAGTTTTGAGTTTAGTGCTTCCTTTTACGGTAGTATATGAAGTGAACGTTGAGTTTATAAGAGGACTCAAAGATGTAAAATACTCAGAATTTCTTAGAAACGTAACGGTTCCAGTCTTTAATACCATATTTCTGGTACTTATTGCCCTTTTTGTAGTAAATTATTATATTTCTATTTATAGCTATGTAATAGCCATCGTAATATCTTTTCTCTTATCAACGTTTTATATAGTGAAAAAAATATATGGGTTTAAAAAATGTCCAGGAGAGAAGACTTCAAGTAGTGAAATTTTAAAAGTTTCTCTCCCTATGATTATGACATCGTTTGCCCGATTAATTATGGGGAAGATAACTACAATAATGCTCGGTATATATTCAACAACGGAACAGGTGGGGATATTTAGCGTCTCATTAAAACTTGCGAGCATAACAAGTTTTGTTCTTATGGCAATCAATACCATTTCAGCACCAAAGTTTTCTGAACTCTTTTGGTCAAATAAGATTGAAGACTTAAAAAAGGTGGTAAAATTTTCTTCAAAATTAATATTTATAATTTCAGTACCTATTTTATGCATATTCATTATGTTGCCGGAATTATCTATGAAATTTTTCGGAAAAGAATTTAGTACGGGTAAATATGCATTGATTTTTTTAGTTATTGGGCAATTTGTGAATGCATGTGCCGGTTCGGTTGGAATATTTTTAAACATGACAGGGAATCAAAATTATTTCAGGAATATTATGTTTATTTCTGCCGCACTAAATATCATTTTAAACTATCTGTTAATTCCAAGATATGGACTGAATGGTGCGGCGATAGCCACAATGGTAAGCATGTCTTTATGGAATATTGCAGGCGCAGTGCATATTAAATTAAAGCATAATATCAGCACATTCTATATCCCTTTACCTTATAAATTGAAAAAACGATAATCATGTTATTACCGAATTTTTTATGTATTGGTGCTGCAAAAGCGGGAACAACCACGTTATATGAAATTTTAATCCAACATCAAGATATTTATTTGCCGAAAATAAAAGAACCCCACTTTTTTGATTACGAAGAAAATTATCAACAGGGAATAAAATGGTACTCTAAACATTTTTTTGGAGGATACAAGGGAGAAAAAGCGGTTGGAGAAATAACGCCTTCTTATATATACATAGAAAAGTAGCTAAGCGAATTTATTCTGATTTAGGTAAAGATATAAAATTAATAATAATGTTGAGAAACCCCGTGGATAGAGCGTATTCCCACTATATTTTCAATGTGAAGAGGGATTCGAGTCTTTTTCGTTTTACGATGTTATGAATACGATTAACGAAGAAGAGCGGATTTCTAAAGGGTTTGTGGAAAAATTGCGCTATAGTTATATTTCCAAGGTTTATATACAAACCAAATTGAAAGGTTTCTTGAATATTTTCCCATGGACAATATGAAAATGATACTATTCGAGGAGGATTTTATTCGGAACAGGGATAATACTCTTTCCGCTATCCAGAGTTTCTTAAATGTTAATGAGGTTACCTTAAATACTGATATTAAAAGTAACAAGGCAAGTATCAGCAGAAATGAATATATTAAAGACATGCTTTATAAAAAATCAAAGTTGAGAAAGATAGCGAAGTTCTTTTTACCATCGATGGAATTAAGACATCGTATAAGAAACTTTTTGAAACGGGTCAATGAGAAGCACAAGCCGGAGGAACTCCCCCTTCATATTAGGGAAAAATGCAATGGAAAAACATTTCAGGGGGATATCCACCGTCTTGAGGATTTAATAAAAAGGGATTTATCGCATTGGTATAACATATAATTATTTGAAATTTTAGAACATGACAAAGAAATCCAACACAAAAGATTATCAGTACTTAATTATTGCTGGCACCACCAAGGCCGCAACATCATCTCTATTTTCTTATCTCGCAGGTCATCCGGAGGTTTGCCCCGCTAATAAAAAAGAAACCCGTTTTTTCCTAGACCCTGATTATCCTTTACCGGCGAAATACCGCTTTGAAGATGGCATAGATAAATATGACCTGTATTATCCTCAGTGCACAAATAAAAAAATACGATTGGAAGCGTCTCCCGAATATTTATATTCGCAGAATACTCCCGAAAAGATAAAAAATTCCTTATCGGACGTGAAGTTTGTTTTCACATTGCGGGAGCCTGTATCAAGGCTCATTTCCTGGTACAAATTTGCCAAACAAAATAATGACATTTCGCTCCAGACAACATTCGGTGAGTATGTTAGCTTACAGTTAAATTGTGATGGGAAAAATAAAAGAAGTCAATATTTACTTGCCCTCGAACAAGGCCGGTATTCATCGTATCTTCTGCCATATTTTACTTTGTTTGGATATGATAAAATCCACATATCTTTCTTTGAAGACCTTTCCAATGATCCAACTTCTGTAATAAAAGAAATATGTATTTTTGCAAATATTGATCCGGACTTTTATGATAATTACGACTTTCAGGTTGTTAATCGAACAGAACATATGAAGTATCCAAAAGTTCACAAATTGTATAATACCTTGCGATACACTCTTCGTAATTACACACACAATAAACCTCTCATTCACTCGGTTTTTAGAAATTTAAGACCGGTAACCGGGCGCATCTATCAATATTTATATGTTCGTCTATCTGAAAAATTTTCAATTACTTCATTAACTGAAAAAGTACTTAAGGAATATTATGAGAAGGAATTGTTCTTACGGGAAGAACTCGTAAGGAAAAAAGTTCCGTGGAGAATAAATTATAATCGAAGTGTCAAATCGTAAGGAGTATGCCGATTTTATGGTTAAACCAATAGATATAATGATCGCTGGTACGCAGAAGGCGGGTACAACATCTTTACTGAAATATTTATGTCAACACCCTCATTTTAAAACTCATCCCCAGACGGAAATGGTGTATTTTGTTAATGAGGATGCGTACGCTTCCGGTTATTCAGTTGCTTATAATAAATATTTCAGGGATTATACCGATGAAAATTCCATACTTCTCGCAAAACATGTATATGCAATGTATTCCAGGGATGCAATCGTAAGGATACGTCAGCATAATTCCAATATGTATTTAATAGTAGTTCTTCGAAATCCGATTGACCGTGCATATTCGGCATATTGGTATGCAAGAAGACGTGGCTGGGAAAATATTAAGACTTTTGAAAACGCACTCGATGCAGAGAGCGACCGGATAAAAAAGAAGGGTTGGTATTTCTGGCGACACTGTGCTTATGTATATAATGGCATGTATTACCATCATTTGGAATGGATCCTGGAGAACTTTAGAAAAGAGCAGGTTTTAATAATAACATCACGTGAATTAGCAAGTGATGCAAAAAAGATATGCAATTTAATATTTGAAAGAATGCGGCAGGATACCTCATTTGTTCCAGAAACTGTTGTTCGTCACAACACTTCAGGTATCCCACGTTCTGAATCATTTGCACAAATCTTTTCAAAAGTATTAACCAGTTCGCATCCCCTGAAAAAATTGGCTCGTTCTCTTATCCCTGACTCTTTGTCGTATAAAATCCGTCATAAAATTCTGAAATTAAATGATAAGTCTTTTGTTCCGCCCGAAATGAATAGCGAAACACGACAAAAACTTGTGAAATTATTTAAACCACATAATGAAAAATTGGAAAAATTGTTAAGCCGTGATTTAAGTCATTGGGATAGTATATAAATGAATAAAGATTATTTAAAACACTTTGTAAAAAATAGTGTTTTTATACTTTTTTTGCTGAGTCCAATAATCGAATTAGTAGATGGGTTTTTAACCATGCGGTTACATGTTTCCTATTTTGGCCAATTGATAAATGTAATGTTTCTCATACTTCCCATACTTCTTATTCTGTATCTTCCTTTGGACAGGGGAATCATTTTCATATGTTTCTTTTCATTTATATTATTTCATATGTTTCTGAGATTGGCTCATTTTGGCGTTAAAATAGAAGAAATTATGTTTGACTTTCAATATACCGCCAGAAGTGTACTGGTTATGTTTTCAATACTTCTCCTGGTCTATACCTTACAAATGAACAAGGCAAGCGTGCTTTTCAATAAATTTTTTCTAATACAATGGATAGTTATTACAACTTCTATACTCTTACACGTTACCGTGGGTATAGGTTATCAGAGGTATGTGAAGGACAGCGCTGGAATGCTTATTAAGGGATACTTGTCATATTTTCAATCCGGTAATCAACTTGCTTTTTTTTACACAACTTCATGGTGGGTGTTTGCGTCATCAATACTCGGCGTATTAAAGTCAAGGTTCTTAAGAATTATTTTACGGATTCTATTAACCTTTTTAACGTTTGCGGTCCTGTTTGCCATGGGGACGAAGACTGGCGTTGCATTGGTTTTAACGATGTGCGGTCTGTTTATTTTAAAAAAAATATATGACACGTCTAAAATATTTTTTGGTATTGCCTGTATAGGGATGCTCACGTTCCTTGTTTTTCTCTTTATTAATCCTGAATACTTTTTAAATTTAATTGTTCAGGTATTTACAACATTTTCAAGCAGGGCAAAAAATATAGCGCAGAAGGTAAACGTCTACGGGGCTTTTACTGCATTAGTAAGTCAAAGAAATTTTTTGGTTCTCAATGCCTTAAAAGCAATCAGTAAGTATGATATAAAAGATATCCTGGTAGGGCCGGATTTCTATTCGTACGAAAAAGCAGTTGGTAGTTATATTGACAGTCACGAAATACGTATGGCAGAGGTTGATCCATTAGATTTATTAGGCGGCTTTGGGGTAATAGGCGTATTAACCATTTATATACCAATACTATGGATTTTTGCTCAACTCCTTAAAAATTGGAGATTTGCAATAGCTAATTCGGAACATTTAGGTAATAATAATCTACCAGTATCAGTTCTTGGTGTTATTACATTAGCAATTTTGAATTCGTCCATGAGTGGTCATGTTACGGTAGCTCCTGCGCCTATGATGTGTTTGGGATTGACGTTGGCTGTTGGATGGCATTTAACACGGCATCGTTCTTTTGGTTATTGTAAACAATTGCATATTACAACTTGATTGCAGATGAGTCGAGCAAACTCTTCTGTTATACGATCTTTTCAAATTATGGGAGTATTGTAGATATCTCTTCTCGTTAAAATAATAAATTACATAAATACTACGATTTCCGGGATGATTAACAGAAAATGCTTAAAGGTACGGTATGAGAATATTGCAAATTAATAATTATCACTATATAAAGGGAGGTTCAGACAGAGTATATTTTGAAACATCAAAATTGTTGGAAGAAAAGGGGCACACAGTTATTCATTTTAGCGTTAACGATAAAGAAGCATTAGAAAGCCCGTATAAAAAATATTTCCTCAATGGAATAGATTTCCTTAAAAAAGACAAATTGTGTGTTAAAAATATTTTAAGATTTGTGTATTCACATGAGGCACGGGAAAAATTGGAAAATTTAATACGAAATGAAAATCCTGAAATAGCTCATTTACACATATTCTATGGAAGAATTGGTTTGTCGATTCTTCCTGTTTTAAAAAAATATAATATACCGGCGGTGATGACCGTTCATGAATATAAGGTGCTTTGTCCCATGTATAATTTTCTTAATCGTAACGAAGAAATTTGTGAAAAATGTGCAAAAGGAAATTATTTTTATTGTGTCATAAATAGGTGTAACAGAAATAGTTTTCTTTATAGTTTTGTTTCCGCTCTTGAGTGTTATGTTCGAGATAGCCTGTTCAACTACGAAAAGTATATCGATAAATTTATTATGGTCAGTAAGTTTATACAAGAAAAACATCTCAAATATAAGCCTCATTTAAGGG
>JAXMAC010000033.1:4899-13017 GCA_046350595.1 Candidatus Brocadiaceae bacterium | reverse complement strand
GGTAATAATTTGTACGATGTCGTAAGAAGATGCAAATTTACCGTAGTTCCCTCTGAATGTTATGAGACATTCGGGCTGAATGTGGTAGAAGGTTTCTCTTGCGGGAAACCAACAATAGCATCAAAAATAGGTGCAATACCGGAATTAATAAAAGACAAAGTAAACGGATTCCTTTTTGAATATGGAAGTGAGGAATCCCTGGTCAAGGTAGTCAATTGTGCAGAAAATATTTCAGATGTCAATTACCGGGAGATGTGTATGAATGCAAGGGCATTGGCAGAAAATACGTTTAATAAAGAAATATATTATAAAAAGTTAATAAATGTTTATGATGAGGTGATACTTAATAAAAAGCGGTGACTGATATATTGATTGTTGTGAAATCATTTTCTAAACAAACATTATAGAATATTACGTTGATTATGGAAGTAAAACCTAATTTAATCATTGCCGGGGTTACGAAAGGTGGGACAACCTCGATTTTTTCCTATTTATCCCACCATCCGGATATCTGCACTTCTTCTATAAAAGAAACATGTTATTTCCTTCCGTTAAGGTATGGAAATGAAATAGCGCCGATTTCTGAGTATACAAAGTACTTTAAACATTATAAGAATGAGAAATACAGAGTGGAAGCAACCCCAGGTTATTTTTATGGAAACAAATTCATTCCACAAAAAATTTACGAGACATTGGGTAAAGTAAAAATACTTATCGTCTTACGTGAGCCAATAAGTAGATTGTTTTCGTTCTATAAAGCCCTCAAGACAAGAATTCTTATATCGAAAGATATGACATTCGATGAGTATATCGAAATGTGTAAAAATTATATGGAACCGCCAAAAGATAGAGAAACAGACACTATTTACAGAGGAGTACGGGAAGGCTTATATTCCAATTATTTCGGAGAGTGGTACAATTATTTTGGTGATTCTCTGAAAGTAACCTTTTTTGAGTATTTACAGGAAAATCCTTTATTGCTCATGCATGATTTATGCGATTGGCTTGAAATTGATCCCAGTATATATTCAACCCAGCAATTTACCATAGAAAACAAGTCAGTTCTCTATAAAAATAAATCTATGCATAAACTAGGATTATATATAAACAAAAACCTTGAATCATTATTTAGAAAATTACCAAAAATGAAACTGGTTTTAAGAAATATATATTATGGTGTAAATGAAAGCTCTATGAACGAACGTATTTCTCGTGAAATTCATACATTACTCGAGTCCATATATGCACCTTATAATAAAATTTTATTTAACATGTTAAAAGAAAATAATCAAAAAAATTTTCCCGGATGGCTGTACTGTAATGGCAAATGAACTTTATTGTTTTCTGAACTTATGGTTGAGAAAGGAGCTTAGATAAATATGTTCAGCAAAAAGACGACTTTTATATTTTTTATATTTTATTTGTTATGGTGTAACACTGCGATATCTGAGCAAATATTTACACCTAAAGCTAAATACACTCAGTTTAAAAATGATTTTATTACAATAGGTTCAAACGGACGACTGGTTGTTCCTGATGATTTCAGACGTCTTTACACATCACCAGTATTAGAAATTGAAAAATACCTGAGAAGCTTAGAACCGGCAAAAACCGCAGTTCTGATAATGGTAAAGATTGTGTCAAGTGCCGATGAAAATCAGCCAGCGGCTTTAAAGTATAACGAAGGGTACACGATCAATTTAGCGTCTGACAAGGTTGTAATAACCGGTAAAGATTATTTAGGTGCATTACATGGTTTGACTTTTCTTGAAAAATTAATGAGAGAAAATAAGGGGAAAGTCAAAAAAGGCGAAATCGCTGACTGGCCGAATTTGAAAACTCGTGCACTTCATTTAGTCTTGGTGGAGGGTTTAATAAAGCCTGCAGATATAATAACGAATATTACCCAGGCGCGTTTCGGGTATTACAATGTGCTTATTTTGAATTTGAGACATTGTGTTAAATTTAATACTATGAAACGGTTAGCTCATGATAAAGCATGGACAATAAACGAATTCTTAAATGTGGTAAACTATGCAAGAGAAAATGGCCTTGAAGTAATACCCGAAGTAAATCTTTTATCACATCAGGAGAAATTTCTGGATGATGCTTATCCAGAGCTCATGTACAATGAGGTAACTTACGATCCCCGAAAAGAGGAGACGTATAAAACTATCTTTCCTATGATAGATGAAATCATAGATTTGGTTAATCCAAAGGCATTCCACATAGGTCATGATGAAGTGAAGGGGCTGGATTCAAAAACCAAGAAAAAATGGCTTGGTAAAAGCGAGATGGCTTTACCGCCTGAACTTTTCCTTGCAGATATACTACGTTTATATAACCATCTTGAAAATCGTGGTATTGCAACATGGATGTGGGGGGATATGCTTATAGCTCCTGAGGAATTTTCCGAATTGTCTTCTAAGCATTTACATGGATTAGGTGGATACAATAAAACAAGAGACAAATTACCTAAGGATATCGTGATTTGTGACTGGCATTATACCGTTGATCAAACTATTTTTCCTTCATCTCTGATATTTTTGAATGCCGGACATAAAGTTTTAGGCTCAACATGGAGGGATGAGAAGACGATAAGAAATTTTAGTCGATATATCGCAAGTATACATGGCGAAGGTATGATTGCTACGACATGGATTAATGCATTAGGAAGGGATGCGGATACTTTCAATAAAATAATACAAGTATCTGCCGATGTTTTTTGGAATGCAAAGTAATGCCTGAGTAGTTATGGTTTTTGAAAATTATAGAGTTTTCCCTTACATTTTCTTGTTGAAATAAGATATTATACCTGTAAAATGGAAGGTTTTATGATTAATGATAAAAAAATACGCATTTGTTTTGTACTGGACTCTTTCGGGGTTCCCAAATGACAGGCCTTTCTTGTTGAAAGGATACTAAATCTCCATTTTGTAGAAGCGCTTCTGGTAATTATTAAACCAGCCTTAAAAAGTGTTTTGGAGAGTGTTTTTTCGTATTTTTTTTATTTTGTATACCAGCAAGATTTGATTATAAATTATTCAGGAGAATCAGCTAAGAATTGATTGCCTGTTTGTATAAATTGAATGTTGTGGGTTTTGAAAAAAATCGAACAGATACTTCAGTTTGATCCAGTAGACATGGTCCATTATCAGACAAAGATATCGTTGTCTCACTATAATTTTTAAAATGATCGTTTTTAGGGAAAATATTTTTTGATTTAGTTACAAAAAAACGAGGATGATATTCATCGATGATCTTGGGAAAGTTGGGTTGAGAAAAAAACAAGGCCCAAAAGAGTTAAGTGATTATAAAAATATTAATAATCTGGGATTTCAACAAATTAAATCTCGCCGTGGTAGTTTTTTAGCAGATTCATTTATTATCGGGTATAATCGAAAAAATTATCTTTTTTGCGAGGAGTTTCGTATAAAAGAGTGGAAAGGCGTTATTAGTGTTGTTGAAATTTTAGATGAATACCATACTACTCACCCTAGAGTTATTCTTGAACGCCCCTACCACCTTTCATATCCATTTTTGTTGAGATGTGCTGAAGAACTGCTCATGATTCCGGAAACGCCTAAAAACTGTTCCATTGAATTATATAAATGTGTACAATTTCCTGACAAATGGATATTGGATACGGTTTTATTTGAAGGAATATTAGCGGTTGATACGACGGTACTTTATGAAAACGGTTTATATTGGTTATTCACCTGCCAGAATAATGGTCAGACGGATACGTATGATGGATATGATGAATTATGTCTGTATTGGGCAAATAATATCCGTAGACCATGGTATCCTCATCCGCAAAATCCTATAGTTTCTGATATACGCAGGGCGCGATGTGCTGGATCAATAATTCGTTTACAGAACTCATTCATTAGACCAAGTCAGGACTGTTCCGTGCAATATGGCAAACGTATTGATTTCAATCACATCACTAAGCTTACGCAGACTGAATATCTGGAGGAACCTGTTGGATTATTGGAAAATATCCGGTACCTCAATGCTTATGGTGTTCATACCTGGAACTCTAATGAGCATTTCGACACGATTGACGTTGCGGTTCAGCAATTTAAAATTAAAAATTTTGTATTTTCCCATGAATAGTGTTTTAAATACATCCTCACTTATCGCTGTTTTTATAAAGTTTTTTATAACATAAAATAATAGAACAATAGGAATTGTGATTGCACAATTAGACTCGCTTTATATGAGAGCATGTCCTCTCAAAGTCATAAATCGTTTAATAAGTTATGCCTTTTTTGAAGGACGTCCGATTACTACAAAGGGAAGATGGATAAACCCCCTGGTTTTTTTTCTCTTTTGTGTAGAGAAAAAATTACCCCAATTAAAAAGGGTAGAAAAGCCTATCTTTATTTTAGGAACGGGGAGAAGTGGAACAACGATTCTAGGGTTATTATTATCTATGCACCGAGACGTCGGGTTTCTGAACGAACCCAAAGCTCTATGGCATTGCGTATATAAATACGAAGATTTGATTGGTAATTATAGTCAGGGTATTGCTTATTATCGTCTTGATGCCAATGATGTAAATAATGAAATTAAACGCGTTGCACACCGGTTGTACGGGTCGTATCTAACAGTTACTTGTTCAAAACGGGTTGTCGATAAATATCCGGAAATGGTATTTAGAGTTCCCTTTGTCAGTGCAATTTTCCCGGATGCAAAGTTTCTGTTTTTAGTACGTAATGGCTGGGATACAATCCAGTCTATTGGAGAATGGACAAAAACACATGGTATTAAAAAAAATGAAGAAGTCCACGACTGGTGGGGACAAAATAAACGCAAGTGGTATTTGCTGGTAGACCAGGTCGTTGCTCACGATAGCATATTTTCAAAAATACAGCATGACGTGCGAGGTTTTACCCGCCAAACCGACATGGCAGCAGTGGAATGGATAGTGACCATGCGGGAGGGGTTGTTACTTCTAAAACAACATCCCGAAACAACAAAGTTGGTACGCTATGAGGAACTGGTCAAAAATCCCAGGGATATTTTGACCTCCCTGATTGATTTCTGTGAATTGCCTCCTGATGGTACTTTTTTTGAATATGCATTAAAAACATTACGTCCGGCACCATCACGACAACCAGTCAATTTACACCCGTTAATACAACCGTTATTTGAAGAAACGATGGAAACTCTCGGTTACCCAATATTTTCATAGTGACCATAGTATAATGATATATCACATGGCCTGTAACAAAATAATTATGATAGATAATAACTATTTCAAACATATAAGGGGGAACAATGTCGCGACTTTTAGTTACTGGTGCAGCAGGATTTATTGGTTCTCATGTTGCTGAAAATCTTATAAAAGATGGTTATGAAGTAATAGCGGTTGATAATTTATCAGGGGGCTTTCAGGAAAACATTCCAAACGCCTCAACCTTTGTTAATCTGGACGTTACCAATTCCGATTACGTTTCAAGACTTTTTAAAGAATACGGCCCTTTTCAACACGTGTATCATCTGGCAGCATATGCCGCAGAGGGACTTTCTCATTACATCCGCCGGTTTAATTATATTAATAACGTCGTTGGAAGTATCAATCTTATCAATGAATCAGTTCGTAACAGCGTCGAATGTTTCGTTTTTGCATCATCCATTGCTGTATATGGAACAAATCAAACTCCAATGCATGAAAGCTTGGTTCCTTTACCAGAAGATCCTTATGGTATCGCAAAGTATGCCGTTGAACTGGACTTAAAAGCTGCACATGAGATGTTCGGCTTAGATTATATCATCTTCCGTCCTCATAATGTTTATGGTGAAAAACAGAATATTGCAGATCGCTATCGTAATGTGATTGGAATTTTTATGAATCAAATTCTCCACGGAGAATCAATGACTATATTTGGAGATGGTACACAAACGAGGGCCTTTTCTTATATAGCGGATGTTGCGCCTGCAATTGCACAAGCACCTTACATTAATAAGGCACGTTGTAAAACATTTAATATAGGGGCAGATGTTCCTTATACCGTCAATGACCTGGCTCACATGGTTGGAAAAGCATTCGGGGCAAAACCACAAATAAAATACCTTCCGGCACGCAAGGAGGTATTGCATGCATTTTGCGATCATACTTTGGTGCGTTCTGTTTTTCAACTAGCAGAGCCCACCTCATTATCTCTTGGGATTAAACGTATGGCAGATTGGGTGAAATCTATAGGACCGCGTCAATCAGTCGGCTTTGATTCAGTAGAAGTGGAAAAAAATTTCCCGCCAGGATGGCGCCACTATATTACTTCATTAAAGGGAAAATAACACATGAACCATCCGTCAGACACGAACAAGCCGATCCGGGTTGCCTTATTAGGTTCAAGAGGTGTTCCCGCGCGTTATGGAGCATTCGAAATATGCGCTGACAAAATTGCCACATTAGGCGGATCAGATAACGTTCAATGGACAATTTATTGTCCAACGGAAAGCAATTGTCCCACAACCTATGGAAAGGCCGTGACCGTAGCGGTCAAACATGGCAAGGGTAAATCCGCCCCCTTATTATACGACATCCGTTCGCTCGTGCGCGCCTCACGAAGCAAGGTGGATGTAATAGTAATGCTCGGTTATGGGGCCGGACCGTTTTTAATTCTTCCACGCGTTTTTGGAAAGAAAATAATAACAAATACCAATGGGTTTGAATATCTTCGGTCGAAATGGCCATGGTACGTAAAGATATACTTCCGCTGTGCCGAGTTTTTTGCTGCCACCTTTTCAAATGAACTCGTGAGCGATTCTGTACATATCGCTCAGTACTATGAAAAACGTTATGGGAAAAAATCCACCTTTATAGCTTATGGCACCGATATCCCTGATGCACCGGCTGACAATTCGTTAATACAAACGATGGATACATTTTTAAGCCAGCACAAACTAAAACATCGGGAGTATCATGTAGTCGTAATGCGGCTTGAGCCAGAAAACAGCATTCAAGTGATTTGTGAAGCTGCAATAAAAAGAAAAACGGGCAAACCCGTTCTCTTAATAGGTCCATCAACTCCATTTTTTGAAAAAAATGTGAAACCCTTAATTGCTCAGACTGCAAATGTAATCGTAGCTGGTCCGATTTATGACCGCATTCTTTTGTTTTTACTCAGACGTAATGCGCTTTCTTATATACATGGACATTCTGTCGGGGGAATTAACCCAACATTATTGGAAGCTCTTTCAACGGGCACGCCTATAATAGCCCGTCGCACACCATATAATGAAGAGGTATTAGAAGAAGCAGGGCTTTATTTTCATGATATTGATTCGCTCGTACAGCAATTGGACTGGATTGAGTCCCGTTCTTACGAGGAATGGCATAAAGTATCCCAATTAGAAGGTTCAAAACTACGTCCCTGTTTCACGTGGGGAAAAGTTGTTGAGGGCTATGAAACACTTGTTAAAAAGTCATTGAACGATAAACACTAATTGATAAATTTCCGGAAAAGAATAGATTAGTTGAGGTATTATGGGCAATCAACATAAAAATTTTCTGCTATTAAATGAGTCGATCATATCGCTATCATTAATACTTTTTGTATCTTTTTTTGTTAACTTGTTAATCATAAATATTTTCAAAAAAAGAACATTCTGTGAAGATGGCGTGGAGAGTAATAAACCACAGCGATTTCATGATATACCAACGCCAAGGGCAGGGGGGGTTGGTATTTTTATTTCTGTGGCAATAGGACTTCTTGTCTTTGAATGCGCATTACAAAAATTCTCTTTTAAGGTATTATATTCGACATTTTATTCCTTATCTAAGACTCGTCACATATTTCTCTATATTGTTTTAGCATCACTCCCGGTCTTCTTAATAGGTTTCTATGAAGACATGAAATCTAACACAAGCCACAGGATGAGATTAATGGTTATAGGTATCGGCGCTATTATGGGCATTTTTTTAATGGATAGCACAATTTATAGTTTAGGTATATG
This sequence comes from Candidatus Brocadiaceae bacterium, assembly GCA_046350595.1. Lineage (GTDB taxonomy): Bacteria > Planctomycetota > Brocadiia > Brocadiales > Brocadiaceae > JAHFOW01. The sequence continues at coordinate 5,049 of JAXMAC010000033.1, read as the reverse complement.
TAAATTACCTTTCTGGATTGCCCTTCCTTTTACCGTCTTTGCCATTGTAGGCGTCACCAATGCCATTAATATAATAGACGGTTTCAATGGGCTTGCATCGGGAATATCAATTATAGCCCTGTCTTTTTTTGCCTTTACATCATATATTCA
>JAXMAC010000033.1:0-4799 GCA_046350595.1 Candidatus Brocadiaceae bacterium | reverse complement strand
ATACACATCAAAATACAGCATACCGTTTTTGAGTCCTTTATTGTGCCATTCTTTACCATTTCAAATGCATCACGAAGTTTTATTTGTACAATACCTTTAATTGACTCATCATCCTGATGATTGGTTTTGGTTTTTGTGAGGTTTGTTGCCTTAAAGAGGTGCATGGTTTCGCTCAGGATGCCCGGTGATGGATAGATGATTGTAAGGGGGGCTAGTTTGCCCGCCCTGTAGCCGGTCTCCTCTTCTAATTCACGCGCGGCACACGTCTCGAATGTCTCACCTTTGTCCAGAGTGCCGGCAGGGATTTCATAAATGGTCTCTTTTACTGCGTGACGGTACTGTTGAATAAGGATAATTTCGTCTTCGGAAATAAAGGGGATAATGGCCGATGAGCCTGGATGTTCAATAACTTCCCGCAATGCCTTTCTGCCATTATCGAGAACAATTTCATCTTTTCTTACGTTTATTTTTATACCAGAATAAATAAGCATAAATACTCCTTTAATTCAACATTCTTTTATTTGTCTGTAGTGGCACTTCATGAATTGCCACTACAGATTGAAATTTCCAACCACAACGAGTCGGAAAAGACAAAATCCGAAGCACGAAATTCGTGAGTCAACCCTGTCAGGGTTTCAAACCCTGACAGGGTTAGTTTTCTTCATATTTTTACTAAAAATGCCAAAATCATCTTTTGTGAACGTCTTAAGTATAACACGTTTACCACTCCGTCATCCATCTGAAATATCTTATCTTTATTGGGGTGACTGATCTGTCAACAATGGCAACGAGCTTCTTTTCTGCATAGGTCTGTGTTGCATTACTATTCACGATGCGTGCGGTAACATAGACGGCAAATACGTTGCTATGGGTCGTTATTTGGTTTGAAATGGCGGCAAATATAAGGTCTTTTTCTTCTTTATCATCAACAATTCCATCGCCATCATTATCTTTGTTGTCTGTGGCAAAATAGTCCATTCCTGTGACAGCAGGCAACGCTCCAATTTTAGTATAGGGGCGATTATTGATGATATTGGTAATCAATGAACCGTAGAGCGCACTCCATGTACCCATAGAGGTATTTGTGCTTGTTCCTGGCAAAGCAGCTAACACGCTCGACGGCGCCGTGTTAATGTTGATACGGCCTGGCACTTGAATTTCCGGTCCGTCAATATCCCCGGTTTGAGTGCCTGTATCTGCTGTGTCAATAGCGCCGTCCGCATCGTCATCAATGGCGTCATTCCAGGGATCAAGTACGGTAAAATATTCCGGAATGGTGGTAAATGTGCCGCTAAAAAGATTCATCTTTGCAGCGTCTACATAATTCGTGGCTGTGGCATAGTATGCATTCATGGTGTACGATATATTGGTATTATAACCAACCGTTAAGAGATGGCCTAATTCACCTAGGGAAATAAAGTCCCTGTTTGTAATTACCAGTTTACGATTATTATTAAAACTTATATTCTGGGAACCTATTGTTTGATTTGCCGGCGTCCCTGTCCAGTTATCGACACGCTCAATGATTGGGATCTTTCTTTGTCCAATGGATGCGCGTTTCGAAGGTAGATTGGTACAGATATCAAGAATATATTGTGCTCGGCTGATAAACTCGTCTGCATTCTCATTAATACAAACCTTCCAGTCAGGGCTTTTACTTCCCCGTAAACCATCTACCTCATTTATAAATGATTCCAGATTCGGTCTTGCATGGAAACAATCCGGCGGGTCCTCCGCCAGCTCATCCCGCGCATGAAACAATTTTGTTAACATGGAATCCAGCGGCGGTACATCACATTGCTGTACCCTTCGGATAAGTTCGTCAATAAAAGTAAGAAGACTTAATGTATTATAATAAGCGCTTGGGTATGCCTGATCTACAATAACAAAATTACCATCGGTGGCCTTCTTTTTCAAATAAACGGTAACTTCTATCGGAATACTGTCATCATCGTAATCAAAAATATCGAGATTATTGACAACAAGGTCGGTTTTAAGATAGGTAGATGCCGTACCATAGTAACCTGTTGCATTGTCTCCCAGCACAAAATAAATAGGGTATGATGGCGATGTGGCGGTACCTATAGTTGCCGGGCCTAAAGTATAAGAGGTAACAGTGCCGCCTCGATTTATGGTAAGTTCCCAATTTCCCGGAGTTAATTTGATGCTGCGGTTAAAGGGATTGACAAGTTCTATTCTGTGCCATGCCGTTGCAGTCGCATAATAAAGCTCGTTGATAAAAGGATGTGGCTCCAGGCCGTATCTGGTATTGTATACCGTGATGTCATCATCGGTATCACGATAATCCTGAATATTGGTTGCAATCTGGTCTGCCATAAATGTATCCGTGCCAAATACACAATATTTTAGTTGCGTGGACAGGTCTGAAACAGGCGCCGTGTTGATATTGAGGCGATAATAATTCTTGCCCATTTGTAAAGCACTCAAGGTGCCTGTATTGGTAATAATACTGTCAAATGAATATAACGTAAGATTATTCCTGGCATTTTGAAAGAGTGTTTCGTTATTGATAATGTTCCTTAATCGGGAACGGTAAATGTTTGATGAAGTGTACGTTCCAAAACATATATCGGCAACGTCCAGTATATTAAAAGGGCGGTCATCGCCAACGAAATTACGTGGTTGGAATTGTGAAGCGCTAGTTCCTGTATTGCCTGGGATACCGTTATCGCCGCAGCGTCCAGAGTTTGTTCCAATGACATTCCTTGCCACAGAGTCTGTAAGAATATCTTGCAATCGTATATCATAGGGAGTGGCGCCCATACCATACACAAAGGCCCCGGTTGTCCCCACAATATTTCCTGTGGCGTTTACATTGACCCGTGATTCCCCAACGTCTTCAATAAGGATGGCGTACTGCGCCTTTAATCCCTTGTCCAGCAAGAAAGGTGCATTCAGCCATGTTGAATCCTTTATCCCGTCTCCGTTATTGTCAACGTCGTTATTTGAAGCGTTGCCACTCCCAAATAGCCTCCCAGTTCCCGTACCCAGCCATTCTTCTGTGTATGCATCATAGTTTTCGTCATACCCCAGCGTTGTTGTGCCAATATACCGGTAGCTGTTGTTATTATAGACAACGGCATCTGTGCCGCATTTATCCATTTTTAAGGTGTAAATGGCGTATTCAAGCCCGCTCCGTGCGACCATATCTGCCTGAAGGTTGTTGACGTAATTGTCTGTGGCATTAAAATCGATGGAAGTTAGATTCAGGAACATTACACCCAGAAGGGTAAGCGCTACCAGGATAAACATGACGACAACAATAATGTAACCTGCGTTTTTTTTATTGTCCATAATAAATTAGGTTTTGTCTTGCAAGGTAAAACGGTTTTTTTAATGTAGTGGCAATTCATGAATTGCCACTACAAAAATATTGAAATTTCTATACGTCACGTTGTTTTGTGAGTATCGAATGTTGAATGAAAAGACATGCGTTATTCAACATTTTTTTATTCTGCGTTCGATATTTGCGCTTACCAATGGAAATAACACGTTTACCATTCAGTCATCCATCTAAAGTATCGTATCTTAATTGGGGAAACAGATCTGTCAACAATTGCAACCAGCTTCTTTTCAGCAAAGGTCTGGGTTGCATTGCTATTAACGATGCGTGCGGTAACATAGACGGCAAACACGTTGCTGTGGGTGGTAATAAGATTCGCAATAGTTGTATATATGAGATCCTTTTCTTCCTTGTCATCAATAATTCCATCGCCGTCATTGTCGACATTGTCTGCTCCAAAATAATCCATTCCGGTTACATTTCTTATATCCCCTATTTTACTATACGGGCGATTGGTGATGATATTGTTAATAAGGTTTCCTTGTAACGCGCTCCATGTCCCCATCGATGTAATAGTGTTTGTACCTGGTAATGCGGCAATTGCACCCGTTGAAGCAGTGTTAATATTAATACGGCCCGGCACCTGAATTTCAGGCCCATCAATGTCGCCTGCCTGATTGCCCGTATCAGTGCCAACAGCATTGTCACCGTCATCATCGATGGCATCATTTTTAGGATCAAGTATTGTGAAATATTCCGCAATGTTTGTCCCTGTGCCGCTGATAAGACTTAATTTTGCGTTGTCAACAGTAGTGCTTCCGGTCACATTATACAGGGTGTTATTGGTATAGGAAGACTGTGTTCCATATCCAATCGTCAAAAGATTGCCTGTCTCACCCAAAGAGATCATATTTTTATTTGCCACAACGAGTTGTTTTAGCTCATTTGTTAAGACAGTATAATAAGAGGTATTTGTCCCCCCGATTGTATGGGAGGACGCCGTTCCCCAGTTAGTGGAACGCTCGACAAGGGGGTTTTTCCTTTCCCCCTTGGATGCCCGTACACTTAAATAACCTGAGCATTTCATTCTGTTTAAATGGTTAATAATTTCTTGAGCCTCGGCTATAATTACCGTTTCAATGGGATCGGGAATTTGTGGATGACCTCCGACAAACTTTTGAAGACCGCTCGGCGGTCCATCTAGTTGATCAATTGCATTCTGAATGTCTGAAGTACTTGGCGGCGCCCAGTGAACATTATTGCTGTTGTTTGGTTCTACGAGGTAGGTCAGGGCAGTATTCATAGGCGGAGACGATGTGTGTTGAAACCCATTTGCCGAATTCCCATCATAATCCCATACACCATCACCCGCCCTTTGTAGAGACCCATTGAGCGCTGCTGCATTTGTTATGTTAGCCTTGATATAAGCAATTAATTGATACAAAAGCCACAACACATCTTCCCCCCGCAATGTATTCATATACGCATTGGGGTC
>JAXMAC010000032.1:16927-29000 GCA_046350595.1 Candidatus Brocadiaceae bacterium | reverse complement strand
CCCTACACTAAACTATAGGGGGGAAAGTGTCCAACTATATATTGACACAGAGGGTTGGTCTCAATCAGGAATATCTGAAGCTTACCGTCGTAATTAAAAACTAAAGATATCTTTAACCTTCTCCCGCTCTTCCTTTGTAAATTCGAACTCCTCTATCTTTCTTTTATAGGTTGGGCCAAGCAACTTACCATCGGGATACCCAAGTACCCGAAAGAGTTCATAGATCTTTTCAGGTGTATCAATTTCGGGTATAAATTCTTGAACAGGCCCTTTTAGGATCATGTTCCTATTAAAATTCTTTAAAGATGAAAACAAAACCTTAACTTTGAAATTATCTCATCATGAGGATTGATCGCTGAGCAATTTCCATGACTTTAGAAGGGAAAATACCCAGTTGGAGTGTTCCAACAACGGAAATGACAATTGCGGCAACCATGAGGGGTGATATCGTGAGGGGAATAAATTCCCTGGCAGGCTCCTTCATATACATAATGACCGTGATTCTTAAATAGTAGTAAACGGAAATCACGCTATTTATTACAGCAATAATGGCAAGTCCAATATACCCTGATTTTATCGCTGCGCTAAAAATGTAAAATTTGCCCACAAATCCTGCCATCGGCGGAACGCCTGCCATGGAGAGCATGAACAGGGTCATCGCAATAGCCAGGAGCGGGTGTTTGAACCCCAGTCCCGCATAGTCGTTAATCTGTATACATTCATCACCCTTGCGGCTCAGGACAATAATAATGGCAAATGCCCCGATGTTCATAAAGATATATGCCAGCACATAGAAAAGCGTAGCCGACACACCCATATCATTCGCAGATACGAGGGCAATCAATAAATACCCCGCATGGGCTATGCTGGAGTAGGCCAGCATTCGTTTGATGTTTGTCTGTGAGAGCGCAATTACATTGCCGAGCGTCATGGTAAGAATGGCAAGGATGTAGATAATTTTCTGCCATTCATAGTGGGATGCCCCGAAGGCAGTCAGAAAAATACGCAAAAAGGCAGCGAACCCCGCCGCCTTCGGTCCCACGGACATAAAGGCCGTTACTGGTGTTGGAGCGCCTTCATAAACATCAGGCACCCAAGCATGGAAGGGCACGGAGGCAACCTTGAATCCAAGGCCAACAATAAGCAGTCCCATACCGATGATCATTAGAGGGTCTGACATACCCCCTTTTTCTGCAATAAAACTGGCTATTTGTTTAAGATTGATAGCGCCGGTAGTTCCATAGGTAAGGGAGATGCCATAGAGAAGAAAGCCTGTGGCAAACGCCCCCAGGAGGAAATATTTTAATGACGCTTCATTTGAAATAAGTTTGGAACGCTTAAAACCCGTCAGGATATAAATACTGATAGACATGACCTCAAGTCCAATGTAGATATTCAGCAGGTCTGCGCCAGATGCCATGAGCATCATGCCAATTGTTGAAAACAAAATTAAGGCATAGTACTCGCCATAGTTGATATCCTCACGTTTAATGTAGTTGTGCGAAATTAAGATGGTGAGTCCTGCACAGAGGAGAAAAATAAAATTGAAAAACAGGGAATAGTTATCGGTGACAAATGACTCATTAAAGGAAAAGAGGGTCGTTCCTGTAGAGCTTCTCGTAAGAACAGCAGCAAGAATAATTCCTATTAATGATATATAGGCCAGTATATTCCGGTTCACCCATTTTCTCGATGACAAGACGTCCGTTACCAGCACAATCATCCCAAACCCTGCAAGAACAAGGATTGGTAAGATATTTAAAATATTAAACGTCATTATTGATGCATTTATCATACTTTAGAAACCTTTAACCATAGAACGCAAAAAATTTTATTTGAATGACCTAATCCGAACGAGTCGAAAAAAACAAAATCCGAAGTACAAAATTCGTGAGTCAACCCTGACAGGGTTAATTTTTTGCTGAAAATGTCAAAATCTTTTTTATAAGATACTCGATTGTTAATTTCTTACAGGCACTAGCTCAATAAAATAAATAAGTATCTACCCGAGTTGAAGCTACTGTTTTTCAAAATATCCCCTTCCATTGGTTATCGTACCTAGATAGGGTACGTCCCCCGCAAAAATGACGCCTAACGCAGTAGATGCATCATTTATGATGCCCTTGCCCTTAACTTTCCCAGTGCCGGGAGCGGTTATATTAACGGTAAACCTGAACTTATCGTTATATATCCTTCCAGAAACCGTTCCTTTTACCCCGTAAGCAGGCACACTGAAGGAACCTTTAAATCTTGTATTTGTGCTGTTTTGTTTAAAAGTCATCGTCACGCCGGATATTGTCGAGGGGTTATCTAAACTGCCATATGCAAGGCCACCCTTCCAAGTTCCCGAATAATCCATCGAAAATGCAACACTATTTAAAAACAACACTAAAGCCAGAGGTAAGAATATTTTCCATATCTTCATAATAATTCTCCTTTAAAAAATTATACCATGAGTGCCTGTAAGATTATAAATCAATAAATTATTAAGGATTTCCAGATAGCACTACCACTCTGTTTTAGGCTCGGTGACAATATCGATCTTCGGTATTACAGTTTTCTGCACTTGTACAACATTCGCCTTTTCTCCCACCTGTTTTAAAAGGTGGTTTACTGAGGCGTCCATTTTTCTCAGGAACGAATTTGGATAGACACCTATCCAGAAAATCATGATGATAATGGGTATTAATACAGCAAATTCTCTTTTATTAATATCCTTTAATGTGCTGTTTTCTTCATGAGTTATTTTCTCGAACATAACCCTCTGAAACATCCAGAGCATATAAACAGCCGCCAGAATAATACCCGATGTCGCCAAAGAGGCATAGAGTATCCGCGACTTAAAAGTCCCGACAAGAATGAGAAACTCTCCAACAAAACCATTCAAGCCAGGCAGTCCAATAGAAGAAAAGGTAACGATCAGAAAAAAAGTGGCCAAAACCGGGATTTGTTTCGTAAGTCCGCCAAAATCAGCAATCATGCGGGTATGCCTTCTCTCATAGAGCATTCCAACAATAAGGAAGAGGGCGCCGGTGCTGAGACCATGATTAATCATCTGGATGATACCACCCTCGATACCCTGGATGTTAAAGGCAAAAATACCCAGCATGACAAAACCTAAATGGCTTACGCTGGAATAGGCAACAAGTTTTTTCAGGTCGTCCTGCACCATAGAAACCAAAGCGCCGTAGATAATACCGACGACAGCCATCCACGAAATTACCGGAATGAATGCATGGCTCACTTCAGGGAACAGCGGCAGACAGAAACGCACAAAACCATACGTCCCCATTTTCAGGAGAACGCCTGCCAGGATTACACTCCCCGCCGTTGGCGCTTCTACGTGTGCGTCAGGCAGCCATGTATGAAAGGGAAACATGGGCACTTTGATGGCAAATGCCAGAAAAAAAGCCAAAAACAACCAGAACTGCACGGCATACGAGAGATCGAGCCGGTAAAACTCTAAGAGATTAAAGGTATATTCACCCGTTACCCGGTGATTCAAAAAGTACAGGGTGATGATGGCCAAAAGCATGAAAACACTACCCACCATGGTATACAGAAAGAACTTTACCGCTGCATAAACCCTTCTTGGGCCTCCCCAGATGCCGATAAGGAGGTACATGGGAATCAACATGAGCTCCCAGAATACGTAGAATAAGAAGAGATCGAGAGATGTAAAGACGCCAATCATCCCTGTCTCAAGCACCAGCATGGCAATCATATATTCTTTGACATTCTTGTTAATATACCATGAGGCCAGGAGCGCAAGAGGGGTAATAAATGTCGTCAAAAGTATCAGAAACAAACTTATACCATCAATTCCCACATGATAAAATATTCCGAAGGAAGGTATCCACGGGAGCTTTTCGACGAACTGCATTTCGTACGTGCGTCCACTGAAACCAAAGTATAAAGGAAGGGAGACAAAAAACACCACGACCGACACCAGCAGCGCCGTAATCCTGATCAATTCCTGCCGTTTCGAATCAATCGAAAGGATAAAAAATACCCCGATGATGGGAAGAAACGTTATAAGTGAAAGAATAGGTAAAGACATCCAGATACTCCAGAATTACGAATTTCGTTGTTTAATGCGTATAAACTCAAATCGTTACTTCAAATACAGCTCATCTGCCAAATGCAGCAAGCACCATAATAAAGATACACCCTATTACAATATAAAAGGCATAATTACGGATATAACCGGTTTGTAAATATCTCAAGATATTACCAAACCATCCGAAAAGACGCGCGATACCATTCACAGAGCCGTCAATCATCATGGCATCCACGCGCTTCCATAAGAGAAGAGAACCTTTTTTGACCGAATTTACAAAGAGCGCATCGTAAATTTCGTCGATATAATATTTATTCAGAAGGATTTTATAAATCAGGCGGTACTGTCCTGCCAGTTTTTGTGGCAATTCAGGTTTTTTAACATACATTTGATACGCCAGTCCGATACCGGCAACTGCAATTGCCGTTGAAATCACCATCATTAAATAAGGATGCCCTTCACTATGATGAACTGCAGCGCCTGACATGGAAATTTCAACGTGTCCATGACCACCGAACACGGGGGATAAAAACCTATCAATGGCGCTTGCGCCAGGAAGACCCAGAAACCCTCCGCAAAATGAAAGTCCTGCAAGTATCATGAGAGGCACGGTCATGTTCCCCGGTGATTCATGGAGATGTTCCATAACGTGATGATCTACCCTCGATTTGCCGTGAAATGTCATAAAGAGTAACCGAAACATATAAAACGCCGTGAAAAAGGCCGCTAATGCTGCAATAGACCAGTAGATGAAATTACCGCGAACAAGGGATTCCAGCAGGATTTCATCTTTGCTAAAAAATCCTGCAAAGGGCGGAATACCCGCAATGGCTACCGTACCTATCAAAAATGTCTTATAGGTAACAGGGATGTGATGCTTGAGTCCGCCCATCTTCCGCATGTCCTGTTCTCCGGAAAGGGCATGAATGACGCTGCCAGAACCCAGAAAGAGCAATGCCTTGAAAAAGGCATGGGTCATGAGGTGAAACACACCGGCAGAAAATGCCCCAACGCCACAGGCCAGAAACATATAACCGAGCTGGCTAATGGTCGAATAGGCAAGCACCCGCTTGATATCATTTTGCACCAGTCCGATAGATGCGGCAAAAAGAGCGGTAACCGCTCCAATACCGGCCACCACGGTCATGGTAAAAGGCGACAGCATGTAAAGGACATTGCACCGTGCAATCATATAGATGCCTGCAGTCACCATGGTTGCAGCATGGATTAAGGCGCTGACCGGCGTTGGGCCTTCCATAGCGTCCGGCAGCCAGGTATAGAGGGGTATCTGAGCAGATTTACCCGTTGCACCCATAAATAATAAAAGGGTAATTATCGTTATGGTAAAATTACCCACGGCAAAACTGCCCTCTGAAGCTGCATGAAAGACCTCAGTAAAATCAATCGTATGAAAGGTTAAAAAGATAAGCATGATTCCAAGGGCAAATCCAAAATCGCCGACACGATTCACGATAAAGGCCTTCTTTGCTGCATCCGAGGCGGATTTCTTCTCAAACCAGAATCCTATGAGCAGGTAAGAACACAGACCTACCGCCTCCCATCCAATAAACATGAGGAGGAAGTTGTTACCCAAGACAAGCAATAGCATGGAGAAGGTAAAGAGATTCAGATAGCAAAAATAGCGGTGATACCCCTTGTCCTCATGCATATAGCCGATTGAATAAATATGGATGAGAAATCCAATGCCGGTAACGACAAGGATCATGAGGGATGATAAGGGGTCTACCTGTAAACCCGCGGCGGCTTTAAATGAGCCGGATTCAATCCAGTTGAACAGTTGTTTTTCAAACAGACGTGATTCGGGGGGAAGGAGCACAAGCCCGCAAAATACCAGTACGGCGATAAAAAAGGACAAACCAATTGCGCCACAGGCGACATAGCCAACGGTATCTTTTTTTAATCTTCTGCCGAGCAATCCATTAATAGCCGCCCCGATGAGGGGAAATAACAAGATCAGTCCAACAAGATTGAGCATGGAACTCCTACCATTTCATAATGTTTACATCGTCAATGTTTACAGTTTCTTTATTCCTGAATAAGGCAACGATAATTGCCAGACCCACAGCAGCTTCAGCCGCGGCAACCGTCATAGTAAAAAAGACAAACAACTGACCCTGCATCGAGTTTAAATAGTGCGCAAACGCCACAAATGACAGGTTAACGGCATTCAGCATGAGTTCTACGCACATAAAGATTACGATAGCATTTCTCCGTATGAGCACGCCAATAACACCCAGGGTAAAAAGGATTGCGCTCAGCACCAGATAGTGAGTAATGGTAATCATATTAAATTTTCCTCTTGGCCAACATAATAGCCCCAATGGCAGCTACAAATAACAGAACAGATGTAATTTCGAACGGGAGCAGATAATCGGTAAACAACAAATTACCGAGCAATTTTGTATTTCCAACATTATTAACGTAAGCGGTGGTATATTCGCCATGCTTGCCTTGCAGGAGTTTTGATTTCAAAACTATACAGAGAACGGTAAAGAGGGCGATGCCCATGATAATTGCAGGTATTTTTTGGTACGGCAACGCATCCTTTTTCTCTTGTCCAACATTGAGATTTAACAACATGATCACGAAGAGGAAGAGCACCATGATTGCACCTGCATAGACAATCATCTGTACCGCCGCAATAAACTGCGCTTCAAGAAGGATATACAATACCGCAATGCATACCATCGTCTGAATGAGGTACAGAGCGCTGAAAACAGGATTCTTTTCAAAAATAAGGTAAACGCCGGTACAAACCGCAATGGTTGCTACAATATAAAATAGATATGCTTCCATAATTATTTAACCACGACTAGATTAAATTAGATATGAACAACTCCGTTTGTCCAGGCTGTCCATATACCATTGAATTTCTAAACTCCTGATTAAGACTCTCTACTCCAGAGTTTCATCACTTACAGCTTTAAGTCTCTCTTTGAGTAAATTTTCATTCATAACACCAACCCGTCTCGCCAGCCTCTGGAGCATAGCGGCTGCGCAAGGCGGTATATTGGTGATGCACTTCAAACAAACGCTTCTATTCACACATACAAGTTCACAATCTGTTACAGCCTCTACGGTTGCAGTTCGTGGTTTATCCAGGAGTATCGACATTTCACCAACGGATTCTCCCGGCCCCAGTTCCGCTAAAACAACATTCTTGCCATCGGCCTTTTTGGTAATGCGCACATTACCCGATACAATTACAAATACCTCTTTTCCCGCGGCGCCCTCAACGAAGAGAACTTCTCCTGCTTTCAGGAATTTATGGTCTGCTGTCTTACAACCTGCCTCCATAATATTACTCCTTAAAAAAATTAACGTGAGAACTTATGATTATGGAATGAGGCTGGATCATAGCCCCTTCCTTTTCCTTGAAAGTTCCAGTAATTTTTCCTTATCAAAAATTTCCCTGTTCTGATAAGTCGAAAGTTCGAAGGTATCCCGAAGGATTATCGCCCTTACCGGACACGCCTCTTCACAAAACCCGCAGAAAATACACCGGAAGGCGTCCAGTTCGTAAACTTTTGGATATCGTTTGTGCGTTGTTTCATCCTCTGCCCCTTCAACGGTAATACATTGAGAGGGACAAACCCTGGCGCAGAGTCCGCACGCCACACACTTTTCCTTTCCATCTTTATCAATTTGCAATTCCGGCAATCCTCGAAACCTGTTTGCAAGCTTAGGGCGTTCTTCAGGATACTGGACTGTTACGCAGGTACCCGGATTTAGAAAACGTTTGAGCGTGAGCGCTAATCCCTTTATGAACGGCGAAATTATACTCATCCCTTTATCACCATAATAAGCCCGGTAATTAATATGTTAAAGAGCGAAAGAGGCAGCAAAAACTTCCATCCAAAATGCATCAGTTGATCATACCTTAGCCGGGGAAACGTTGAACGTATCCAGATAAAGAAGAACAAACAAAATGATAATTTTAACATGAACCACACAACGGGCGGGAGGTAAGGCCCATGCCAACCACCCAAAAAAAAGGTCACGGCAAGCGCTGATACCGTAATCATATTGGCATATTCTGCCATGAAAAACGTGGCAAATTTCATACTGCTGTATTCTGTATGGTATCCGGCCACAAGCTCGGATTCGGCCTCAGGCAGATCAAAAGGACAGCGATTAACTTCGGCAATGGCGCTCGTTGCATAAATAAAAAAACCTATTGGCTGTAATATAATATTCCACAATTTTGACTGGGCGTTAACGACATCAACCAAACTCAGCGAACCCGTGAGCATGACAACACCAATTAAAGACAACCCCAGGGTCAATTCATAGCTAATCATCTGTGCAGAAGACCGTATTCCGCCAAGCAACGAATATTTGTTATTCGAAGACCATCCGGCCATAACAATTCCATAAATACCCAGGGAAGAGACAGCAAGTATATAGAGAAAGCCTACATTGATATTGGTAATTACGAGGTCTACATTATAACCCAGTATCTTTACCTTATCCCCAAAAGGTATAACGGCAAAGGTAATTAACGAAGGCACAAGGGTCATAATAGGCGACAGCACAAAAAGCACCTTACTCGCTTTTTCGGGAATAATATCTTCCTTGAAGAGCAGCTTTATACCGTCCGCAATCGGTTGAAGTAATCCATGCGGCCCCACCCGCATAGGGCCTAAGCGGATCTGCATGTGCGCCATGACCTTCCTCTCAATCCAGATCATGGAAATAATCATAAGCTGTACCACGCCGAATACGAGCAGTATCTTAACACACGCAACAGTGAGATAAATCAAAAATTCTTTATTCATTCAGACAACCTTTGTTTCTTCACGGCTCATTCTCTGTCCACAACATTCTAAAATACCTGTAGTTTCGACAACAACCTTGATCTTTTGTCCACATACCTTGCATACAAAAGATGCTCCACCGTCGGGTTTATGGTGGGCGGCCGTCCAGTCAGCCATCATCCCTTTTGCCTCAACAAGCTTCATCTCCTGGCCACAGCACACCAGTACGCCAAAGCCCTCATGGCTAACTACAACTTTCTGTCTGCAAATCTCGCAAAAATAAGTTTGTCCCTTTTTTGCCATATATTTCTTCCTTAGCGAAAAACAGTGCGGGGCGAGGCTTTATCCTTGCCCATTTGCAACCATGAAGGGTTGCCCTACAAAATCTGCCGGTAAACTTTTACCGGCGTATATACCCCATCACGCACAATATTAACGGGAACCCACTCAAAATCATCAGAAACGTAGACAATACCATCGGGTGATTTACTGCTAACCTTCGCCTTCAGGGTTATCTTGTTGTGCGCAGATTCAATAATAACCGGGTCTCCATCGCTAATATGTAATTCATCTGCATCCTTCCTGCTTATCTCCGCAAAACATTCTGGAGCAACAGACACGAGCGATGGTGAATACCGGGAAAGTGTCCCCAGGTGATTTAAACTCGACCCCGTTAACAAAATACAGGAAAAATCTTTATTCACTTTTAAACTAAAAGGTTTGTGCTGTACGATGTTAAACGTATACTTTGCTGGTTTAGTCTTGTCGTAGATAACAGACGTCCAGTTGAATTCCTTTCTTTTGAGACGGTCGTAATTAATGCCTGTATAAACAGGAGCAACACCTTCAATCTCTCGTAAAATATCCTTCGGGGATTGGTATAAATAAGCATATCCCATTTTCTTTGCCAGGTCACCAATAATCTGCCAGTCCGGTCTTGAATCTGCCACTGGCTGAATGGCCCTATTTAATCGTTGCACGGTTAACCCCATATTGGTAAACGTCCCTTCCTTTTCTGCATACGTGGAACCGGGAAGTACGACATCTGCCAGTTGCGCTGTTTCCGTAAGGAACGTATCCTGCACAACGGTAAAGTCCACATTCCTGAACGACTGCCGGATGTCCCTGCCATGTGGATAGTTCACAACGGGATTTTCACCCATTATATACAACGCCTTTAATTTTCCCTGAAGGGCTAGCTGTATGACATTCGCCGAAATTTTTTGAAAAATATCCTCAGAAAGCTTTCCACCCCACACTTTTTCAATCTTTTCTCTCCTGGATTTGTCATTGATATCAAGGTATCCCGGAAAAAACCACGGAACAACGCCCATATCATTAACACCCTGGGAGTTGTTATGTACGCGCGAAAATAACAGCGAAATCCTGCTGCGTCCCGCATCCGCGCTCATGCCGGTGTTAATTAAAACACAGAGGTTCATCAATGCCTTTATGGTATCCTCAGCCATCGGGTCTTCCTCAACATCCTTCCCACAAACGATAACACAATTTCCCGGCTTCGTTAACAGCGTAGCTACACTTCGGATAGTTTCCACGGAAACCCCGGCAACATGAGAACCGTCATGTACATTGAATTTGCCGAACGATGAAACGAGATCACTGAAATTGCCCGAAGATGACTCCACTTTCTCTAAATCAACAAGCTTTTCGTCGATGATAATCTTAATAACTGCATTAATAAAAACTACCTGACTTCCCAGGGTATACCTCAAGCGGATATCGGTTTTGGCCGTACTATTGAAAACAACGTTCCTGACATGTGCAATGATAAGGCTTGCATTGTTTAGCCTTACCGCTTTTCTTGCCATACTTCCAACAACAGGATGCGCTTCCGTTACATCTGCGCCGATAAAAAATACGGTATTTGCATTTTCTACGTCTTTCAGCGAACCTGCAACAAGCCCCGTCGCTGCTGCCTGATAAATCAGGGTATTTAATGAGGGGGATTTGATATTTGACAGATTATCTATATTATTCGTTCCCAACACTGACCGGCAGAATTTCTGGAAGAGATAATTCTCCTCGTTGGTGCTCTTCTCCGAACCAATGCCACCGATGGCTTTTCCGCCATATTCCCTGATAATGTCCTGAAAACGTTTCGATACACACTCAAGCGCCTCATCCCATGAGACAGGGCATAATTCTCCATTCTTTCTTATTAAGGGGGTCTTGATACGTGCCGGAGAATGAATAAACTCATGGCCAAACCTCCCTTTTACACAGAGATTCCCCTCGTTTATTCCTGAATAATCTTCGGATGTTATCCTTCGCACCGTCCCTTTTTTTGTATTAAGCACAACGGTACATCCAACGGCACAATACGGACAAACCGTCTGTGTCTTGATAAATTCCCACGGCCTTCCGCTAAAACCGAGCGTCCTGTCCTGCCAGGCGCCTGTCGGACACACGGCAACGCAGCCGCCGCAAAAACTACACGCAAGCGGTCTGTCAAAGGCAGTGCCTATAACCGTTTTAATACCGCGATTCTGGAAGTCAATAGCGCCCACGCCTTCGATTTCCTTGCACGAGCTGACGCACCGCCCGCATAAAATGCACCGGTTTCTATTTAATTCCAAAACCGGATTATCCCGAACTACCGGATAGTGCATCCTCACGGTCTTAAACCGCCCCGGCCCCAGGTTTAAGTCATGGGTAATATTCTGCAATCCGCACTCCCCCGATTTATCACAGGTTGGACAGGAAAGTTCGTGGTGGGCCAGCAAATATTCCATAACAGACTTTCGGTATCGAACGACCTTTGGCGTATTCACCTTGACAACCATTCCCTCTGATACGGGATGCGCACAGGCAAACCGGTGACCGGTTCGCCGCTCTGTAACCTCTACCATGCACAACCGGCATCCGCCAAACTGGGACAACTTGGGGTGATAACATAAACCCGGAATATAAATATTATTATCCATGGCTGCCTGGAAAATATTCGTACCCTCCGGCGCTATGATTGGTTTATCGTCAACAACAAGATGGATGAGTTTTTTCATTTGATCGCCATGAAATTACATTTTTCATAACATAAATTACATTTTATGCATTTGTCTTTATGGATGAAGGCGACTTCCTTAGTACTCCCGCTAATCGCCTTAACCGGACAATTCTTAATACATGCCTGACATTTCGTGCACTTCTCCGAAACAACTTCATATTTATGGAGCGCAACACAAATAGATGTGGGACATACCTTGTCCCTGATGTG
>JAXMAC010000032.1:12071-16917 GCA_046350595.1 Candidatus Brocadiaceae bacterium | reverse complement strand
AATATATTCGTCTTTAAAATAGCGGAGGGTTGATTTTACCGGATTTGGAGCGGATTGCCCAAGACCGCAGAGCGACATCGTCTTTATCTCATCACACATCTGCTCTAATATCTCAAGGTCTTTTTCCTCACCAAGACCCTGCGTAATACGTGTTAGAATATCCAGCATAAGGGTGGTTCCAATACGGCATGGCGGGCACTTCCCGCACGATTCATTTGCGCAAAAATTCATGAAAAACCGCGCCATCTCCACCATACAGGTGGCCTCGTCAACGACCACAAAGCTACCCGATCCCATCATGGCGCCCGCACCCACCAATGATTCATAATCAATCGGTGAATCCAATAACGACTCCGGCAAACACCCGCCTGACGGACCGCCGATTTGTACGGCCTTAAACCTTTTCTTACGGGGAATCCCACCGCCCATGTCAAAAACAATCTGCCGTATGGTGGTACCCATGGGAACTTCAACAAGCCCTGCGTTCTTAATCTTCCCCGTTAGAGAAAAGATTTTAGTGCCCTTGCTCTTTTCAGTGCCAATCTTTGCATACCAGTCGGCCCCCCTGTTAATAATAAATGGCACATTGGCAAAGGTTTCTACATTGTTTAATACGGTGGGTTTATCCCATAATCCCGCCTCTACCGACTGGGGAGGCCTGGTGCGAGGCATACCGCGTTTGCCTTCAATGGAATTCTGGAGCGCTGTTGACTCGCCACATACAAATGCGCCAGCGCCCTCTTTTATGCCGATATCCAGACTATAGCCGCTATTTAATATATTTTTCCCCAAAAAGCCGTGTTTTCTTGCCTGCTCAATGGTGTGTTTTAATCTTTTAACCGCAAGGGGATACTCGGCGCGGGCATAAATATAACCATAGGTGGCATTAATTGCATAGCCACCGATAATCATGCCTTCCAGGACGGCATGGGGGTCGCCCTCCAGAAGGCTCCTATCCATAAACGCGCCCGGATCGCCTTCATCCGCATTACAAAGGATAAACTTCTCATCCGCAGCATATCGGGCGCAGGATGCCCATTTTTCACCAGTTGGAAAACCACCGCCGCCTCGCCCCCGAAGGCCTGATTTGCTCATTTCATTAATCACATCCTTCGGAGTCATGCTTGTCAAAACCTTTTTGAGCGCGGTATATCCGCCGGTCGCAAGGTAATCTTCAATGCTGTCCGGGTCGATATACCCGCAATTCCGGAGGATATATTTGATCTGGCCTTTGTTCATTTCCAGGTCATTAAAAAATGGCACACCATCATAAGGGGTTTCAACTTTAGAGTCGGGATACATCTGCGAGAGGGCAAAATTCTTTATCACCTCCCCTTTCCCCACGTGTTGTTCTATAATCTGCGGCACCATAGCGCTCTTTACCCCGCTGTACGTAACGCGTGTCCGGCCAGGAATAACCACATCAACGAGCACTTCATGGACGCACATACCAATACAGCCTGTAGGTATAATATCAGCAGAGAGCTTTTGTTTTTCGAGTTCTTGCTGAACGCTCGTAAACACGCCTTTTGCACCAGCGCCCAGACCGCAGCTCGCCATGCCAATGATAATTGTTGGTTTTTTTTGTGTATCTTTTATTTCGTTACTTACCATAATAGCGCTACCCGGTAAAACTTCTTTTTTGCTTTCATTATTCTGACGGTTGAGTAGTTCCCGATTCTTTAATTTTTTGTAAAACAGCCCCCACACTATCTGATGCCAGCTTGCCGTGAATATCTTCGTCCACCATCATAACCGGCGCAAGGGAACAGGCGCCCAGACATGCCACCTCCTCGAGGGTAAACACATTATCCTTCGTCGTCATTCCCATGGAAACTTCCAGCGTTTCACTCAGCTTTTCTGCAATCTTGGTTGCGCCTTTCACATGACATGCTGTTCCGCAACACACCTTAATAATATGCTGGCCTCTGGGTCTCAGATGAAATTGGGCGTAAAATGTGGCTACACCCACAATTTCACTTGAACTCACATTCAGTCTCTCTGAAATAAGGTCAATCGCAGATTCAGGCAGATAGCCAAACTCTCCCTGTACCTTTTGCAAAACCGGGATAACCGCCCCCCGGGCATTTTTATAATCACTCAGGATTTTTTCCACCTTTGATAAATCAATGCCTTTATCTTTTGGCTGTTCGAAGGTTTTTGTAGCCATGATTCTAACGGTCTATTTCTCCTAAAACAATATCCAAACTCCCAATGGTAGCAACTACATCGGGCAGTAAACGACCTTCAATCATCTTTGGTAACGCCTCAAGATTAACAAAGGAGGGCGGCCTGATTTTCAAACGGTACGGACGGCTTGACCCGTCGCTTACGATATAAAACCCCAACTCTCCTTTGGGGGCTTCAATACTGAAATACACTTCCCCCTTTGGCGGTTTGATGCCTTCAATAATTATTTTAAAATGCTGGATCATAGATTCCATATTTGTCTCCACATCCTCCTTGGGAGGAAGGGTGATATTCGGTATCCGTGCAATAATATCCCCTTTCGGGAGCATATTGAGCGCCTGGTGTACGATACTGTTGCTCTGCCGCATCTCTTCCATGCGCACAGAATATCGGTCGTAAACGTCCCCATTTTTACCCAGGGGAACGCTAAAATGGTATTTATTATATCCGGAATAGGGTTCTGCCTTTCTAATGTCCCAGTTAACTCCGGAACCCCTTAAACTCGGACCGCTCAACCCGTAATCAATGGCATCTTCAGCAGAAATAATACCAACGCCAACGGTACGCTTCTTCCATATAGGGTTCTCCGTTAGGAGCGTCTCATATTCACCAAGCCGTGAGGGAAATTCCATAACAAACTTTCGGGTCTTTTCCACAAACCCATCCGGTAAATCCCTCGACACACCGCCCACGCGGATATACGAAAGATTCATCCGCGCCCCGGAAACCATTTCAAAAATATCATAGATTGTTTCACGCTCCCTGAAACAATAGAAGAACACCGTCATCGCGCCAATATCCAGGGCATGGGTTGCCAGCCACAACAGATGGGATGATATCCTCGTCAGTTCGCATATCAGCACACGGATATGCTGCGCCCTTTCAGGAGCCTCGATTCCCTGCAATTTTTCTACGGCCAGAACATAGGCAAGATTATTTGAAAACGGCGCCACGTAATCCAGGCGGTCGGTAAGGGGGATGCACTGATGGTAGGTTTTGTATTCCGCAAGTTTCTCTACGCCTCTGTGGAGAAATCCGACATGGGGTATGGCCTTTGTAATCACCTCTCCGTCCAGCTCCAGCAACAGCCTCAGCACACCGTGCGTGCTGGGATGCTGCGGACCCATATTGATGGTCATTAAGTGGGTAGTCGTCTGGGTAGCAGCCGTCACGCCTCATCCTTTCGGTAAATCTCGCGGAGCGTGGCGGGTTGTCTCCCGTCAATAGGATAGTCCTTTCGTAACGGATGCCCTTCGAATTCGTCGGGCATAAGTATCTTTCTCAAATCGGGATGGCCGTCAAACTGAATACCAAACATATCATAGGCCTCACGTTCATGCCAGTTTGCTGTTTTCCAAACATGCGTTACCGTTGACACCCTTGGTTCATGTGATGGGATGTGTACCTTGAGACGAACACGATGGTTTTTGTTGATGGAATAGAGGTGGTAAACCACCTCAAATACGCCGTTCGATTCTACACGGTCAACACCGCACAGGTCAGATAAAAAATTAAACGCCAGATCCTCGTTTTCCTTCAAAAATCCAGCAATCTCGGAAATACTCTCCCTTTTTACAAGGAGGGTCAATTCATTGAGAAATATACTGATATCTACAAGTGCATCAGGAAATCTGTTTTTTATCAAAGTAGTTAGAGACTCATTATCCATGGCGTACTGATTCTTTTTCAATCTTCTTCTGTATTTCCATTATAGCGTGAATCAATGCTTCAGGTCTGGGCGGACATCCTGGCAGATACACATCAACAGGAATAACCTGATCCAGCCCCTGAACAACACTGTAGGTATTAAACACACCGCCAGATATCGCGCAGGCGCCCATCGCAATAACCCACTTAGGTTCTGGCATCTGGTCGTAAATCTTTCTTGCCACCGACGACATCTTGTAGGTGAGCGTGCCGGCGACAATCATTAAATCAGACTGACGGGGAGAAAACCTGAACACCTCTGCCCCGAAACGTGCAAGGTCAAATCGGGGAGCAACAGCCGCCATCATTTCTATGGCGCAACATGCCAGCCCGAAAGGCATAGGCCAGAGGGCAGATTTTCGCGCCCAATTGACCATCGTATTCACGGTGGTTGTAAGGATATTATCACCCAGATGGCTTTCTAATCCCACTCCAACCCTCCCCTCTTCCAGATATAAAAATAGCAGACAAACATGATACCAATAAAGGTCAGCATTTCAATAAACCCAAAGAGTTTGAGTGACTTAAACACCACTGCCCATGGGTAAAGAAAGATAACTTCAACATCAAAAACAACAAAAAGCATTGCGATAAGGTAAAACTTTACCGAAAAACGCTCCCGTGCTGTTCCCACGGGTTCAATGCCGCATTCATAGGGCGTAAGTTTTTCCCTTGTAGGCCTGCGTGGCCCCAAAATTGCCGAAAGCCCTATATTCGTAACCGCAAAGCCCACAGCTATAATAAACAAAATTAGTATAGGTAAATAATTGATCATAAAATTCAATTATAGAATTATTTTTGAAAAAGTCAAAGATATTTACACGAATAGGTGTCACACTCTGTAACATGTGCGAAAACAGCGCAAGTATAATGCCGTTATTACCAACAACAACTAAGACATTAATCATCAAATAGTTATAAACAAATATTTATTAAGGTGCACCCTGAA
>JAXMAC010000032.1:0-11971 GCA_046350595.1 Candidatus Brocadiaceae bacterium | reverse complement strand
CTTATGGATGGTAAGGCTTTAGCCTTGCCCATTTGCAACCCTGAAGGGTCTGTGCAAAAAGCCTGCTGTCGTGTCATTGCGAAGGAGGAACGACTGAATCAATCTCCTCTTTTCATTGATTTTGAGAGACAGATTGCTTCGCTAACGCTCGCAATGACAGGCAAGACCTTTCTTTTTCCACAAACTCCGAAGAATCGCCCTATCAAGCCCCAGAACTGCTTGAATAACACAAAAATTCCTATACAATGTATTTGTAAATATTCTACCATCTGGCTGGATTAAGGGCGTTTATTTTATGCAGAATCCACCAACAATGGTTGAATGGTGGGTTCGCTTTCGCTTAACCCACCCTTATTGTGAAACTATTTTTAATTGCTTGTAATCTAAAAACGTATGCTTAAAATAAAGGTTAAACCGGAAGATTTTATTGTAGAAGAAGTGGCAAATATCTCATTAACTCAAGGCAGCGACTTCTCTGTCTATCTGCTGAAAAAGAGGGGATGGAATACCGTTGATGTATTGAAAACACTTTCCAAAAAACTCAACTTACCTTCTTCATACTTCTCCTACGGCGGAAAAAAGGATAAGTACGCCCTCACCACTCAGTATATAACCATTGGACAGTGTAACGCAGGCAAAGCATTGTCAGGAGAAGACAAGGATGCCTTCCCGCGTAATCTCCGCCTTGACCCCGGACTCTCCCGCGCCCAATACCTGAAAAACATAAGCGAAATAAAGGAAATCTGTGAAAACAACTACTCATTAAGCTTTGTCGGCAACATGGACAGACCCATGGGGCCAGACCTCATAAAAGGAAATAAATTCCACATAGTTGTAAGAAATCTTACTGGTGAAGAACTTAGCTCAGCGCTCGGCGGGATTGAGCGGGTGAAAAACGACGGTTATCCCAATTATTTTGATGACCAGCGATTTGGCAGTTTCGACTCGAGACAGGGATTTATCGCAGAAAAGATACTCAAGAAGCATTACAACGGGGCATTAAAGGTATACTTTTCCCGCATTCATCCGGAGGATAGCAAAGAAGAAAGGAGTCACAGAAAATTTATCTTTGAAAATTGGGGTAATTGGCAGATATGCCTTGAAAATGCCCGGAGTAAATTTGAAAAGGAGTCATTCCAATTCCTCACAAAAAATCCAATGGGTTTTTTACCCATTCTCCAAAGGATATCCCATGAAGAAATGGTGCTCTTCTTCTCTGCCTATCAATCACACCTGTGGAACGAAGTCTTACGGAAGATAATCAAATCGGTATATACCAACGCACTCAAAATATATGAAGGCATTGCGGGAAATTATTATTTTTATACGCAGATGGAGGCCAGAAATAAAGAGTATCTCCGCACCTTAATTATCCCCATGCCAGCCTCAAATATAAAGATGCCCGACACCCTCACTAAATCACTGTATTTAGAGGTATTGCAGGAACATCAATTAAGACCTGCCCTGTTTAACATTAAAAAATTACGACAGGCATTTTTCAAGGGAATAGAAAGACGGGCAACGATCATCCCCGAAAATCTTATTGTTGAATATTCTGATGATGAAATTTATCCCGGCAAAAAAAAGCTCATTTTAGACTTTTTTTTACCAAGGGGATGCTTTGGCACGATGTTCGTAAAGAGGATATTCAATGAAAACAGTTGATAAAAATAATAAATCATATCCCTGTTGCTATTAATGAATTTATACGGTTGAATCGGTTAAATTATACCGTCCCGGAAGGCTTAAAAATTATAATGAGAAGATTGCATATTGCGTCTTCAACGGCCACTCGCTATACTTTATATGACAAAGGTTGTTTAATAATAACTGTTTATCAAGGTATGAATCTTGTCATTTAATTTCAGAATATTCAAGTGATAAAGGAGAATATGCCATGAGAAATCTGACCACTATTTTCTGTGCGTTGCTGTTTTCATTCGTTGCAGGTATCGCCTCTGCGGCGACGCTGAATGTGCCTGGTGATTACTCGACCATCCAGGCAGCTGTTGATGCAGCAGCACTTGGCGATTTGATCCTTGTTGCCGACGGAACATACAAAGAGAACGTTGATCTTATGGGCAAGTGGATCACCCTGCGGTCTGTCAACGGCGCTGAGAAGACGATCATCGACGGTCAGAAGAAGGGTACTGTCCTGCGTATTGTTAACTCTTCGCTGACGAGACCGCTCATCGAAGGCTTCACAATCCAAAACGGGCTCTCCCCGGACGGCGCGGGTATTTATGCCCAAGGCACGGGTGTTAACCCGAATATCAGGAAGTGCCGCATCACCGGCAACGCCACAACCCCCGATAGCGAGGGGTTAGGCGGTGGTATCTATATGTTGGGGACAAACGCGCGGATCGAGGAATGCGAAATTTTTGGGAACGTGGCTAGGATCGGTGGCGGCGTTTACATGTACAGCGTCCACATCAACGTCCTTTACCGCAATTACATCCACGACAACATTGCCACTATCGGCGCAGGCGGCGTCTCAGTAAACGGAGACTACGGACCGTCTATTGAACTCTGTACGATAGTGCGGAACAAGGGTGCTCTCGGCGGTGGAATCGGTGTGGATGGAGCTCCTGACACTGATATCTACGGCACGGTGATCGCCCATAACCGTGCCTCGCTTGGCGGTGGGGTTTATGCCAACTGGGGAGCTTCATTCACGCTGGCCAGTTGCACCATCGCCCGCAACACCGTGACTGCGCGTGGTGGCGGGGTCTACGCCGTAGACAACGGCACCCATATTCACGTCAGGGGATCCATCCTCTGGGCAAACCGCAAGGCACAGACGGGAAAGAACGATCCGGTAGTTTTTGAGGATGGCGCCACCGTGAGCGTCGATGATACCGATATCCAGGGTGGCTGGCCGACCGGCACGGGCAATATCAGCAAGAATCCTGGCTTCGTAGACATGGCGGACGACAATTACCACCTTAATGTACATTCTAAAGTTATCGACAGGCTGGACGACGGACCATATAAGGATATAGACGGACAGTGCCGTCCGCAGGATGGCGATCACAACGGCGTGGCGCGGTACGATATGGGCGCAGACGAGTATGACGTGCGCGGTTGCCGTCCTGAGAAGCCATATAACCTGCAGGTAACGGATGTCACCCCGACCTCGATCACCTTTACCTGGCAGGGCGGCGAGTCAGACCCGATACCGCTCGAAGCCTTTGAGGTCTTCCACAAGACAGGGAGTTGCACATCGAACGTCCGATGGAGGGCGGTGGACAAGGACGTAGGGGACTGGGAGTACACAATGGAGCAGCTCAAGCCAAACACTTACCACGCTTTTCGGGTAAGGGGGCGCAACGAGTTTGACGTCTCGAAATTCTCGTCCTGTATGTCGGCGAAGACCGCACCCTGACGAATTACAATTGGGACAAAACCTTATTATTTTGTTTGATGATGCAAAAAATCTACGGTTTTTCGTGAGGAAAATCTTTTTCGATTGACAAAAACCTTCTCAGGAGATACCTATGGACTTCTCCTGAGAAAGGGGGGCTTGACCATCTGTTATAACATGTCATTACCCATACAATCACGTACACACATCAAATCCCCCTCAATCCTTTATTCTCCAAAAAAGAATGGATATGTTTATTTCATCAACACAATAACCCTTCCTATAGATGTACCTCCACGACCATCGCTGATGGTATAGGTAAACGAATCCTGACCATGCCGGAAGTTGGGGTCAGGTTCATAGTTTACCGTGCCATCCGGGTTAAGCGTCACCAGGCCTTTCTCACCCTGAGTAAGCGCGGTCACTATGAGCGAATCTCCATCAGGATCAAAGTCGTTATCAAGCACTGCAACGATAACTGTCGTCCCTTGTGCCGTGTGTACGGTGTCAGCCCTCGCAACTGGCGGACGGTTTGGGAGAGTAACCGTTACGGTCACCGTATCTAAGTCGGCACCCCCATGTCCGTCGCTAATCGTATAGGCAAAAGTATCTACGCCGCTGAATCCCCTTCTGGGTGTATAGGTAACGTCGTTGTTCGTGATTATCACAAAACCATTACCTCCCTGAGTCACTGTCGTAACCATTAGGGTGTCCCCATCCACGTCATAATCGTTATACAGGACGTTAATTGTAACGGGGATATTCAACTCCGTCGACGCCGTGTCATGCGTTGCATCAGGCGGGTCGTTGACCGGAATAATCGTAATCATAACAGTTGCTTCATTACTTTCTACCGTACCGTCATTTGCTTTAAAGGTAAAACTATCCATTCCATTGTAGTTGGTTTCGGGCGTGTAAAACAGATTTGGTACAATGCCCGATAGTGATCCGTGTTGGGGTTGAGAAACCACAACAAAAGTTAATGGATCGCCATCGGGATCATGGGCTGTTAAGGTAATCATGACCGTTGTATCCTCGTCTGTGGCTACAGACTGGCTTGTGGCAACAGGTGGCTGGTTGGGTGTGTACTCCTCAACGGTGTTCAGCCATGTAAAGTAACCACCACTTCGTCCCCCAATAACATATATCTTGTCATTTACAACCGCTACCGCCATATTGCGCCGTACCGTGGGCATTGAGGTCAAACCGGTTCCCCACGTATCGGTGCTGGGGTTGTATTCTTCGACAGTACCTACATCGCCAGTAGTCCAACCCCCAATCGCATATATCTTATTATAGACGACATCAGCAACCAGTCCCATACGCGCCGTAGGCATGAAAGACTTTGTTGCCCAACCATCGGTGGCAGGGTCATACTCATATACGGTGTTTACAGCCCCAGCGCCGCTCCACCCACCCATCACATAGATCTTGTTGTTGACGACAGCTGCAGCCGAAGCATAAATCGCAGATGGCATTGGAGTTTTGGTTGTCCAGTTATTGGTAGTGGGATCGTACTCCTCAACGGTATTTCGGTTAAAGCCACTGTATCCATCAATTGCGTAAATCTTATTATTGACTGCGGCAACTACCAACGATTCTCGCGCAGTGGGCATGGGTTTTAATCCGGTTCGCCATGTATTTGTAGCAGGGTCGTACTCCTCGACCGTATTCATCCAACCCGTGTAATAGCCTCCAATCACATAAATCTTATTGTTGACGACCGCTGCTGCAGGTTGATGACGTGGTGTAGGCATGGACGCCCTGGTTACCCATGTATCAGTGATGGCATCATATGCCTCAACACTATTTAAAAAACCGGTGTTGTTATAACCACCGAAGACATACACCTTGTTATTAACGGCAGCCGCTACCGGCCCGGCGCGTGGAGTTGTTATGGCTGACCTGGTTGTCCAGACATCACCGCTAGACACCCGGGTAAACCCCGCTAACCCACTCACCATGATGGTCAATAAAACCATTACGCCTACTACAACATGCTTCGTTTTTGATTCAACCATGTATTTACTCCTTCTCAATAGATGCTATAGTTTTTCCTAATGTATTTTTTCGACTCGTGGATTAGGAATAACACGCCGGCAAACCTTCAATATCTTTCCAGGTTTGCCGGCTTGTTATTGTACTGGTTTTGCGTTTTTATTCGTGAGCAATCCTATCATTGCTTCTCGTAACTACGGTGTACTAACGATGACATTATCAAACCAAGCCTCGGCCTCCCAAATTGCTCCCAGGCCAATGCCACCGTAGAGAATTGGTTTACTTTTATCTTTCCATGTGAGTATTTTATTGCCATTTATCGTTATTTGAATTTTGTCACCGTCGACCTTGATGATAATTGCATTTGTACCTACGGCGGTGTTTGAAGACTCCTTGTCAACATACTCAACTTGAGAGCCTTTGACGATCTTAGAGATTTGCACGAGCCCATTTGCTATGGTGCCACCTCCGCCTCTTGGATCAGTGGTTCCGATCGGCCAAACCGCTATACGGTAAAATGTGCCATTAACACCGGGGACGCCACTTTCTTTAACCCGTACCAGGAATTCCGCACTGTGCACGTCCGGGGATGGCTTGCCTGGAGCATTAGTATTATCAAACGTCGCGCTCAACTGATAATTACGCCACTTTTTATCTCCCGCGTGCGTTACTGTCCAACCACCCCTCTCTATGTTATCGGGCTTGTAGTCCCCATCTAAAACATAACGTCCTAATGTTAGACTCCAGTCTCGGTTTAACTGCGCCCACCCCGCGTCATCTCCATCGGTAAAATAGTCGCTGAATTTAACAGCGCCATAAGTGTGGCTTGAAACAATTGCCGATAAAGCAATCACTGCGATTGCAAGAAAAAGCCAATAAAACTGACGAATAAATACCTTATACATTTTCTATTCCTTTCTTGAAACATAATCTTTCCAAAATATTCCTTTGTAAAAGTGTTACGGAAAAGACAATTATTGAATCATCCCTGACCTCCTTTCTTAAATGGTAAATTCTTTCCAGGCTTTTCAAATCGTGGTGAATATTCTCCTCTTTATTTTCTCCGATATTTGATTGTCCTTCTGGGTAAAATTTACCGCCAAAAAATGTTTCATCCTCGAGCATTTGAAAAAGTTTTATTTGAAATAAACGAATTGCTTCTTTAAAAAAACAGAAATATTTGTTATGAACTCTCACATTATGCTCTCATTAGAGCTAATATGAAACACGCTGATTTTCGAATACTATCGTTATATTCTGTAACGCGGGACATATACCCTTTAAGGGGTGTTTTTTACCTGCAACTGGCAACTGATGATCTTTTTACTTTAATTATACAACGAAAGTTTTATATTACAAAAATCGCTTGAAAATATTATGAATGATTGTCCTGGCTTGAAGAGTTGCAGCCTGTTCGGTCAAATTCCGGGAACACCATGCTTAATTATTGACTATTTTCTGAAACGATATCCTGGTGTTTGAGTAATCTCCGTTGAATCAAATTTGCAAATAGCAAAATTAACCACGTGGATAACACAAAAGGTGAAGTTAAAGTAATTATATTCAAATGCATCATTCCGTAGGTTATAAAAATAGCAAGGGTAATAGACACAATCGCAAAAATGAGGGAAGTCCATTTTTTGCCGGAAAATGCTATTCCACACAAGACTGCATTAAAACCAAATATACCGATGTTGGCGAAGGTGAGCGGAAAGGAACATGCAAAAGCCAAACCTGCTCCAAGGGATGCGCCCAGGAGGGCATATAATGCAGATATCCTCGAACCTGCCAGCAATCCGGCAAAAAACAGCATACCAGTAACGGAGTTTTCCTGAAACATGACCTGTCCGAAACCATTACTTATCGCAGGAATAATCTCCAATTTTTGCACATCGCCTGATTGTGCCATGTGGAGTGGAATTATATGAAATTGCAGTATTATTGCCATTATTATCCAGGTGGTAGCAATAAATGGAGCAGTATAGGGCGACAATCTCTGTTTCATCATGAAATTCATGAGTAGTGTTGATAACATGGAACCAAAAACCCCGGCAATAATCGATGATACGTTGAGTCCAAAGAAAGAGACAATCGCAAGGGCAACCAGGGCACTATTATAACCGTAAAGACCCTGATGGATTTCATTTCGATTGAATTTGAAGGTCAGCGCTGTGATCGTGCCAATAAGAGTGCCTGCAATAGTTACCACACCCATTAACCAGGAGTTATAAAAGACACCGATTAAGAATAAAATTCCCGTAACAACATTATTGAGCAGAAAAACCTGACTTATTCCTCTCAAGACTATTTCTATGAAATTTTTAAAGTTCATTTGATTACCGATGAAGATGGCTCCTTACAGTATTATCGTGAATGGTAAAATTACGTAAAACCCCCACCCAATTAAATCTCAGATATAACTTGATTTCAGAAAATGGATATACTAAACTAATCCATCATTTGCAATCCAGGAGAAATTCTCAATCCGATATTTAACAGGCTGTTTTGTTGCTATTGGATAGACAGCCTAAAAGGGGAACAAAATTTGATTTCCTTAAAGCATACCTTATTGAAAACAATGTCGTTCGTGTACCGCAACTTCATACCCAGGGATATTCAGAAGATCATGTACCCGTTGGTATGCTTTATCTATTCGTTTGTGCACAGGATTTATTCCATATGTTTAGACGTCTATCCAACGGTTAGTCTCCTCAAGGAAGGTGGAAGCCAAAATAATGTAAGTCCATCGTTCCTTGTTGCTGGCAGAAGAAGAGATTCTGCATTTCTTTTGAATAAAATATACCGTGAAGAACCTGAAGCAACAAGACTGGGCAGAATGCTTGTATGGAAGATACCTTTTCTTGACAAATCACCAATAAACGCAACCCTGATTGAGGCGGATCGATGTTTTTCCCCGTTTTTTGCACGTCGGGGGTTTTTTGCTATACCGGAATGGGTCTTGTTCACCATGGATATTTCGATGCCAATAGAAAAAGTTACAAGACTATGTATGAGTAATAGAAATAACTTTCGAAAAATTCGTAAATATTCATATCAGTATGAAGTAGGTTTTGATAAAGAAAAATTGCATCTCTTTTATCATACGATGTATTTGCCGTATATATGTTCCCGTCATGGGAAATTGACGGTGCTTACAACCTTGAACCAAATGGAGGACCTCTTGCAGAAAGGAGAACTTTTACTGGTGAAAAGGGGCGATAAATATGTGGCTGGTCAGCTTATTTACAAGGCATCTCCCGTTCCGATTGTGTCATATCTTGGGGTTAAGGATGGCAACTTTGATCTCGTTAAACAAGGAGCAGTGTTTGCACTTTACTACTATACTATTTTATGGGCGAAGGAGAAGGGTTATACCAAATTGGACTTCGGACATTGCAGGTCATTTCTCAATGACGGCATCTTCCTTTTTAAGAAAAGGCTTGGTATGAGGGTTCAAAGGAGTCCGAGAAAACACAGAATATTGTATTTGTCTGTTAAGAGTATCAATCCCTACCTTGAACAATTTTTTGCTAACAATCCTTTAGTTCACGAGGATCAGGGGGTGCTTAAAGGATTATTATTTGTACAAAAGGATGATCCATCTATAAAAGAAGCAGTCGAGACCTCCAGTCGAAAATATTCCATTCCAGGATTAGCAGGGTTTACTGTTGTTCTGCCCGATGGCACGACAATAGAAACTTCAAAACCCTAAAGAGGACATCGGAAAAAAGGATACCACGCGTTAAAATAAAATTATGGAAACTCTTCCAAAAAACTATAAAAGACAGAGAAGAAAACTGCGCCTTTTACATCTGAAACCACACGAGGCCATCAGGTTGTGTAAGGGTGCATTTTTGTCGTTTCTCGAAAAGAAGCGACTGGAATTTCCTCGTATGGTATCTATAGAGGTGACCAATAATTGCAATATAGCGTGCAGCACCTGTCCTCAGCCTTATGTTCAGGGAGAAAAAGGGTATCTCAATATGGACTTGTTCAAAAAGATTATTGATGAATGCAGTCAACATCCAACTCTCAACACCATTGTCTTTACTGGATTCGGAGAACCTCTCTTACACCCCCAACTGATCACTATGAGCCGTTATGTCAAAAGTAAAGGAATATCATACACGAGGACTTACACAAATGGTGTCCTTTTAAATAAACCGAACACAGATAAACTTTTATTGGAATCCGAGTTCGACGAGATCACCCTTTCCTTAAATGCGCCAACACAAGAAATATATAAGAGAATAAAAAATAATCAGACCTATAACCTTGTGACGGAAAATATCGAATACTTTCTGAAGAGAAGGAAATTCCTCAAAAAAAAGACACTCTTTGTGAATCTTCAATTACTAAAGCTCAATAATGTTTCTTATCCTATCGAAGACTTTAATAAAAAATGGATGCCTCTGTTAAAGCCCGGTGATTGTATCACAATTAAATATTCCCATTCCTTTGCTGGCCAGGTTAATGACCCGGGGGTTGGAAAGGTATTTGGTCCACGCGAAAGATCCCCTTGTGCCCAACTCTCAATGTATCTCTTTGTGTCCTGGAATGGGGATGTGGTTCCCTGTTGTGTGGATCCTTTAAAAAAACTTAAGATTGGGAATATTGGTAACTCTTCGTTGAAAGACTTGTGGCATTCATCAAAAATCAAACTTATGCGCGAGATTCATATAAAGAAAGAATATCATCGGTTACCTCTTTGTAGTGACTGTGAGACATGGCGATATTTTCTCTAAGGTATTAATGATTTTCATTTTTTTAGAAGTTTTGGGATCAGATAGATACCAGGATTAAACCGTTCTTGGGTGAATTATTCGATCATTACTTTTTCGTAAACTCTGTTGTTAAAGGGTGCGTTATGGCAAACAGGAAAAAAATAATTATCATGGGGGCTGCGGGACGGGATTTTCATAATTTTAATGTCTGTTTTCGTGATAATCCCGAATATGAGGTCATTGCCTTTACGGCGGCGCAAATACCCAATATAGCGGGAAGACGGTATCCCGCCTTGCTCGCGGGCAAACTCTACCCCGGTGGAATTCCAATCGAATCCGAGCAGGAATTAACCGCGCTCATACAGCTTCACAGAATTGATGAGGTGGTGTTTTCTTACAGCGATGTATCGTACGAATACGTTATGCACCGCTCAAGTATTGCCAACGCCGCCGGCGCACGGTTTACACTCCTGGGCTCACGGGAAACCATGATAAAGAGCAAAAAACCGGTCATCGCTGTCTGCGCCGTAAGAACTGGCTGTGGAAAAAGTCCCACATCGCGAAAGGTCTGCCAGATTTTAAAAGAAATGGGAAAAAAAACCGTTGTAATCCGGCATCCCATGCCCTACGGAGACCTTGTCAGGCAACGGCTCCAGCGATTTGCCCTATACGACGACCTTACAAAACATAACTGTACTATCGAAGAGATTGAAGAATATGAACCCCATATTGAATGCCATACCGTTGTTTATGCAGGCGTGGACTATAAAGCAATTTTATCAGAGGCTGAAAAAGAGGCTGATGTGCTTGTATGGGATGGCGGAAATAACGACATTCCTTTTTATGTCCCCGATATTCACATCACCCTCGTTGATCCTCACAGACCGGGGCAGGAACTCACTTATTATCCCGGCGAAACAAACCTGCTCATGGCCGGCATCGTTGTTATCAGTAAAGAAGACACTGCGAAGCCGGAAGACATACATCGCGTTAGGGAACAGGTAAAACAGTCAAATCCAAAGGCAATTGTCATAGATGCCGCACTCCCCATCACGGTTGAAAAACCGGAGATTATAAAGGATAAGCGCGTGCTGGTTGTTGAGGATGGCCCGACGCTCACCCACGGCGGTATGTCCTTCGGGGTGGGAACTCTTGCAGCGGAAAAATATGGGGCACGGGAAATTGCCGACCCAAGGCCCTTTGCAATCGGCTCAATTGCCGAAACATTCAAAAAATATCCTCACGTCGGCAAGCTCCTGCCTGCTATGGGTTATGGAAATACTCAGATGGAAGAATTGAGAGAAACCATACAGAGGATTCCCTGCGATATCGTAATTATTGGAACGCCCATTGACCTGAGAAGGCTTATTCACATAGATAAGCCTACAGACCGTGTTCGATATGACTTCCAGGAAACAGGCAAGCCGGCGCTGGGTGATATTATCAGAAAGAAACTAAAATAATAGTAATAATTTAGTTTTTTGAAAAACATTAATAGTTGAAAATGTCTTTGTGACAGTATGTAGTGGCGAGGGGCGGCGTGGCCCGACCGCGGATGGCACATACATTGATTAATGGAATTTTTAAAAAAAAAAAAAAGTTACAAATAATATTATTTATAATTATTTTTTTTTAAAAAAAATAATTGTTTAATTTGTCTTTGTGACTTTATGTCTTGCCATGGCGGGGAGCCCCACTACAGCGTATGGCAACTACATTGATTACTGGAATTTTTCAAAAAACTAAACGGTTACAAATAATATGCTTTGTGTGTTGAAACTCCTCAACGTGAATCAGCCCTGAAAGGGTGAAAAGAACAATAACCATAAGTTCTTGATATTGGGCTGGTTTCCTGTTTTGCTTTGTAAATTAAGGGATTGTTAGC
>JAXMAC010000031.1:0-31217 GCA_046350595.1 Candidatus Brocadiaceae bacterium | reverse complement strand
TGGCATTTTGCGTATTTCATGAGATGCTAATTCCTTGACAGAGCATGAGTCAATAAATTCCTTTAGAATTCCACTGACGTGTCTTTTTCGCTCTAAATATTCCGACACAAATCCACCTCGTGGTTATAACAATCCCTATAAAAAAGGCAACCAGAGGATCATGACGGGATAGAGCATTGCTGATGAGAGGGTCGAAAGAATGCCTTGTAATAAATTAAAAATTCATTTTCTTAAAATTCCTTCTTTTATGTCTTCGTGCCTTTATGACCAAAATACTATTAAAATTTTTTCCTCATCCATCCGTAAAGGAAAAACCCAGTGCATCCAGTATCATGAAAACAACAAACCACGGTTTATGAGATTCAGTTAAGGGCACGGGCACACCGTACCCCTGCAGACTCGTTTGCCTTTACTTCTTTATTTCAAATCCGTTGACAATTTCAGTTTTTTCACCATTCCGCATCCTGCAGAAGGGCGAGATAAAGGAAAGACGTTTGCGTCGTTTCCCGTGGGTGCAGATTTTGCTGGAATCTTGTATGTTTCATCCCCATTCATTGAATGACGGATGAGCGAACGGCGGTTTGCCTGTCCCGGCTGTTAGCGCCTGAACCTGAACAATCTTATCCATTTCTTCCTTTCGTTCATGGGATGTTTTTTACCCGTAGCGGTTTTAAGGACATCGGTATACTTACTTAAAACTTCAGCATTTACAAGACCAGGGGTAGATAAAACATCCATTGCATATTGCTGGAATGCGGATTCTTGCAGGTAAGCTCACAACAAGCGACACCGTGTTCTATTACCATTTCCATGTATTCCTTTGCCAGGTTTGTTTTATTTCCTCCGTCGGTTGCCAGTAACCTTTCCGTACCGTTTCCAGCATTCGGGCGGTAAGCGCCTGATACGCATAGGATTTTTCTGGTCAAAATCCTTTTAAGTCCATACCATATTTGTCTTCAACATAGACCTCAAATGTCTGTTCCCCATCGGGAAGAATCCATTGTCTCCAGTACGGTGACCTGCCAGCCCACATGTTTTCAACGAATTCGGACATCTTATTTGCCCCTTCAAAACCTTCCTTTTTCATCCCTTCAATCCATTGGGGATTCCAATAACGAGACCGTAACTCCATCCCCATCATCCGATCAATCGGTGTCATTTCTGGTCTTGTTGGGTTCATAATATTTGTAATAACCAGATGGGGAGATTTTCCATCCAGTTTGAATTGCTGCGGCAAGTCCGCCCGCGTACATAAAGAAATCGTCATTATCGAGTGTGCCATAAACATTGGTAGAGCGGCTATGAACCACCATGCTGGTTCCGCTTAATACCATTTTATATACCTCTTCCATAGGCTCACCCCACAAAACCATTCCCGTAACCATGACTCATTCGTTTCAGGTATTCATCCGCCACCACACCATCATTTCCCATGTTCCGCTTGCACTTACAATCCCTGAGACATTCAAGTCATAACGTCCAGCCTCATCAAAGATCCTGATAGCGGCATATTGTGCGGCCTTCTTTTGAGCCAGCCTTGTTGAACCAGTTTTTCAGTCAATTCAATACTATGTTGTCGCACCCAGTTATCTTCCTCATCGAGTTCTTTTACCATTTGAACAGCCTGATCGATGTATTGGGTCAACTGCCCAAACATCTCTTCCGCTGCGGAAGAAACAACGATATCGATGCGGGGACGGCCTAGTTTTCTTTTAGTATGACCTTAATTCCCGTTACTTTTCCCCATTCATTCCAAATGGGTTCGACGCCTAACAAATAAAGTATCTGAGACTCCAGAATTCCTTCATGGCGGATCGTCTCCGTGCCCCAGATGACAAAGGATAATTTTTCCGGATACTTTCCGTTATTTTTTGCCCGGTAGGTATCGAGCAGTTCCCGTGTCAACTGAATGCCCACTTCCCATGCCTCTTTTTTAGGAATCTTGTCCGGATTGAAGGCATAAAAGTTTTTTCCCGTGGGTAGGGAAGCGGGATTTCTCACGGGGTCATTTCCCGTACCTGTTGCTATAAATTGCCCGTCGAGCGCCTTTAGCATACTGGACAATTCCCGCTTTGCGCCTTCCCGGATGTTTTTGTCCAACTCTTCAGCCGAAGTATCCCTGGCAACTTCTCTTATCGCACAGATAGTCGATGAACGAAGCGGTTCTTCGGGTGCGCTGCCAAATGTATGAAGACCATACGGCATGTTAATCTGTTTCATTTCTTTAAGGAATTCTTCAATTTCGTGAATAACCTCATGGTCAGGTTTATGGGGGTCACCTTCTTTTGCATCGAAATTTGAGAATCCGCTAATGTCTATGTCTTTATCAAGACCCAGCGCCTTTACCTTTTTTAGAATATTTTCCTGATATTGTCGTGCGTGTTCAGCGCCCTGTTCAATGGCCTGATCGTGGCTGCTGATCATCTCCTCAAGTTCAGCGTATTCATGATAAAGTCCTCCCTTTTTTAAAGGTGGAATCATGTGGTCTATGATTACGGCAGCCCCACGCCGTTTTGCTACAAGACCTTCGCCGACGTCATCTACAATATAAGGATAAATTACCGGCAAATCCTGAATTAATGCCTCAGGCGGATCATCACCTGAAAGACCGTTACCTTTTCCCGGCAACCATTCATGGGTACCGTGCGTTCCAAAGTGGATAACGGCATCAGCGCCAAAGCCATATTTAAGCCACAAATAGGCGCCTGCATATTGATGGTGCGGAAATAAGTCTTTACTATGGAACAATGCTTCTTCATTTTCCATCCAACCTCTTGCTGGCTGTGGGAGAATAACCACATTCCCATATTTTACGGCGGGAATTACCATGTACTTTTTATTCTGTTCAGGATCAGTCCACATCATTGCTTGAGATTCTACAACCGGCCCCCAGTCATTTTCGACCTCTTGCACAAAATTTACCGGTAAGTCTTTTATCCACCTTTGATAATCTTCCAACGGGAGTAATACACATTTCCCCTTTCTGACCATATCGCCAAGCTCGCCTGGCGCCCAGTTGCCGACATTTTTCCCGTATTTCAGGGAATTTTCAAGTAATATGTCTTTGTCAAGAATTTCACTGCCTGTATCGTATCCAGCCTCTTTCATCTTCATCATGACATTATCAATGCTGGCGAATACATTCAAATAACTGGCGCCAATATTCTGTTTCCCTGGCGGATAATTCCAGTAGAGTATTGCAACCTTTTTATCCTTATTATTTTTCCTTTGTAAATTGACCCAAGCGTGTATCCGGTCAATGACACGATTGATGCGATCGGGTATCGGTTTTCGCTCTTCAGTAAAAAACCCCGTTTCCCTGTCTTTTTCGCGGACACGATACGATACAACGGTAGGCTGTATAAGACCTGCAATTTCAGGGATGGCTAACTGCCAGCTCACTTCCAGGGAACTCAGACCCTCTGCATCTCTTTCCCAGGTCTTTCCATCTTTTCCATAAACAGTGATTAAATTAATTACCGGGACTCCGCATTTTTCCAAAGAATCAACGGCGTTGAAATCCGAAAAGCGAAACAAAAAAGAAAGGACACCAGAAACCCTCGGACTTCCTTTATCGTCGATCAACAATTTTTCTACAGCAGCGCCTTCCGGGTACCCGAATGCCACAAAGGCGTTAAATCCCTTTTCCTCGAGTGCGTGGATTAAACTATCTTCCACTTCATTTTGTCCCTGTTCACAGAACGATGGATAGGTAATGACCGCAATCCATTCACCATGTTCTTTAAAATACCCATGTTCTTTATACCAATTCTCGTATTCCTCAAAGGTTTCAAAAAACATTGCATGGGAATCATGGCGATGATAATAACCATTTTTCAGTAGTTTCTGCGGATGTTTTGTCTGTATATCTGAGATATGGAGATATTTTGACAGGGAAAACAGAATCATATTCTGAAAGTTCCCGATCCCGCCGTAATCGAAGTAGGAACGGAACGCTTCATCATACGTAAGTCCTAATGCTCTATATTCATTATCTAATCCAGCCGAACTGTTTATAGGCAAAATGCGTGCACCGCGTGAAATGGCATTTCTTATTATTTCACAATCAATACCCGTTTGCGTTGGGGTTGAAATCCGTATCCCCATAATATCAATTACCACAATATCTGAATCCTCTATCTGATGCAGATCAAGGCCGGCATCCAAATCCGTAATGCTCACAAGCTCAAAATCTACACGATTTTTCAGGAATTGATATTCTCCCCAAACATTTTTTATTGCCTTAACAATTATAGGTGTCAGATAATTTCCGGCAATAAATGTGTATTTTACGGGCTTGGTTTCTTCTGCATGAGAAAAAGGCATATAAGCGGCATACAAGACAAATATGATTAAAATGATATATTTTCTCATTATGCATGCCTTATTTATGAGAACCACTGTCTATATCAGGAGAACAAACATCCTTCTTGTATTCCCACTGAACATGGTCACCCTCATTAAGGATATACTTATTGGCAAATGATGGTGCGCGTTTACTATTGATATTGTAATACCAGGCCATATTACCCCTCTCAGCCCTAATACCGTCAATAGATGTAACCAGAATATATTCACCTGTTTGTTGTGTTTCAAGCTTTGCAACAGATTTGAGTACGTCCAGCGCAGTTATGCCCTGTTTCCAAGGGGTCTCTACAGTGCGGTTTTGCTGCAGTCCGCCGTAGTTGATTTCTACGGGCCAGCACAATAAGCGCTTTGTAAGAGTACAAAAATGGTAAATATCCCTAACAACCTTCTTATATACTTCATCTCTACCTCCTCCTTATCAAAAAATTATTAAATAATTTTGCCCAAACAAAACAAGAAATTCATCTTTTCCTCCGCCGTGTATCTGTGTTTTAATTTGTGTTCTAGAATTTAAATTCAAGCCCTCCATATGCCGTAAAACCCAATGAACTAAAACCTGGCACCTCTTCATAATGGTAATCAAACAGGTTTTCAAACCTGACATACGCTGATATTAACTTTGTTACGTCATAGCGAGTCACCTGATTAATTGTCCAGTAGTTATTCATATTTGTGCCATCACTATCTATTCTATCCCGCACCATAACTCCTGCAACGTTTATATGTAATTTCTCCATAGGCGTGGTATCAACTCCCAAGGTTGTCCTGTTTCTTGGCCTGCGGGGTAATTGCTGATGCGTCTCTCTGTCCTGTGTTTCCGTGTATGTATACGTTCCAATTAATGAAAGTTTTTTCATTGGTTTGTAATTCACTGTTGTTTCAACCCCATTTGCCTCTGCGCGTGCAACATTTTCCGCCAAATAACTACCATCGGATTGTACAGCCGCAGTAATTAAATTCGTAAAATCGTTTTGAAAGTATGTAACATCCATGGCTAATTTATTTTTGAAGAACTCTTTCCCAATTCCAAAATCCCAACCCTTACTCTCTTCCGGGTTAAGATTAGGATTGCCATAGAACGGATAAAAAAGCTCGTTTAAACTTGGGGCACGAAAGCCTTTTCCCCATGATCCATGGAATCGCATGTCAATTTTCTCAATATCATACGATGCCGTTGTCCTGTAGGTAACGTGAGACCCGAACGTGCTAAAATCATCACGACGTATTCCGACCGTCCAGTTGAGTGAGTCAAATAATTTTATCTGGTTCTGAAAGAAAACGGCGTTGTCCCAAAAGGTCTCGTCGAACTGTTTCTCCAATTTTTGCGTGGTATAGTCAAATGATGTATTTTCACCCTCCCGTTGCTCATATTCATAGCCAATTGTCACGGTATCCATGTCAAGCAGAGTAAAATCAGATTGGTGTTCGAACCTCCAGACACGAGTTGGGATACGAAATTCATTTTGTATATTTTTTGAATCAAAACCCTTGAGTTCTGTATCGTTTAATGAAAAGAGAAGTGAAGGCGTCCAATAATCAAAAAATGTTTTGTTTACCTTTGTTGAAAAAACAACCTCGTCTGTTGTTTGTCTCAAATTCGGGTCATCTACCGGACCAACGCCATATTGAAACGTATCGTATTCAAAATCTGGAGTGGGATCCCCTTACGGAAGTATCAACCCTTCCATTATCCAGGAAATTCAATCCCAAACGTGTGGAACCGGTAAAATTTTCATATCCGTCCGCTTCGCTTCCACTGCTTGCAGAGGATATGCCATGAGTCCTCAAGCATGAAGCGTCCGCCGAATAATCAAATTTTCTTTTCCACCGGAAACAGATAAGTTTCCCGATAGGTATCATACATTCATATTCTGTTCCCAAGGTTACTTTGGTATCACCATCGCCTTTTTTAGTAATAATATTGACAACACCACCCATTGCATCAGAGCCGTACAGTGTACTTTGAGGGCCACGCAGGATTTCGACTCTTTCAATGTTATCTGTTGTAAGATTTGCAAAGTCAAACGCCCCTGTTGTGGGACTATTCATCCTGACACCATCGACAAAAACGAGGGTTTGGGCAGAGGATGCGCCTCGTATAAACATACTGGTAGTACCGCCAATCCTCCGGTTCTGGCGATATCAAGCCAGCAACCTGGCGTAAGACGTCAAGTAAGAGAGGCGCCTTGCTATTCTCAATATCCTTTTGGGTAATAACCGACGCAGAACTTCCCGTATTTTTTAGTAATTGCCTTGTCCGTGTAGGGAGACAACTACTTCATCAGGAATTGCATCATGCCGGGCTACTTCTCTTGTGATACATCATCGGGGACTTCATGGGAAGGTGGCATATCCTGAGATAACGATTCCTTTTTATCAAGAGGTAAAATAGGATCTCTTGCGAGCTGCTTCATCATTTGTTCCCCTTTTCCTGTGAGCATTTGTAATTCTCAGCATTGAATTGGC
Source organism: Candidatus Brocadiaceae bacterium (assembly GCA_046350595.1). Lineage (GTDB taxonomy): Bacteria > Planctomycetota > Brocadiia > Brocadiales > Brocadiaceae > JAHFOW01. The sequence goes on along the minus strand of JAXMAC010000031.1, from coordinate 24,383 downwards.
CTCAATTTTTGATTCGCCTGCAAGTTTGGTATTTCCTCTTTATTTGGCATACGAATAATAAGTTTTTCTTGTTGGCCTTGACCATTCCGGTCGGTTTCCTCAATTATTTCTTTTCGTTTCAGGCAATGATGATGAAGACGCAGTATTGTCGTGGTTTTTTCTGTCACAGTTTCCGGCGTTTCTTTTATAGATTCGGCGTTACAAAAAAAATCAGATGTGAAAATAATCATCACAGCAATAAGTACATACTTCATGGGTATTTTCCCTTCCCCCCTCGGAAATAAGAATTAACGATACATTTGTTCAAATAGGTCTCCTGGCTTCCGGGTCATCCTCCATCTGCGCCTTCCAAGAAAGCCGTTTAAACCGATTAAGCAGTTTAAGCGGTTTAAACCGTTTTGGATGTTTAAACGGCTTTCCCGTGGCATACAGCAGATTTCGTCACCGGTTACAGTTGCGGGGCAGCTCCCGTTTTTACAGGATTCCTGAAATTTGAACATTAAAGAACCTATAAATAAAAAAACCCGTTTCATCGAGTAAGAAGAAACGGAGTTTTCAAGACAGAGAAATCAACGCTTCACCTCCTTTACGACGAAGAAGTATTTCAGCAATGCATTCCAGGCAGGTCTTCTGACTCTCGGATCATCCTACTGGCTGCGCCTTCCGGAAAGACGTTTAAACCGTTTAAATGTTTAAACGGCTTTCCAGTGGCTTTGCAGCGTTCGTCACCGAATACAGCGGCGGTACCGTTCCCTTTTCTCCCGTTTGAAACTACAGATTTCACGGATAAATAAAAAACCTGAAAAATCCGCCTTATCTGCAGCTTCTCTTAAGACGAGGAGCGGATTCCCTTTTTTGTTCCCATTAATTAATAGGAACACCTGCAATGTTATATTAATGTTTATTACGTATCTGATATTGAACTACACAATTCCTCCTCATCTCAATAAATCATAAACCATGGTCATATTCATATTCCTGCGCACAACATCGGCTAATTCATTATATTTTGTTCTTTTATGCTTTTAAAGTCTGCCCGATGGATATGCGAAACTTTTAATCCTTTTTTCGACTTCAGATATTGAATGAGCGCTGTTCTGAATTCATCGTTGTCAAAGATACCGTGAATGTAGTGCCCGCGACATTTCCATCAGGGGAGATACATCCATCAAGAACATCTACCGTCTTTCCCGCCCGTTCCGTAATCCTTGCAAATGGCTTTATAGAATTGTTGCCGTTGTATGGGGTTTCTCCCATGTGAATTTCGTATCCCACCAATTCATGGGCAACATGAAACAGACGCTGGCAACCGAGCAAACGTGCCCGCACCTGATAGGTCTGCTTATTCCTGGCAAAGGTGGTAATGGTACTTAATAAACCCAAACCGTTGACGGTTTTCCTGCGATGATTCGACGCGATAGGGGTCGTTAATTTGTTTTCCGAGCATCTGGTATCCTGCAAAATACCCATGATCATTGTTCCCCCTTTTGATAATCTTATAATCCCATCAGAAATGCCTCGTCTCATCAAAAAGAGTAAGTCCTCAATCGTATTCTTAGTGCCGGGAATAATAAGCAAATCGGGGTTTCCAAGGTCGCTGGCCTTGTCCACGAATCGCATCCTTACATCCTTTTCATGGGTAAATATGTTAAAAAGTCTGTGAAATTTGATATACGGGCAATTTTATTACGGCAATATCTATGAACTGAGTGCTGGAGGCTGAAGGCTTGAGATTCGCAGAAATTTCTGACCCCAAACCCGACTCTCCGGTTTTCCGGCTTTGCAGACTTATTATCATTCATATATTCAAGTGAAACTGAATCTTCATCATCTATGCTCAGGTCATGAATGTATGGAATTACACCTACAACAGGTTTATTAATACGGCTTTCGAGCATATCCAGTCCAGGCTCTAAGATATTTTTATCGCCATGAAATTTATTAAATATGATCCCTTTCACCAGATTTCTTTCACAGGTGGTTAATAATTCTAACGTCCCAACGACCCATGCAAATGCCTCCCCTGTCAATATCGAACCACAAGAAGCACAGGGGCAGATGCCATGTGAGCCATGCCCATATTGACAATATCTGCGTCTTTCAGATTTATCTCGGCCGGGCTGCCGGCGCCTTCGATAACAATGATATCGAATCGATTTTTTAAGGTAGTATAGGCATCATTTATGATCGAAACGAATTCGCCCTTTTTTTGGTAATATTCCCTGCAGCCATATTCTACAATGGGTTTCCCATAATAATTACCTGGAACCACAATCTCCCGTGGGTTTCAGGAGGATGGGGTTCATTTCTATTCTTGGGTCAATTCCTGCCGCCTCTGCCTGCGCCACTTGCGCACGCCCCATTTTCCATCCCGTGTTACATAGGAATTTAAGCCATATTCTGCGCCTTAAACGGCGCAACCTTATAACCATCCTGTTTCAGAATACGGCACAGGGCGCAACGGGAGGATGCTTTTGCCTACATGGAAACCGGTGCCTGAATCATGATAGCGCTGCTTGTCATATTTTGTTATTCGATTTCACGTCTTCGATTACTTTTTTCAATGCCGCAACAAGTTTTACATTTTCTTCCGTGTCTTCACTGCGACACGGAAATAGGCATCATGAAGTCCTGTAAAATTTGAACAATCACGAATGGCAATACCGTGGTCTAACAAGTATGTACGCAATTAGGGAGAGATTATGCCAGGCATGGTTATTTTCAGGAAGATAATAATTTGCTGTCGGTTTGTAGGGTGAAATCCGTGGATACCGGACAATTCATTAAATAAGTACCATCGCTCCTGAAACATGAACTCCCTGCTTCTGGCTATAAACTCTCCGTCTTCCGGGGCAGCCATGGCAGCAAACTGCGCCAGGGTATTTACCGACCAGGGTTCTTTGTATTCCATCATTTTTACTCTCTTTGCATGGGCAACAAGATAACCAATCCTAAGCCCGGAAAGCCGTAAATTTGGTGAGAGACCTTACCACAATCAGGTTGTGTAATGTACCTGCTTCATGTATTACACTATACTTTTCCGGCTCTTCAACAAAGTCAATAAACGCCTCATCCACAACAAGGTTATCTGTGGATGTTGTGTTATCATACGTAACAGAATGTCTTTTTCAATTAATTTGTCCTGTAGGATTATTGGGATTGCATACGAAGGCCATTTCAATGTTCTTTTCATGAAAATAGCCTTGAGAATATTCAAGACGGAAATCGTTGTCTTCCGGCAGTATCGTATTTACTATTTCTGCATGGCTGCATTTCAATGCCCGGCAAACTCACTGAAAGTAGGTTGGAAAACAATCCCACGGGCAGGTTTGAGGGCGCGGGGATCAGGTAGAATAGCTCGGTAGAACCGTTGCCTACGATAATTTCATCAATTGCGTGTTCTATCTTCTGCGCAATACATCCCCTCAGATTGGTACAGCCAATATCGGCATAATGAACAATATCATCAAAACATTCGGCAATAACCGTTCGGACATTTTCCGGGTATCCCAGGGGATTGATATACTTGCGCTAAAATCAAAGATACCATCGTGCATACTCTGCGCAGTTGCACGCAAAGGAGAGTTGCCATTAAAATGCTTTATATATCCGCCATGTCCTTTGAACATAATTTATTTCACAAGGAAAACCCGATGGGTTGCCCCTCCGTATTTACCATTTAATTTGTGTATGAAAAAATTTCTTGCCTCTCCAATCGTGAGCGGCAAGTTTTCCATGGAAATATCATCTTCATCTCTCAATGTCTGCATTAATTGGGCGATCTGTGGCAGTTCAAGATAGGCATGCCTGATTTCATCGATCCGGGAAAATACATCTTCCGGCGAGCCCACTGAGTAATGCGCCCTGATACATAATTGCCAGGCGATTCATATATACGGGCACCAGATCAACAATGTTTGTTGCCATAATAATCGTAATACCGTGCTTCTGGTTTAATTCCTTCAACAGTGTCATCAAAAGTAACGCCAACAGGATCAGGAACTACAGGTCGGTTCGTCTAAGACGAGTATCTCTGGTTTCATCGCAAGGGACGCCCGCAATGCAAACCCGCTTCTTCTGTCCGAAACTCAGAGGCATCCACAGGCTTCTTTGCATAGGACGCCATATCAACCATTATCAGGGCATCATTCACCCTCTGTGAAATCTCATTCCTTGATAATCCCATATTCATGGGGCCGAAGGCGATATCATCCCATACTGACGGAGCAAATAATTGATCGTTGATCCTGAAATACAAGTCCTACCTTTTGAAACACCTCATTCGATGAATAGCGCGTCAGAGGTTTGATCGAGCAGCACTTCTCCCGCGGTTGGTTTTAACAAGCCATTGAGGTGTTTCAAAAGAGCGGTCTTTCGACCCGTTTTGGCCGAGAATGGCTAAAAATTCCCCCTTCAGGATATCCAGATTGATACCGCATAGCGCATCTGTTCCGTCGTAATACCGGTACTGAACATTCCTGATTTGCATAATCGCCATATTTTACCAATTTCCTGTATAAATAAGGATTGATACAACAAAAGCATTCCGAGGATGAAAAGATATTCTTTCTTTTTTCCATCGTGGTAAATTGATCATAAATATACTATTTCCCCGATAACCCTGGCGCATGGCCTCAGATGTCCGCTCTGCCCGTTCAAAGGCGCGAATGATAAGCATCCCGCCTAAGGCGCCAAATGACATAACTGTTTTTTTCCACGAGGCATAGCCGAGACGATTTTTAGAGCAGTCCATCGTGGCTACTTCTTCGAGAAGGAGAAAAATATACCGGGAAATAAAGACCAGAAGCTCAAGGAGGGTGTCCGGCGCCGGGAACCATTTTAAACCTGTACATAACTGGCTTATGGTTGTTGTAAAGGAAAGGAGTATTACTAAGGAGACGCCGCCCAACACCTTGCAACAGATGTGGAGGCCGCTCCGCAGCCCTTCTTCCTTCAGGATTACCGTATATCCCATTATTGAAAATGATACCCATGCGCTTTCGCCTTCATGCAGTCCACTATAATCAGAATGAGCACAGCCAGTGAGACGGGCAGGAACATACTTCGGATAATATGCACAAAAGGGATTTTTATTGAAAGGAGGAAAACAAAAGAAATACACAGGAACGACAGGGAAATAAAGATATTTTTTATCCATAGGTTTATAGATAAGAGTGCAAAGATATATAATAACTTTATCCGGACATCAATCCTTGTTAACCAGTTATTCCTGCGGGCATACAGGTCAGAAAATGTGTGATGGAGAAAGTCTATACTATTTTTCATAAAAAAGTTTACGTGCATTAAAACCCATGACAAAACACCAGCCACACCGGCGAGGGTAAAAGACAAAAAGGAGCAAATCGCCGCGGTCTGTATTAATGTATGGGTCGCGGGGGAGGACGACCATACTGTGTGGCGTACTTACCCACAATACTAACATCGATTCCCGTCCATGCCTCTTTTTTCATTCGTTTGTGTTGTGGGTGGTATGGTGGGATATTCTTCTGCATACACGAAAAAGGAGCAAAGCACATAAATATTACGAAGACGCTCCATAATACCGTATACCTTCGAGGCTGCTGTTTTGTCGTGATATAAATTTTCATGGGATTCAATTTATGTTTTTCCATTTTCCTTATGATTATTTTTGAAAAAATAACCAGACAAATTCCCCAAATCCCCCTTTTCAAGGGGGAAAAATTATTTAAAGATTCTTTTTGGCTAATACATATTCCCAAAGGCTTATTTTTCCTCGATCATTTTTGAAATAACTTAGTCGGAAAACTTTTTATACATCCTTAATTATTCAAGTTTCCGTTTATAAATAAAGACCAGTACAAACCCTACCACGACGCCCTCAACAATACACAAGACCCCTTGTGAGGTCATCATAAACGCCAGAAAAATTTCTCCAGCCTTAGCAAAAACGACCCGCCTTATTGACGACAAGGAATCAGGTTCCATGGACGTCCCCAGATAGGTAAACAAGTCAGAAATCATTCCTGCAAAAAAATCCGCACCAGAATAATGACAGCTTTGCCCTTTGCGCAATTTTAAATGCAAAGTAACCCGAAAATGAGCCGAGAATACCCATAGAAAAAATATTTCCACCCAATGTTGTTAATCCCCCGTGGGCGAGAAATAAGGCTTGAATAAGCAATGCAATTGCCGCTACCACGACACTTACAAAAGGTCCCAGCAATACCGCGCTCATACCCGTGCCGCATGGATGTGAAGTAGCCATGCCGTTCAGGGCGATGACGGGAATGGGAAAGCAGGAAAAAACAAACACAGCAGCTCCCAGCATCCCCACCAGAGGAAGACAAGCGGCGAAATTTTTTCTTCCGTTTTATATGAAATACCCCAATCCCTACAAATGGTGCAGAAATGCCAAACCATGTAAAAGACCCACTGGAGCGGTAAAATTCCCTCTGTTATATGCATAAAAACCGTTTCGAAAATTTTTGGAGAGACGTAAAATCTTACGTCTCTCCAGGTGCTTAAAGAACATGTTATTAAAATAAAAAAGCCCATATCTTCAACGCTGAAGATATGGGCTTTTTATTTAATATGTTATCCACGGGGTGAAAACACATTTACCCTTAAATATCTTATAACATTATGAATTTCAAATATCAATGCCTTTAAGTTAAGGATTATTTGATCAAAACAACCCCCCTTTTCCAAGGGGACTTTTACAACGAGTAACTTAACTTAATGACATTGTTTCAAAGACACTACAGACAGGCGCTTAAATCAACTTTATCTGTCTATGCAATCCGAGAAATCCGATGTTAATATTTTTCCCTTCACCTTCTTTACCATCGAAGACTTCGTGAAGCAATTACAGGCAGGTCTTCTGGCTCCCGGATCGTTCTACTAATTACACCTTCCCAGACAGCCGTTTAATCAGTGTAAACCGTTTAAACAGCTTTTCCAGTGGCATAGTAACGTTCGTCCCCGGTTACAGCGGCGGGTCCGCTCCTTATCTCTTATTCAAAAGAGATATGGATTCCCTTTTCTTCCACCAAAAGAACTGGCGGAATCACCTGTACTTGGTTCTGATTAATTAAAGAGCGCAGTTTCCACAAAAGCTTGTATAATTTTTACTTTAGTTATTAATGGTTGTCAATTAAAATATGTTCCACGCGGCTATCAGGGTGGCATAAATCCCCCTTAACAATGGGGATGTTCACTACTCCCCCTGTTTTTCCTCTTTTGTAAGGGTGACTAATTTAACTCTCGGGAACGTGAATAGAAACCGGCTTCTTATCTACATTTTTTCTTTGATTCTCGATTATACGATATAAGCGTATAATTAATACTGCCTGATACTAAACTTTCAAACTATATATAGTCGGTAAATTTTATAAAACGGGAATTTATACATACACTTTCAGGATACAGATACTTATGAAAACAAAGGGCATTATTGTTAAAGGTTTAGTATTATGGACATTATTGTTTGTTTTTGTTGGACAGGGCTGCGCATTGTTCAAGAAAAGAGCCATTCTCGTACCAAGGGAACCCGGGGACACTCTGGTTGAGATTACAGACCCAAAACTACTTCCCAAATTTAGCGACAATTACAGTCGGGATTCTCTTTTGCGTTCTATAGATAACAGCCTAGAATATTACAAAAAGGTAAAATCCAATCCGTATGGCTTCAATATGGATGGTTTTTCACATCCGGCGCTGGAAGACACTTTACGATATTTCCGCGAAGGCCTGTCCCGGTGCAGAAGTAATGAAGAAATAAACGATTTTGTCGTTAAAAATTTCAGGGTATTTCAGGCAATTGGAAAAGAATACAACGGACAGGTGCATTTCACCGGTTATGGGACGCCAATATATGATGGAAGTCTCACACCAACAGGGGAATTTCGTTACCCCCTTTATAAATTGCCGGCCGATTTTAGAAAGCCTTATTATAGCCGACGCGAAATCGAAGAACGCAATCTCTTAAAAGGGAATGAAATTGCTTACCTGAAATCCAAACTCGATGCCTATCTTATCCACGTTCAGGGATCCGGACAAATCAGACTGCCAACAGGGGAAAAGGCATACGTCGGATATGCAGCAGATTCGGGCCATAAATACAATAGTATTGGGCGTATGCTGGTAATGGATGGAAAGATTCCCGAAGAAGATTTGACGCTTACAACCCTGATAGAGTACTTTAAACAACATCCGGGAGAATTAGATTCTTATCTTAAGAGAAATGACCGGTTTATCTTTTTCAAAATAGTCGACTATGCGACTCCGTATGGTTCGATCAATGTTCCTGTAACCCCCATGAGGAGTATTGCCACAGATAAAAAAGTCTTTCCTGCGGGGGCATTGGCTTTTGCGGTTATAGAACCCAGAAAAAAGAAATCCCGGTGGTTCCAGAAAACAGGGGGTGTTGAAAAATCCTTCTTTGTGCTGGATCAGGATACCGGAAGCGCAATTCAAACCCCGGCGCGCGCCGATGTGTACCACGGAATTGGCGACCAGGCAATGCACGAGGCGGGAGATATGAATACCTTTGGACAACTCTACTATCTTTTAAAACGGTAGCATCTGATTTGTTTATGATGGAAAGATTGCTTCGCTCCGTTCGCAATGACAGCGTGCCGTGTGTCATCAATGTGCATAGTAAGTGTCATTGCGATGGTCTTTTTCGAAGCAGTCTCCCCGCTTTCACAAGAGAACTGGTTGCGGCTTAGCTGCGCTATGATTTTTATTGATACTGCTTATTGACGTAGCAGATGCAGAATTATCGTTAACAGTAGAAATATAAGACCTAAAAACGATATTTTTCTTATACCAATCACCTGTTGCTTGTCAACAATTTTAGATATATATTCCATGTTCTTAGATTTATTTTCAATTTATAAGTTATACGCGTTTCGTTTATTTTAGCAATAATTTGTTTTATTTCAACAGGTTAGCTGAGATATTTAAAATCCAATGAATTAGGTATTGGCTTTGCTATGTTATTAAGAATCGAAAATGAAATAGAAAAGAAGCGTATTCTTCTTTATGAAAACGGGGGGATTGCTTCGGAAAAGACCCTCGCAATGACACTTACTATGTTCTTTAATGGTACACAGCACATTGTCATTGCGAGCGTTTGTAGTGACGACTTTAGTCGTCCGGGGTCATTGCGAGCGGAGCGAAGCAATCTTTCCCTCATAAACAAACTTCACCTCCTGATAAGAAGTAAATGGAATTGTGAAAAACTTACAAAAAAAGATGTTTTTACAGAGTAAACAATCATGAGCATAAGGCTTACAAAAGGGCATGAAAATGTGCAGTTTCGTGCCTATACTTTATTGGTCTGCACGTAGTCTTTTATTTTATAAATTTTTAAAAGGAGGAATAAATATGCAGTGGAAAAAGAGTATATTTACATTGCCGTTCGTTATGAGCACATTGGCGTTCGGCATATATGGTTGTGGAACAATGACAGGGGTGTCGCATACCGATGAAAAACCACCCTATTATCATGGTCATGTTGAAGCAGAACCGCCGGAAAGTCATATGCGCGCTGAACATGGCGGGCAACCGAAAAAAGTAGAAGCGCCTCCAAAGGTAGAATCCGACATGCTTACGACAGATGGCGCATGGCCTACCAATGACAAAGATTGTTGCAGTGTTATTCACATGGAAAAAACGGGGCCAAGAACTGGAAAGGTCGGCGTACCATATTGTTATACAATTAAGGTTACCAACCTGACGAAGAGGAATGTTAAGAATGTTGAAGTAGTTCAAAACCTTCCTAAGAATTTTCAAGTAAAGAGTTCTGAGCCTAAAATGGAGGGCGGTGGTGACACAGGAAAATGGTTCCTTGGTGACTTTGGTCCACAAGAGGTTAAGGTGATTAAGGTTTGTGGTATTCCTACGCAAAGCGGAAGTATGCCGTTTTGCACGGATGTAACTTACAGGTTACCTGAAATCTGTATAGACCCGATGATTTTAGAGCCAAAATTGACTATTGCAAAGCGTGCTTCACCAGAGGTTCTGCTGTGCGATGTAATACAGGTAACTTTCACGGTAAAAAATACAGGAACTGGTGTAGCTGAAAACGTAAAGATAAAAGATTCTTTACCACCTGGATTGAAGACCGTGGATGGTAAATCCAACGTTGTGCTCGATGTTGGCACCTTAAAGGCCGGAGAATCCAAAGATGTTAATTTAACAGTTAAGGCTGATAAAACAGGAACATTTACTAACAGTGCAACGGTTGTCGCTGAAGGTTTGAGTGGTGAATCTAATCAAACCACAACCGTAGTAAAACAACCTGTGCTTGCAATCTCCAAATCAGGACCAGCTAAGGTTTATGTGGGTCGTAAAATTACTTATGATATTGTTGTAACGAATAAGGGTGATGGAGCCGCAGCTTCGACAATCATTGAAGACGCAGTACCTTCAAATGCATCAGTTGCGAACGCCAGCCAGGGCGGAGCAGTCGCTGGTAGTGCGGTAACCTGGAATTTGGGCACTTTACAACCGAATGATTCCAGAAAAGTCAGTGTAACTTTAAACCCTGCGGGCATTGGCATTGTGAACAATGTTGTGACAGCCAAGGCTGGTTGTGCCGCATCTGTGTCTGCTGCTGCTTCCACGGAGGTATTGGGAATTCCAGCTATCCTACTTGAGGTAATTGATATAGAAGACCCAATTGAGGTTGGCGGCAACGAAACATACGAGATTACGGTAACTAACCAGGGTTCAGATACTGGCACAAATGTCAAAGTTACCTGCATGCTTGAAGATGCGATGCAATTTGTATCAACTTCTGGTCCGACAAAGGGCACATGCGCTGATGGCAAGACGGTCATCTTTGATCCTTTACCAACCCTTGCATCAAAGGCTAAGGCAACCTGGAAGGTTGTTGTGAAGGCTATGGGAGAAGGAGACGTTCGTTTCAGGGTCAACATGATCGAAGATTGTCTGAAGAGAAATGTTGAAGAAACTGAGGCAACGAACTTCTACAAGAATTATTAATCCTTTTGTGTAAGAATCTGATTAGTTGTATTTTTGAAAGAGTTTGATTCTGCGTGAGGTTATCGTCTCTATGAGATTATTGACGTATATCTCAACATGTTCGTATGAAGAAAGCCGGGGCGTTTATCAACGCACCGGCTTTCTTCTTTTACTGAGTTTTTCGAAAGGGGTTATTTATGAGTAGACAGAAAACTGGAAACCCGTTAGCAATATTCTTTCTTATGGTCATTTCGTGTATGGGCGGTTGTAGTTATTACCAAAGTAGCTCCGCCATAAACGATAAGCCGCCATACGCCCATGGACACATAGAAGAGAAACCAGTCACCAGGCACGAACGCCTCCATACCAAGGAAACAAAAGGATCATACGAAAAGAGTGAAAATAATACGGTATCTTCCACGAGCAGTAAAAGATATGGAGTCATATCTCTGGAGAAGAATGCCCCCGGTGAAATACAGGCTGGAAAACTCTTTGATTACCTTATTAAAATCAACAATCTTACCGCTGAAAAGGTAAAAGATGTGGAAGTAACAGAAACCTTTTCACACAAATATAAACTAAAAAACTCCATTCCTAAGATTGGTAAGGGGATAGGTGCTGGCGCTGCAAAATGGTTTATCGGAGATTTAGGGCCAAATGAAACGAGGGAAATACGTGTCACCGGTATAGCCATGGAAACGGGAGACATGCCGTTTTGTACAGACGTTACCTATAACCTACCACCGCTTTGCGTAATAACAAATGTTGTACAGCCGAAGTTAAAAATTGCCAAACGTGCACCGCCTGAGGTTCTGCTTTGCGAGACAATACCAATAACCCTGGTAGTAACGAACACAGGTACCGGTGTTGCGCAAAATATACAGGTGAAGGATTCTCTGCCACCGGGATGGAGAACGACAGACGGCGAAAGTAGCGTGGTCAGGGAAATTGGTATGTTAAAACCCGGAGAATCCAGGGAAATTACTTTAACAGTCAAAGCAGACAGAACCGGTAAGTTTAATAATACTGCATCGTTGGTTGCTGATGAGGGACTGAGTTCTGAATCCGATACTACAACAACAGTCGTAAGGCAACCGGTGCTCACGATTAGCAAAACGGGGCCGGAAAGGACTTACACAGGACGCAACATTACCTATAATATCGTTATAAACAATAAAGGAGATGGGGCTGCGGCATCATCGGTTATTGAGGATATAATACCACGAAACGCTTCATTTGTAAGCGCCAGCCATGGTGGTGTACTCACGGGGAATACGGTCGCCTGGAATATAGGAACTCTGGAGCCCCGCGGTTCCAGAAAAACCAGTATTACGTTAAGAGACAACGGGCTTGGAGAAGTAAAAAATACTGCAACCGTTAGAGCAACCTGTGCAAAATCAGCGTCTGCATCAGTAACAACGCATGTGCTTGGTATTGCTGCGATTTTATTAGAAGTAATTGATATAGAAGACCCTATAGAGGTCGGAGGTAATGAAACGTATGTGATCACGGTAACTAACCAGGGGTCTGATTACAGCACAAATGTCAAGATAGCATGTACACTCGAGGATACCATGCAATATGTATCATCCTCAGGCCCTACGCAGGGTACTTGTGCTGATGGTAAGACGGTGCTATTTGTACCATTGCCAAGTCTTGCGCCAAAGGACAAGGCAAGTTGGAAAGTTATCGTAAAAGCAATAAATCCAGGTGACGTCCGTTTCAAGGTTAACATGATAGAGGATTGTTTGAAGAGGCCCGTTGAAGAAACTGAGGCTACAAACTTCTACAAATAGGTCTTGCAAGCGAAAATAGTAAAAGCTCATAAAGTCCGTCAAGACCATGACAAATTAGTTGTTTGTACTCGTATCATCTTGAATTTAATCGAAAAAAGGTATGGTTAATTGCAGTCACACCCTATGGGCTACTTCCGTTAACCATACCTTTTTCCTGAAATTCCCGAATGAATAATGTGAAAATGAGGGTTCACAGGGACTATTTCCCATCATAGGTAGGACAAAGAACGGAGGATAGAAGAAATTGGGCTGTATCCCTATTTATTCTCTATTTATCCCCCCAAAATAGCAAAGAATCTATTTTCCTGCGCGAACAGGCCATACATAGTAAGATTCGGTCTTGTGGGCAGTGTCCATAATGCCATTATCGCTCAAGTTCACGATCCACGCATATGCCATACCGCCCTTGAGGGTATCACTCGACCAGTAGCCGTCCGACTGCACTCCGCTAAAGAAGCGAGAGTAGCCCGATGGAAGGGCAGGATTGTTGTTATTTGAATCAGTCAGGCTTGATAACTCATTTATATTTGGCAGGCGCCAGTCTTTTTGGTGACTGCCGCCGTTGCTCGTATCACCGGCAGAAGTTCCATTCATCATTCCATCCCTATTCAGGTTCTCCACATCAGCCAGGGCATCAGCCCATACTCTCGCCCCTGCAACATTGGCATTTTGCAACCATATCAATCCGGTAAGGTTGTCCGTTACTGTACCGTTACTATTATCCGTAAAACGGGGGCTGGGCGAAGCTACTCCTTTATTCGAATCGGGAGTCCCGGAGTAAGCCAAAAGGGGGGCGAGTATAATCAGGCCAATAATTGCTGTACAAAAACGTAAAAAAACCATGTAAAAATCTCCTTGTAGTCTTATTTTAAATATTATATCTAGTTTCTACGCAATTTTCTCCAAAAATTCTCGCTACTAACGATAGTGAATTGTATAGAAAATTATATAAGTGATATTGGATTACTTTGTAGACAATGTTACCCACAGGTACGTAACGGCGAGCGCCAGGTAGGCCAGAAAAGATACAGCAAGAAGCCCCTGCGACCATTTTCGAGGACGAGCCCAAAACGGTAGATTTGGCGCTAGAATCCGGTAGTTCAAGAGATAAAGGGCAACGGGGAAAATTACCGTACCGGCAAAGCCGATAACGGCACTGGTCAGAATCAGCGGACCCGGTGCATTGAGCAGCATAGTACAGGAAGTGACCACAGTCAACACCCCCAGAAAGAAATAATACCAGTGACGCAGTTCGAAGCGACGGCTTCTGGGAAAAAGGATATGTACGATGTCTGCCTGTATCCGGCTTACGGCATCCGCAGTGGCCAGCCAGGTATCAGTCAGGAAGGCTGCAGCCACGACAAGAAATATAACACGCCCTATGTAGCCCCAACTTACTTCGAAAAATCTGCTCTGTACAACAGCCAGTTCGTATTCGTTTGGTAGGAGACCCTTGGGGAATAACAGGGCATAGGCCAGCAGACAGGTCATGAGGGTTGTAAACAGGTTCCCACAGATGCCCGTCAGGGAATCAACGGCAAGATAGCGTCTCCAGTAATTCCATCGTTGAGCGCTTTCCAGTGATTCGTCCGGCAGATTCCCATCACTTGTGATTGTTTCTGGTTTGCCACTGATTAGGCCGGTTATGCGACCCATATGATCCGCCATGGCATTACCCTTGTCACGCACCCAATATGAGTAAAACAGGATCCAGAAACCACCCAGGCCGGCAAAGGTAATTGCGGTAAGAAGCTTGCTGGCATCGTTGTTATCCCATGGACGCGGCATCGGAGCATGTGGGCAAAAAAGCCCTTTTAAGAATGCAGGCGCAGCGTGGAATACCTCCGGTTGCATACATGCCCAGAGCAGTCCGGCTACGGTAAGTACTGCAACTGCCTTCATAAACCGTTCAATAAGCGAATAAACCACCTTACTTAAAAGGATGGCCGTAAGGAATACCGCAATAGAGGCGTAACCCCAGAATAGTGCCTGACCGCGCTGGCCCCAACCTAAAGGGAAGTGGGTAAGCGCTGCCATCGCCGTTCCTCCCGCAGATGCGAATGCGCCGAACCACAGGAATGAGAGAGTCATCAACGCCCAGAGGAATATGCCGAACCATCGGTTCAGGCGGATAAAACCGTGAAAGATACTTTCGCCGGTAAGAAGGGTGTAGCGCCCGATTTCCACGGTAATGGGATATTGCAGCAGGCTGGCTGGTATCAGCAGGAACAGAAAGGTCAGGCCGTATTTTGCAACGATATACGGCCACCAGATCAATTCTCCGCTGCCCTGCGCAAGGGCCATCCATACGACCCCTGGTCCAATGGCCACCCACCATCCGGGGAAGTGGGGAAGCGGCTTGCGTCCGAGAGAAGATAACTTATTTTTTTTCGTTTTTAGTTCTCGTATCATAGTAATCCATGAGTTATGCGAAGCCCATCTGCCTCATTAAAGTCAGTTTTATAGTATCAATTTAGTTTTTTGAAAAAACCAAATTATTGCAACTATTCTATCAAGTTTCCGCGCCATTTTCTCCATGAAATTCTCGATGCTCCGTTGTCAGGCTCCATCGGAGCGATATATTGTTATGTGTTACAGGAATAGCTGGAAAGTATGTCTCATCAAGGACAAAGAGTTCGTAAAATTAAACGGCATACTATTTTTGACCCAGGCATACAGATCAATTCCCGCGATAAGATTCTCCTGGATAATAAACCGCTTGTAGAACTCTACATCCTTTTTCGTAAACCAGCGGGTTATGTAACAACAAGACAGGATGAGTTCGGCAGAAAAACAGTGTATGACTTGCTTGAGGATATTGATGACTGGTTGTTTCCTGTTGGAAGACTTGATCGGAATTCTGAAGGACTGTTAATATTCACCAACGTACCGCCTTCGGAGACAGACTCACAGACCCGAAAAATAACATCCCAAGGATATACGAGGTATTGATTGACGGAATTATTGCTGAAAAAGATTTAGAAAGTATCCGCAAAGGCACAGAAATCGGCTGTGGAGAAACAACACGCCCCCGTCAACATAAAAATTTTAAACTGGGATTCATCGTCAACGTATGGAGGGATTTAATACAAAAAAAGAGGGAGACTTATATTCTCCCCCTTTTTTATAAAAAACAAATTTTTGACGATCCTTATCTTAAACTCTTTAAGGCCTTATCCATCCTTGAAAGAAGAACGCTTACCTCATCCAGAGCAATCTCGGGCGAGGTAATCCTTTCGCGGAGCAAAGCAAAAGTTTTATCCAATTCGTCCGTAACGTTTCCTGCGGAAGCATCCATAAGCGGAAAGCGTGGAGTTGATAAAGAACTCTGAGGAGCAGATGTTGGCTCCTGCATTTTGGTCTTTGCTAGCTCTTTTTCCAATTCCTCTTTTGCCTTCTGAAGATCAGACAGAGCCTTCTGCTTTTCTGCAAGTTCCTGATCGGCCAACCTCTTTGCCTCGGTAAAATAAACAAGCTGGTTCTTGATCTCATCGTTGCGCCTCTTCATATCAGATGTCTGCATGTCTGCTTTTTCAGAAAGTCCTTTTTTCTCCTCTTCAATGGCTGCAAGCTGCTGTGTCAATTTTCCTCTTGTTTCTTCCAGGGCATTAAGCTTATTTTGTTGTTCCTGAATAGTAGTCTGTAAACCGCTGATTTGAACGCCTACGGCAACCTTAATAGCGCCAAAGGTGTCGACCTCCTTCTGTAACTCAGCCGCTTTTGCCACCAAAGCGTCTTTTTCTGAAGCGCAGGCGGCAAATTTACCCTCTACCTCTTTCTTTGCAACCTCGACCTTGTCCAAATTCGCCATAAGGTCCGGTACTTTCAGAACCTCAGTTCTCCCCGCCCTCAGCTGTTTTTCAAGGGCATGCACCCGCTCTTTTTGCAATCTGTACTTTTCTGTAACCGAAACTCCGAAACCAACACATAGTAATCCGAAAACGCCTACCAATACAACCATTACTGCTTTTGCTTTTGAGCCACAACTAGACATTGGATACCCCCTTCTGGTGTACTTTAAGTTTCTAATGCCTTACATTAACTACTTTTAATATTAAATTTGGCAAAAATACGCACATGCATAATAGCAAACGACACATCAAGTTTCAAGTAAAATTGTTATCAGAACAAGATAAGCCCTTCTGCATCGTATAATAAAAGGACTTATATTGAAGTTACATGGTAACAAAATTATCCTACTTTTTACCATAATTCACCCAATTCTATAACCAGCCTCTCGATGGATTCTCTGGTTTTTGTCTCTGTTACGCATAAAAGCAAACAATCTGGCAAATCGGGATACCATCCGGAAACTTCTAATCCGCCAATAATCCCTTTCTTAAGTAAATGCTCCAGCGCTTTATTTATACGGAAACCGTCTTTAGACTTTAAAACAAACTCATTAAAAAAAGGCTTTTGGAACTTAGGTTCAAAGAGATCCAATGTGCATAATCTTTCAAGGGCATAGTGACTTTTCTGAACATTCAGGTTGGCGACTTCTGCCATGCCTTTTTTTCCTAATGCACAGAGGTAGATGCATGCCCGTAATGCAAGGAGCGCCTGGTTGGTGCAGATATTTGAAGTTGCTTTCTCCCGCCGTATATGCTGCTCTCTGGCCTGCAGGGTAAGAACGAAGCACCGATGCCCCTTGCTATCCACCGTCTCGCCGGCAATTCTGCCCGGCATCTTGCGCAGGAGCTCTTTTTTTACCGTGAAGAAACCCAGATATGGCCCGCCGTAATTCAAATAATTTCCCAGCACCTGCGCTTCTCCGACTGCGATGTCCGCGTTGTATTCACCAGGTGTCTTTAATATGCCCAGGGAAATGGGATTTACACAGGCTATAAAGAGCGTATCATACTTATGGCTAATTGTTGAGATGGCCTCCATATCTTCTATATAACCAAAGAAATTTGGATTTTGGACAAGCACGGCGGCAGTCCTGTCGTCCACCGCCTTTTCTAATTGCCCGATATCCGTTATTCCTTCCGGCGTATCTATTTCAACAATTTCTGTATACAATCCTTCTAAATATGTTCTCATTACCCGGCGGTATTCCGGGTGAATTGCACGCGAGCAGATAATCTTGTTCTTTTCCTTTAAACGCAAAGATAACAGGACTGCCTCCGCAAGGGCAGTTGAGCCGTCGTACATGGATGCATTCGCCACATCCATACCTGTCAACTCACACATTAATGTTTGAAATTCGTAAATGACCTGGAGCGTGCCCTGGCTCACCTCCGGTTGATAGGGCGTATAACACGTAAAAAATTCACCCCTCGACGCCAGGTGGTCTACAACAGTTGGGATATAGTGTTCATAGGCTCCGGCGCCTAGAAAGGAAATATGTTTTTCCGTGTTTGTGTTTTTATTGCTGAGGTCTTTCAATACACTTAATACCTGCGGCTCAGAAAGACCAGGCGGAAGCGCCAACGAAAACTTCCTCAAGGATTCAGGAATATCGCTTAAAAGCGCATCAAAAGAAGATACTCCCATTTCCTTCATCATTAATTCTTTATCACGTTCGGTATTTGGAATGTAATCCATACTCCCTCCGTTTCATGCAAAATCCGGCCTTAATATGCAACCGACCTGATTTAATCAAGCGCATCCTTTTCAAAAGGGGAAATCAGGGGGTTGTTTTCTCTCGAATTCTCAAAAGATATTGAAACAAAAATGGTGATGACTATCAACAAAAACATATCCATTGCCCCATACTTTACTTCGTTTTAAGAAAACCAGGAAGTAAATTCCCGTGTGAGAATGTTCTTGAAATCAATATATTTTATCGTTACCGTATTTTTATATTCAGGCAGGTACACATAAACACGGAAACAGATAAAAAACAAACTTTGTGAGTATCTCCAACTATATAATTATGCGGCATTTCTCTATAATCACACTATTAACGGACTTCGGCCATCAGGACGCTTACGTGGGGATCATGAAGGGCGTTATTGCGGGAATTAATCCCTGTGCGCATATAATCGACATATGCCACGAAATCCCGCCACAGGACGTATTTCAAGGCGCATACCTCCTTTACACATCATACAAATACTTCCCAAAAGGTACTATACACACGGCAGTGGTCGACCCCGGCGTTGGCGGCAAGAGGGATATTGTTTGCGTTAAAATACGTGATTATTTCTTCCTTGTGCCGAACAATGGAATCCTCAGTTTCATCTTACAGGAAGAAGCGCCGGAAGAAATCGTTCGTATAACAAATACCACATACTTCCTCCGAAAACCTTCCCGTACATTCCACGGCAGGGACGTATTCGCACCCGTTGCAGCGTATGTATCCTGTGGCATTAAACCTCAACAACTGGGTACACACATTCAGCAATTAAACAAACTTGACATCCCTGAACCCACCCGAACAAAGATGGAACACATCATTGGCCAGATTATATCGATAGACCGGTTCGGAAACCTTATAACCAATATTACAAAAAAACATATATGGGATTTAAAGACTGCGGGAAAACACCTGGAAGTAACCCTGGGAAAAAGAAAAATCACTGGGTTAAGCAATACTTATGTGGATGGAAAAACAGGCAAACCCCTTATCCTCTTTGGCAGCGCAGGATTTTTAGAAGTTTCTGTCAATCAGGGAAATGCACAGAAATACTTTAAGGCAGGAAGAGGGAGTAAAATAACTGCAAGTCCGGATAAATAAAATGAATTTTTCTTTTGCATAAAATAATTATTCCATGTCAAATCACGTAGCAAAAATCTTCTATAAAATATGGGGTGGTTTTGCAATTCCCCACAGGCCGTTTCGTTTCCGGTGGATAGATTTTTTTCTTATACTCGGCATTGCAGGCCTTTTTTATGGGTTGGTATCAGTCAAAAAAGAATGGACGGGTGTCTGGAGTCCCGTGGTCGAGATTGACCTCAATCCCTGGGCATTGCCGAAATATACCTTCTTTTCCATGGTGCGTGGCATTCTTGCGTATGGACTTTCATTGGTATTTACCCTGATGTACGGTTATTGGGCTGCAAAAGATAAGGTTGCAGAAAAGGTACTTGTGCCACTCCTCGATGTCCTCCAGAGTATCCCCGTTCTCGGATTCATGCCTGGGCTTGTCGTATCTCTGGTAGGTATATTTCATCAGTCAAATATTGGCCTGGAACTCGCTGCCATCATCATGATTTTCACCGGGCAGGTATGGAACATGACGTTTAGCTTTTACCACTCCATCTGCAATGTGCCTGCAGATATGAGGCAGGTGGCCGGTACGTTCAGGTTTAACTGGTGGCAGTCATTCAAATGGATTGAAGTCCCTTACGCCGCTATCGGGCTTGTGTGGAATAGTATGATGTCCATGTCCGGCGGCTGGTTTTTCCTGATGGTCAGCGAGGCATTTGTGCTGGGACATCACGATTTCCGTCTCCCCGGCGTTGGTTCTTACATGAGTGTGGCAGTCAACCACGGAGATATTCCGGCAATGGGATATGCCGTTGCTGCCATGATTACGATGATTGTATTTCTTGACCTGTTTCTATGGAGACCCGTAGTCGCATGGTCTCAAAAATTCAAGATAGAAGACACACGCTCACAAGTTGCCACATCTTCATTTTTCCTGAATTGGCTGAGAAAGGCAGGCCTCTTATGGTATATAAGCAGCATATTCAGTTTCTTTATAAATTTTGTACTTAATGCGCTCTTCTCTAAAAAAAAGACGGTAGGGGAATATCCGACAAAAATACATTTTGTATTACGTATAGTTAGCTGGATGATATACGCTGCCTTTGTCGGTGTTTTTGGATTTGGGTGCTGGAAACTGTACCACATGCTGCAGTCAATATCCTTATCAGGTTGGCGTCTCATTATATGGTACGGATGTCTGACCTTATCCAGGGTATTATCAGCCGTAGCAATCGGGACATTGTGGACACTGCCCGCGGGACTTGCAATTGGACTTTCTCCAAAACTCTCACGTATATTTCAGCCCGTAATCCAGGTTGTAGCATCCTTCCCTGCGCCCATGCTGTTTGTGCTCATTATTATCTTTTTACATAAAGTTGGCGTTGGCCTCGCATACGGAAGTGTCATCCTCATGTTACTGGGCACACAGTGGTATATCCTCTTTAACGTAATAGCCGGCACCCTATCCATACCCGCAGATTTACGGGAAACATCAAAACTTTTCCACATGAGCCGCTGGCAGCGAATAAAAAATCTTTATATACCCTCTGTTTTTCCTTTCCTGGTAACAGGATGGGTAACGGCCGCCGGAGGGGCATGGAATGCGAGCATCGTAGCTGAATACACCATGTTTCGGGGAAAAACACTTTCGACTCAGGGACTTGGCGCCATGATCAGCCAATCAGCGGAAAGCGCCGATTTTGCTCTCTTGACGGGCGCAGTATTAACCATGTCCGCCTTTGTTGTGATCTTCAACCGCGTTGTATGGAGAACCCTTTACCGTATAGCTGAAAATAAATATTCCATGAATTAGTCCAAGAGTGTTGTAAATTACGTAGCGCAGCTACGCCGCAACCAATTCTCTTGTGAAAGCGGGGAGATTGCTTCGGAAAAGACCCTCGCAACGACACAACCCTGACAGGGTTTAAAAGCCTGTCAGGGTTACGTCGGCGCGTTGTCATTGCGAGTGTTTGTAGTGACGACTTTAGTCGTCTGGGGCCATTGCGAGCCTGTCTGCGTGCGGTCACGCACAGGCAGGCGGAACGAAGCAATCTTTCCATCATAAACAAACTTCACCTCCTGATAAGAAGTACATGGGATTGTAAAAAACTTACAAAAAATTGAACATTGAACCATATGTCTGAACTCACAAAAGAACCAAATTTATTATGCGAATTGAAGGATATCAATCATCATTTTATTCATCCCGGTGGCAATCCGGTAACCGTGCTCAAGGATATTCGTTTATCCATTTATCGTGAGGAAATCGTGGCATTGCTGGGCCCGTCAGGCTGTGGAAAATCCACATTACTCAGAGCGCTGGCAGGGTTAATTCGTCCAACATCGGGAGAGGTTATTTATCAGGGTGTGCCTTTAAAAGGTATTAATCCCGGCGTGAGCATCGTATTCCAGAATTTTGCCTTGTATCCATGGATGACGGTACTCGAAAATGTCGAAATCGTCTTAAAAGCAAAAGGGTTGCCGTCAGATAAAATCCGGCAGCTTGCGGATACTTATATCCGACTGGTCGGCCTTGCAGGGTATGAAGAGGCTTATCCGAGGGAATTATCCGGCGGTATGAAACAGCGGGTGGGCATTGCCCGCGCCCTTGTGGTTGAGCCGGAGATTCTCTGTATGGACGAACCATTTTCACAGGTAGACGCGTTAACCGCCGAGACTTTACGCTCAGAGTTATTGGATATCTGGGCATGCGTAGAAAAAAATCCCACAACCATTTTCATGGTCAGTCATGATATTAAAGAGGTTGTCTACATGGCAGACCGCATCGTAATTATGGGAAGTAATCCCGGCACTATTCGCAGCATCCTCCAAAATCCACTTTCTCGTCCCCGGGATTCCCGAAGCCTGGAATTTATTACCTTTGTTGACCGCATTCACCGCATTATAACGAATGCCATTATTCCCGATGAGGAGGTACCGGCACTCCCTGTTAAGGAGCCAACAGAGATCGTATTGGAGCCTCTGCCTGACGTATCAGTCAATGAAATCACAGGTCTCCTCGAAGTCCTTGATGCCCATAAGGGAGAAGAGGATATCTTTCGATTAGCAATAGAAATACACAAGGAGTTTGGCCATTTGATCAACATCACCAAAGCAGCGGAGCTACTGGATTTTGTTGATACCCCAAAGCAAAAAATATTACTTACGGAACTGGGAGAAAAATTTATTAAATCTGATATTGCAAACGGGAAACGGATTTGGAAAGAACAGCTATTAAAATTAGCCATTTACCGACGCATCATGGAAATGCTTAAAAAAGCTCCAAGGGGCAGACTTGAACGCGACCATATTGAGGAAGAACTTGTCCTCCATCTGCCCCAGGAGGATCCATTCAAGATGTTTCATATACTTACCGGTTGGGCCCGTTACGGAGAGCTTTTTGCATATAGTGAAGATACGGGATATATTACGTTAGATTAGGAATAACTGGTATCTAAAAAACTTTGAATTCATACCCAACCTCAGCTTTTATTTGTCGTCCCCTATCATACAGATAGCGAAGATTTCCCCTTGCCCTTTTTAATCTCTCTTTATATACTCACTCCAATATGGATATTTATTGGTTAATCATTGCGGCAATTGGCGGTATTTTGTCAGGGAGTATTATTATTTGGTTGATCGGCAGGCCGCGACTTACCATGCTGAACGAACGGCTTGCCATAGCGCAAGAAGATTTAACACATACACAAACTATTCTGGGGCAAAAGAATGAAATTATTTCTGTGCTTCAACAGTCGGTTGTCAGGCTGGAAACCACCCTTGAACACGAACGCAAGACTGCACATGAAAAATTAGCCATCCTGAATGAAGCTACCGTAAGATTGCAGGACGCCTTCAAAGCTCTTTCTTCTGAGGCGCTGAGAAGCAATAATCAGACCTTTCTTGAACTGGCAAAAACGACCCTTGAAAGATACCATACAGAAGCAAAGGGAGATATGGAGCAAAGGCAAAAGTCCGTGGAAAACCTCGTTGCCCCTATTAAAGAATCACTGGAAAAGGTAGATACCCAGATCAGAGAATTAGAAAAGACGCGTCAACATGCCTACGGAAGTTTGACCGAACAGGTCAAATCCCTCATCACGACCCAGGAAAAGCTCCAGTCCGAAACGGGGAATCTGGTCAAGGCGCTTCGCACCCCGGCAGTACGGGGCCATTGGGGTGAAATCCAACTCAAAAGGGTAGCAGAGATTGCAGGAATGATCGAATATTGCGATTTCTATCAACAACAAACCATAGTAACAGAAGACGGGCGTTTACGCCCCGATGTCCTTGTGCGACTACCCGGTAATAAACATATTATCATCGATGCCAAGGCGCCCCTCCAGGCATACCTCGATGCATTAGAATCTCCCAATGACGAAATGCGCTTGTCAAGGATGAGCAGCCATGCGCAACAGATTCGAAATCATATAACAAAACTCAGCGCAAAATCCTACTGGGACCAGTTTCAACCCACGCCTGAATTTGTCGTTCTCTTCCTACCTGGCGAATCATTTTTCAGCGCGGCATTAGAGCAAGATCCTGCGCTGATTGAAGAGGGGGTTAACCAGCGTGTCATCCTCGCAACGCCAACAACCCTGATTGCACTCCTCCGTGCGGTACACTACGGGTGGCGACAGGAACAAATCGCCGAAAATGCACAGAAGATCAGCGAACTCGGCCAGGAACTCCACGAGCGGATAGCCACGATGGTGGAACACCTTTCAAAACTTGGAGGCTCTCTCGGCAGGGCTGCGGAGTCGTTTAATGCGGCAATAGCCTCGTTTGAAGGACGCGTGCTCCCTTCTGCCAGAAAATTCAAGGATCTGGGGGCAGGAAGCAAGAAAAATATTGAAGAGATAACACCGATAGACAAGATTACGCGAATTCCCGTTGAAGCACCCCGTGAACCCGATACAAAGCCCGATGATTTGCAAAAGCATAGTATAACATAGACC
>JAXMAC010000030.1:0-31309 GCA_046350595.1 Candidatus Brocadiaceae bacterium | reverse complement strand
ACAAGATAATTGGACTAACTGGGGAAGTAGCATTTTGTAAATGGAGCAAGGATACATTTAGATGATTTAAACTATTATTTTACTACTATAAAATTGTGAAATTATATATGCATTAGTTATAGAGGCACTTGAAATAAAAGTCTATACCATGAACTATAGAGAGGTTACTTTAATGAAATATTTCGAATACAGTACTTTTGCAGATACTGCTTGTAAAAAAGCACAATGTTACAAGGGGTTAATTTGATCACCTCTTTAAAATTTTAGCAATATTCTACTAAGTTATAGACATTGAAGAATATATAGATTCGCAAAGGAACGAAAATGAAAGAAGAATTCAAGAGTAATACAGGAAAAAGAAGATAAGTTTATAACACAGATTCTAAAGAGCAATAAAAAACCTTGACACGGGTATATATGTACAGATAACGGTACAAGATTCTAAAGTGGTTCAAATCGACCGAACTGAAAAGTTCATTGATGGGCAAAATCCGTTAAATTTGAAAGGGGTGAATAGCGATAGAAAAAAATACACCAACGAGTCAACGGGGAAGAAAAATTGAATTATCAATAAAATATTTCAGGCTGACCAGTCAACTGGAAGCAGGAAACTTATAGGAGAAAAAGCAATGAGAATTTTCCTGTTTTTAGCTGGCTGATAATCAGCCTTTACTTTTTAACAACGTCATCTCATGCAGAAGAAACTGCAGATATGGCAATAAAGGAATCAGAACAACGGTTGGAAAATTGAACGGCATATCGAGAACTTGATCGGCGGCTGGAAGCCCGAGCAGGAAAACGCAAGACTTCGCGCCGAAAAACCTGCAATCGTACCGACTAGCTCGCAGCCGGACATCAAAGCCTTGGATCAAAAGGTGAAGATCTGGAGCAAAAGTTGATGTGGGGCAGGAATCTATATGGAGAACGCCAAAAAGCGCCGAAATTCGAAGCCCAGCAGCACTGGACTCCGATTCACTTCATCCGATGGCACACATGTCGTAAGTCTGCGCGGTTCAGTAAACCGACGGCAAATTCTTTATGGATGATAAAGATAATACACAGCAGCAATCGGACGACAAGTTCGAACTCCAGCAAGCCCGTATCCGCCTTGAGGGTACGCTGTTCAAAATACTTTGACTTCAAGATTATGCCTGATTTCGGCGGCGGCAGCGTTCGTCTGCAAGATGCCTTTTTGACACCACTATTTTTCATTTGCCAGTCTTAATGTCAGGGAAGCAAAAGGCGCCTCTCATCCTGGAGCGCTTGCAGGGTGACAACGATTTCACATTCCTGGAGCGGGCTTACCCCACGTACCTGGCAAGCAACCGTGATGTCGGCGTCATGCTGCACGGAGAGTTCGCCAGGCCGGGTTATGATGCGACCGGGTTATGACAGCATGGTGGTCCGTGGACTTCAAAAATTTAGTCAGTTATCAACTCGGTGTTTTCAATGGAGGCGGCGACAACAGCTTCTCAAACAATGCGGATAACGACGACAATAAGGAGTTCGCCAGCCGCATCTGGGCGCATCCCTTCCAGCACAGCGGTATTGATATACTCGATGGTTTGGGTATCGGTGTGAGCGGCAGTTGGGAGCATCCAAAGGAGAGAGGTCTGGTGAATTTGCCCAGCCCGAACGGCCAAAATACGATTGTCGATTATTCGACCACTGCACTGGTAACCGGCACGACCAAACTTACCGCCGATGGCGATCACTCCCGCTTTTCCCCGCAAGCCTACTGGTACTATGGGCCCTACGGATTGTTGGGAGAATACGCGGTATCGTCGCAAGAATTGTCGGGCACGAACGCCAGCGGCCAGAGCACCATTCAACAGGACAATACCGCCTGGCAGGTACAAGCCTCCTATGTGCTGACCGGTGAAGACAATACCTTCCGGAGTGTAACTCCCCGCAATAACTTCGATCCGCGGAATGGGGGATGGGGCGCCCTGCAACTCGCAACACGCTTGACCGAGTTGGATATCGATAATGATGCTTTTGTATTCCTGGACCCTAACAAGTCGGTGAACCATGCGACTACCTGGACTGTGGGCGCAAACTGGTTCCTCAACAAGGCTACGCGCATTATGGCCGACTATGAGGAAACTTACTTTGATGGCGGCGCGGCGGGAGGAGGAGATCGTCAAACGGAAAAAGTATTCTCCACCCGCTTTCAGTTGTCGTTTTAATACAGATTTTTTAAGGAGAAGAGAGACATGAAAGGATTAATTCGTGGTTTGTCGTTAATCAGTATTTTGTTCTTGAGCCAAGCTATGGTATCGGCTCAGGAAAAAGAAATCGTGAGCGCTGTGGAGGAAGAACTCAAAGGTACCGTGACCCTGTCTGGTGCGTGGGCAATTTATCCCACAGCAGTAGAGTGGGGTACTGCATTCCAGGCATTGCATCCCAAAGTAAAGGTTGATGTATCTGCTGGCGGGGCAGGCAAAGGCGCAGCCGATGCCATTGCGGGCCTTGCGGATATCGGGATGGTCTCACGAGACCCTGATCCGGCAGAGATTAAAAAGGGTATCGTTCCCATATACATCCTGCACGACGGGGTATTTCCTGTGGTAAGTGAGAAAAATCCAGCGATTGGCGACCTTTTAAAAAAAGGCGTAAAGAAGAAAACTTTGATCGAACTTTATATTAAGGGAATTATAGAGAGTTGGGATGTGGTTGTGGGCAGCAAAGTAGGCAAACCGGTACATGTCTATACACGATCCGATTCTTGCGGCGCTGCCGCTAGCTGGGCAAAATACCTTGGTAATAAAAAACAAGAAGACTTAAAAGGCGTGGGTATCTATGGGGATCCGGGTTTGCTTGAAGCGGCCAAACGAGACCCCGTTGGAATTGGATATGTTAATTTTGGTTTTGTTTTTACTCGTGAAGGTACCGTGATAAAAGGGGCAAAATTGGTACCCATAGACTCTAACGAAAATGGCATTGCCGACCCTGACGAAATCTACGAAAACCGCGAAGCAGCGATTAAGGGCATACGGTCCGGCAGATACCCTGCTACGCGAAAGAATTACTTCTTTGTCAAGGGAAAGCCGCAAGGCCTGGTAAAGGAGTTTATTAAATTTGCCCTTTCCGATGAAGGCTCAAGGATTGTGGACGAGATGGGAACAAGCCTCCCTGTACTTAAGGCAGAACGGGAGAAAGTGTTAAAGAGTTTAGAGTAAAACGAGTCCCGTCCTTTCTAAAAGGTTATTTCAGTTATGTAGGGTGGGTTACGCATTTGCGAACCCACCCTTACATAATTTTGGGGAGGATGGGGGAGAAAGGAGTTATTGCCCATTATGGTTAACCAAAAGAAGGAAGTGGTCTCAGTTTCACAGAAAAAGGAAAAATTGCTGGATTGGATTGTTATTGGGGCATTTGCAGTGATTATGGCGCTTTTGCTTTTAAATTTTTAGGAATTTCAATGTTTATGGTAGGAGCCAACTCCCGTTGGCGACCGGGCATATATACGCCGTTGTGCATTGCCAATCGCCGTCAGGAGACGGCTCCTACCGCTGTGTTTTAGTCGAAGAAAGCATAATTTAAATTTTCATAATCGTTATGAAAGGAGGTTGAAAACATGAAAGCAAATACATTTTTTGCATGTTCCACATGCGGCAACAAAAAGAAATTCAGGGTCTTTACGAGCAACTTTCGAACCATTGAACAGTCTCTTGAACTGGGAATACGGATAGAAAGTGATGTATTACCTAATTTACGAGAAAACGACAATTACGTCGAATGCCAGTTGTGCTCTCAAAGATTTGATTGCGATACCGCGGTACCTATTAGGAAGGCTTACACTTAAAAGCCAACAGGCTTAGAAAATCAAAATAAGTAAAATGTATCAGGGTGTCTCCCGGTATAAAACACCCCCGGAAGTCGATCAAAGCTTCTAAGGATAAGTGCTGATGCGTGAGGTTACGAGCAAAAAGGATTATAAATTATTATCGGAGGTGTTTATGAAAAAGATTCGTGTTGAACAATTTACCGGATGGCTCGGGATATTGTCAAATGCTGTTCACATTATAATAGCCATGTCATTGCTTATTTCGGCGGTATTCTTTCTGATTTACGCCTTTATCAATCTGAAGTCAATGGATGGTAACTCCATATCTCGCCTAATTAATGAGATACTCTTTGTCTTGATCATTATGGAGATATTTGTCACCGTTATAACGTATCTCCGTGAACACAGGGTCACCTTTCAGCCATTTCTTGTGGTAGGTATTATTGCATCTATAAGAAAGATACTAGCCATAGATGCCCACCTGTCATTAACTGAGGAAATAAGCAAAGAGACATTCTCCAGAAGTATGATTGCACTTGGGGTAAACATCGGAATTGTCTTTATCCTGGTTTTTTCGTTTTACCTGTTGGCAAAGAGTGCAGGTTCATCGCAATGTCCTGGCTGCCTTGGAGTCGAAAAAGCAATGAAAGAAAAGTCTTTACACAAGGAAGTATAGAAGAACGTTTTATAAAAGGAGAGTAAAATATGGGAAGGATATATGAAGATATTACCAAAACGATAGGGAATACACCGCTTGTCAGATTAAATAATGTTATCAGGGGACTGGAGTCCACGGTAGTTGCCAAGATGGAATCATTCAACCCCCTGGCCAGCGTAAAGGACCGTATCGGAGTCGCGATGATTGAAGCGGCAGAAAAGGCGGGTTTCATTAAGAAAAACACCGTCATCATAGAACCTACTTCAGGGAATACCGGCATTGCGTTGGCTTTCGTGGCAGCCGCAAGGGGTTATAAGTTGATTTTAACGATGCCAGACACGATGAGCATAGAACGACGGGCGCTCCTGAAGGCATTTGGCGCAGAAATTGTGTTAACTCCAGGGGCCGAAGGCATGAAGGGCGCAATAAACAAGGCTGAAGAACTGGTAAAAAACACGCCGAACTCGTTTATGCCCCAGCAATTCAAGAACCCGGCCAATCCGGAAATACACTGCAAGACAACAGCCGAAGAAATATGGAACGATACAGACGGTACCATTGATATCTTTGTCGGGGGAGTGGGCACAGGGGGGACGATTACGGGCGTTGGGGAGGTCATCAAGAAGCGCAAACCTTCACTGAGGATAGTTGCCGTTGAGCCTGCCGATTCACCAGTGCTTTCGGGAGGGAAAGCCGGCGCACACAAAATCCAGGGAATTGGCGCAGGGTTTGTCCCGGACATTCTCAATATGAAGGTGATCGATGAAATTATCACGGTCAAAAACGAGCAGGCGTTTGCACTCTCCCGCCAATTGGCACGGGAAGAAGGGATATTGGTAGGTATTTCCTCTGGAGCCGCTGCTTATGCGGCATTACAGGTGGCAGCAAGACCTGAAAACAAAGGAAAGATAATTGTAGTCGTATTTCCAGATACTGGCGAAAGATATTTATCTACCGTTTTGTTTCAGGAGTTTTAATGTGTGAGTGGATAAAAACTCCGAAGATAATTTAATTGCATAGGAATTTTCATTTTATTTAAGCGGGTTTTCTGACGGTACAAATCCCCCTTAAAAAAGTGGGACAGTGGGGGTTGTAAAATTACCAGAAAAAACACAACCCCCTGAATCCCCCTTTCTTAAGGGGGACTAACTTATGAAAATGTTTAGGTTCATTCCATAACATTACCTATACCATCAGTAAAATTGGGGAAATTTAACCATGAAACATGACAAAAAACTAGACCTGGCTGTCGCTAATAAACTGCTCCAGGGCTTAACGGCCCGGGATCGTATCCGGTGGGCAGTAGAGGCTATGGGTCAGGATGCGGTCCTGTTGAGCAGTATGCAGAGTACTGCCTCGGTGCTGATGCACTACTTTTATACCATGGGTCTCAAGAACGAAATACTCTTTGTAGACACCGGATACCACTTCCGGGAAACATTGCAGCTTCGTGACGAGTTCATGCGCCGTTACAAGCTAAATATTATAACGCTCTACCCCGAACTAACCCCTGAACAACAGGAAAAGAGGTTCGAAAAGAAATTGTATCTCTGTGTTGATGGCCAGAAAGAATGCTGTCATTTGCGCAAGACGGTACCATTTATCAACCACATGAAGCACTCTGAGCGCAAGCTTGTAATGGTTGGTTTGCGCCGTGGTGAAGGCGGTCGGCGTGCACAATTGGACACTCTTATACAAGACCCACGGACTAAGGGATATACCTTGCACCCGATACTTGACTGGACAGATGCTCAGATTCAGCGGTATATTCAGGAGAACGATGTGCCAGAACATCCCTTGCACCAGCAAAACTATCCCAGTATTGGATGCGAATGCTGCACCACTCCGGTTCAACCGGGTGAAGACCCGCGGGCAGGCCGATGGAGACACCTTGCAGGAGCTTGTGGGGTGGAAGTGCCGAAATATTGCAAGCTTAACTATTCGGATGGCTCAGGAATCTGACGTATCCGCAGGTAAAAATAAACGATACTTGCTGAGAAGGTTTTCTGTTATAGGTATCAATTTTAAAGTCTGGAGAAAAAAATGAATACGAGGAGATTCAAGGATATCGTTGCTCAAAAGATAATGTTCATGCTGTGTATATTTGTCTTGAGCATAACATTTCTCATAATATTTGGTTTGTATCACAGGTCCAGACCCATACTGGCATTGAAAGGTCTGAAGGATTTGATTTTTTCTGCAAACTGGCATCCCGCTCAGGGTCAATTTGGTCTGGCAGGTTTTATTACTGGTACGCTCTGGGTTGTCATTATTGCAATGATTATTGCTGTCCCTTTAAGCATCCTGACGTCAATATATCTTTCAGAATATTCACACAAAAGGACGCGGGAAATGGTAAGGCCGGTGATTGATTTGCTTGCGGGCATTTCTCCCGTAATCTACGGCGTCTGGGGTGTGGTTGCAATTGTGCCGCTGGTACGCGATTACCTTATGCCATTCATGAGCGAAAAAATGCACTTTTTCCCTTTTGCCTCAGATAATTATACGGGGTTTACCGCCCTTACGGGTGGTATCGTGTTAGCAATAATGGTTTGCCCTATCATGATATCCATCATGGGCGAGGTGATGAAAACCATCCCCTTCGAAATACGAGAGGCGTCTCTGTCCCTGGGCGCAACAAAGTGGCAAACGGTAAAGTCTGTAATCTTAAAAAAGGCATGGCCTGGCATCATTGCTGCTATAATTTTAGGTCTGTCGCGCGCACTGGGAGAAACCATTGCAGTAGTCATGGTTGCAGGATGTGCGCTCAACACATTCCCAAAATCTATTTTTGACCCTGTGTATCCTTTACCCGCACTCATCGCCAACACATACGGTGAAATGATGTCGGTGCCGTTATATGATGCCGCAGTACTTATGGCAGCATTTATATTATTGATAGTGTCCATATTGTTTAATATCGCCGGATGGGGAATTTTGCTCAGGTTAGAAAGGAAGGGGTCCTGATATGATAAATAAAAGAAAGATAGAAGAGAATGTTTTTCGCTGTTGTATGATAGCAGCCACCTTTGTGGTGGTGGGTACGTTAGCCTTTATCTTGGTAACGATATTTATAAAAGGCCTTCCGGCATTGAGCCTGGATATGCTCATAAAGACGCCAAAAGGCGGATATTACCTGGGGAAAGAAGGCGGGATACTCAATGCAATTTTAGGATCAATTGTTCTGGGGACTGGCGCAACATTCCTGGCCCTGATTATCAGCCTTCCGATGGTATTTTATCTGAATTTATATGTAAAGAAAAAGTCAACGTTTGCCTTTCTTGTGCGCTTCTTTCTTGATGTGCTCTGGGGCATCCCTTCGATTGTATACGGCGCATTTGGTTTTACCCTGATGGTCTTTTTTGGCTTAAGAGCATCGCTGTTAGCCGGTACGGTTACCGTGGCCTTGTTAATAATTCCCATCATGTCGAGAAGTATTGATGAGGTCTTAAAGATGATCCCTTTTGAATTGAAAGAGGCGTCGTTTGCCCTGGGCTCAACAAGACTGGAATTGGCGACAAAGATAATTTTCAGGCAGGCATTACCCGGAATCGTAACAGCAATTCTCATTGCCTTTGGAAGAGGTATCGGGGATGCCGCAGCGGTATTATTCACCGCAAGTTTTACGGACTCTTTACCGTATTCATTATTGAAACCCGTTGCAACATTGCCTCTTGCAATATTTTTTCAGTTAGGAACCCCTTTTCCTGAAGTTCAAGAACGCGGATATGCCTCAGCGCTTGTATTAACCGGGATAATATTCCTGATAAGTGTAGTATCCAGGATTTTATCAAAAAAATTGAGTAAACGTATTGTCAAATAGGAGAAATGCATTCATGGAATATAAGACTCATATAAGTGTAAAAGATCTGAGTGTTTTTTATGGTGGAACTCAGGTATTGAATAATATCAACATCGATATACCGGATAAAAAGATTACTGCCATAATTGGGCCGTCAGGCTGTGGCAAGACGACGTTATTGAAAACGTTGAACAGGATAATTGATTTGCAGGATGGTATTCGGGTTAATGGTAGGGTTTTTGTTGATGGTGAAGATATCTATGATCCAAAAGTTGAAGTAACTCACTTACGAAAAAAGATCGGCCTGCTTTTGCAAAGACCTCAGATTTTACCGATGTCAATCTACGATAATGTGGCGTATGGCCCGAGGATACACGGTCTCAAGGATAAAAAAAAACTTAATGGGATTGTGCAATGTTATTTGAAAGTATCGGGTCTTTGGAATGAAGTAAAGGACAGACTTCACAACCCTGCATCACGATTATCCATTGGTCAACAGCAAAGACTCTGCCTGGCACGGGGTTTGGCCGTTGAACCCGAGGTTATTTTGGGAGACGAACCTACTTCTGCGCTGGACCCTATTTCCGCCGAACGGATTGAACAACGATTCCTGGATCTGAAAAACCAATATACGATAGTACTGGTCACCCATAGCTTAAGGCAGGCAAAGAGACTCGCTGACTACGTGGTTTTTTTGTATTTGGGCAATATCATTGAACACGGGCCTGCCGAGCAAGTGCTCAAAAATCCGAGATATCTTAAAACAAAAAGTTATATTAATGGGGAGTTTATAGAAGAACCTGAAATCCATAAAGAATTGAATTTAAAGGGAACAGCCTGTTCCGATTATTTTGAAAGGGCAAAACACACGTTGGAAGAGATAGAGCATAGTCAGGTATTGAAGGTCGTTGTTGAGTATGAACAAAATGCACATGAATTTGAAAAGACAATGATACACACAGGCCATAGAGTTCTTGAAGTCAAGAGGATAAACAAAACCGATTGGGAGCTGTTAATTCAAAAGCAGGATAATGTTTATACGATATAAAAGGTTTTAGAAACACAGGTAATTTAACTGAAATGTAAACCTCTTCCTATTCATTAAAACTATCGTATGTGATTCCGGTTTGATCTACTTTAAATGTGATCGCCCCTTTCCGGTGTGATAAGAGGGCTTGGATATGCTGGTTTCTTAAAATATCAAGTGTTTTTGGGGACGTAATATTATCGCAAGAATTAATAAATGCATACAGAGGATGCGCTTTTCTGATAAATGCATCCAGGTTGTCGATAGATGAACCATGATGGGGTATCTGTATAATATCAGACCTGATTTCTGGCGCTTTTGATAAGAGGGTTTCTATTCCTTGTTCTTCGATATCAGCACAGAGGAGTATGGAGTGACCGAGGTATTCAATCTTTAAAACGCACGAATTATCATTAATTGTGGAAATGTCATGGTGGAATGGAGGGGGATTTAATATCTTCACTATTGCAGGTTCAAAACCCGCCAATACTTCTCCGGAAGAAAGTGGGACAGTCTGAATATGTTTTCCCTCAAGCAAATCAAGTATTTTTTTACCTGTTTCTGAGGTAAAAAAATGAGGCTGTGAACACACAGAGTGTATAGAAAATCTCTCTGTTAAAGATGCCAGCCCATTCCAGTGGTCTTCGTGCTCATGGGAAAGTATGACAAGGTCGATCTTTTTTATATGCTTTCCCCATAAGTAGGGAGCTACAATGTATCTTCCTGCATCGAAATTTTGCCACGACCCCACATCATACAAGATGTTTTTGCCGTTGGGGAACTGAATAAAGAGAGCGCCGCCATGTCCTACGTCTAAACAAGTAACGGCGAGAGGTCGGTTTACCTGTTTCACAATATCAGAAAAAATTAAAATATTTGCACTCAATAATCCCCAGATTACAACCGGACGGGGATTCAACGCAAATCTTTTACCGTAGAGCAAGAGCAGGATAAATGCGTAAAAGAGAACTATACCTGCCCATGATGGCCCTATTACGTAAAAATACGAGTATGGCAGAGATGCTAAGGTAGAAACAAGTGATTCTAATAGTGCATCAGCATTTGACGCCATCCAGGCAGCCGCAGCCGCTAACGGCGGGCAGCATATTCCCAGCGTTAATAAAACAATACCACAGACAATAATAATCCAAAAGAGGGGGAATACTATAATATTAACAACAGGGATAAACGGTGTAAAAAGATGAAAATAATAGGCAGTAAGAGGGAGGGTTGCCAGCCACGCTGCAAGGGATACACATAAAGATTTACGGATATATTTTTTTAAGAAATAAAACCGCCCTCGTTCGGCCTTTACCTGTAATGACTCTATAATGAGAGCGGTTTTAAATAATGTTCCTTCGATTTTTGATGTCCCAATGACAATGCCGATTGTTGCGAGCACCGATAGTTGAAATCCAACATCAAAAAGGTCTAATGGATTTCTGATAAGGATGAAAAAAATAGCGGCGAAGATACCGCTCATAATATCCCATTGCCTGCGAACTAAAAAACTGCAAAAGAAGGCAATAGCCATAATACTTGCGCGCAGTACAGGAGGATTCATACCCGTCAAAAAGGCAAATAAGGATATCACCATTAAGATAATCCCCGTTGTTATCGTTTGATTTACTCCTAATAAACGCAAGGGCAAGAGGATAGTAAATACTACAATTCCAACATTAAATCCACTGATAGCGATGAAATGGATAATCCCCGTTTTCATAAAATTATCAATCGTTTCGCCTGACAGATCGACTCTATTCCCCAACAACATACTGCTGATGAGGGGGGCGCTGGAGCTAAAGGTATGTGTGTAAATAGTATTATTCAACCAGTTGTTTAAGGCGTAGAGAAAGTTATATAAGCTATTCCCGTGATGTGATGCCCGGATTTTAATATTGTCGGTATTTACAATAGTCATTAAACAACAAATCGTAGGCATTTGTCGTTGTAAATATGTTTTGTAGTTAAATTCACCGGGATTGGTAGGGGATTTGGGGATGAATGCATGGCCAAAGAGTTCCACCCGTTGGCCATAAACTAGTTTATGTAAAAGAGGCAATGTGTTTGATTCAAAGGATTCTTCTTTTGATGGATATAAATTGATTTTTATGCTGCCAGAAATCCCTTGCCATCCTTTTATAGTTTCTATCGCTTCGGCGCGAAGCGTAAATGATATTTTATAACCTGATTTTTTTGAAAAGCGTTCAGTGCGAAGTTTATTTAATCGTTTTAATATAACGGTCTCATCCAATATAATCGGTGGGTTTGTGATTACGCCCCTGATTCGTTGTAAGGTTTTTCGGGTGGTTAACAGGTGTTCAATATCGTTGTTTTCCAGGGAATTTGTACGACTGTTATAATATGCAACGGATGTTACAAGGATGAGTACAGACAGACAGGGGAGTGTGCAGACTGCAAATTTATTATGTGAACACAAGCATACCAAACAAAATACCCACACTAAGAATCCCATTCCGAGCGTAAAATAAATGGGAATTTTTATAAGGTATGCAAGACAGATACCACAAATGAACACAAGAGTTATGAAAACAATGGGGCGTTGCATGAAGCACTATTGGTAAATGTTTGGTAGCGTAGAAAAGGAGAGACCTGACATAATAGCCTCCTTTGATTACAAGGGGTTACGATTGCAAATTGGCTAAAAGTCTCACTGATTCTACGTGACCAAATGTTTATTGTGTTTCTAAACAGTAAATACAACAGTGTGCAACAATCACTTCGTAAGAGAAACGAAGGAATAATAATATTTTCCGGAAATCTATACTTCGGTAAATTCTAATTCGTATGACCAGAAATAACGAATCGATTTTTTCCCTGAGGTACACTTCTATGTCCGGGTGGTAATCATGAGCGACAAAAAGAAGATATGTCTCCAGGCAGCCTTCCTCTTTTTTTACCCACTCTGCAATTTTTAAAAATCTGTCTATTTCCTTTTTTGAAGGCCTTACCTTTACTTCTCCAAGGAGGATGATGTCTTTATCATTCTTTTTTGCTTTAGCAAAAATATTAATCTGGTAATTCTTGTCAACGATGGGGTAATAACGCCTGATGATTTTTCCCGGTATCTTTATTCCATCGTCTTTTAAAGGAACAGGTAATGCCTTATAAGATTTATTTTCAGTGAATATCCGACAGAATTAGACACACCTTCCAGCCGTTCTTCTATTGTTTTTTCCTACTTTGTTAATGAGGTTATTAAGGGATATCTCTGTTTTTCTTTGAGCCTCGGTGAGGTCTTCAATTTTCCGTTCGGTTCTCCTCTGAGCCTCGGCGAGTTCTTCGACTTTTAGTTCGGTTCTCTTCTGAGCCTCGGCAAGTTCTTCTTTTAGTTCGGTTCTCCTCTGAGCCTCGGCAAGTTCTTCGACTTTTAGTTCAGTTCTCTTCTGAGCCTCAGCAAGCTCTTCGACTTTTAGTTCGGTTCTCTTCTGAGCTTCGGCAAGTTCTTCGACTTTTAATTCGGTTCTCTTCTGAGCTTCGGACTCTATGCTCGGTTCTTTTTTGAGCTTCGACGAGTTCTTTAATTTGTAGATCAGTCCTGTCCTGGGAAGCGGCAAGTTCCTTTATGATCTCTTTCAATTCATGGAAATCTTCTTTTATGATAGATTCCTGATGAGCGCGTTCAACTTCCTCCGCCAAACCTAACAGTATATCCCGTAATGTTGGTTCTAAAGATTCTATTTTATGATAGAGAGAAGCGTTAATTGTCATATAAAAGTCCTTTCATTATCAGGTTATTGTAGCGCATAGAACGATCATTGTCAATTAACCCGGTATAATACATAAAATATCCATGGTACGTTTACCCACAATCTCCCATGAAAATTTTTCCCGAACAAGCCTTCTGCCTCTTTCACCTCTTGCTTCTGCTTCAGTTTTATGAGCAAAAAGTGCATAGATAGCCATTTTTACTTCGTTGATATTCGTAGAGACTACCCATCCCGCATTGGCCTCCTTTACTTCTGGAAGGTTACACTGATGGCTGATGATCACAGGACATTCCATTGATAGCGCCTCGAGTACCGCCACAGGCAGCCCCTCACTGTAACTGGTTAAAACAAATCCTGCAGCATATCGAAGTAAACTGTTTTTGGTTTTATCTTTTACCGGCCCGGCCAGGATCACTTTACTAATTGCCTTACATTTTTTTAACAATTCGTGGAATTCATTTTCATACATATTTTCTACGGGTCCGGCTAAGACCAGCATTACGTCTTTAAAAGTGTTGGAGGCTTGTTCAAAGGCTGGCAATAATAAATCGAGGCCTTTTTTTTTATGGATACGCCCCAGAAATAGTAAATAACGGTTTCCCCTGAGTTGTGGAAAAATCTTTACCAGTTCTTCATGGGTTAACGTGTCTGATAAGTCCGAAGGATCAATGCCGTTGGGAATAATTTCAATGGGCGTGTGAATGCCGAGATCCCGAATGGTGTTTTTTTCATGTTCTGTTAATGCGATGATGTATGAAGCCCGTTTAAGAATTCGCTTGCCTTGTAAAAACCAAAACACCTTTTTGCGAAAGGCCTTGTGTTGAAACGTCCAGGGTTCAAGGATGCCACGAGGATAAACAATGTGTGGAAGTCTTAGCTGATGGGCAATTCTATAGGCTAACCAGCCAGGGTAATTCCATAAAGTTGAAGAACTGATTATAATGTCGGATCGTTTCGCCTCTTCACCAGCAAGTCCTTTCATGCGTAGGCCAAAAAGATACGGACCAGGCAAGGTCTTGCAATATACGAGGCGAATGCCCTGATATTCTGTCCATCGGTCTGTTTTAATATCAAGACATTCATCCCCATTGCGGTTCGTGGTAATTACGGAGACCCGTGCTCCGAGTGACTGTAATGACCGTGCAAAAGAAAATGTGCTGAAAGGAACTCCACCTGCCTTTTCAGCAGGGAGGAAAAATGTTGAGAAGAGGAGTATATTCATAAATATTTTTCTCTCCACATTTCAAAAATAAATAAAAGCCATAGTTTATAGCTATTCATTCCTTTATTAAAAAATTC
Organism: Candidatus Brocadiaceae bacterium; assembly: GCA_046350595.1. GTDB lineage: Bacteria > Planctomycetota > Brocadiia > Brocadiales > Brocadiaceae > JAHFOW01. Next base: position 17,002 of record JAXMAC010000030.1, on the reverse strand, counting down.
ACTGAGTAGCCTCGACACTTCATTGTCATTAAATAATCCTTCTCTTTTTATCCTCTCCTCGTTCAGATATTCGTTGTACAAACTCTTTAAATCCTTTTTAAACCATTCGTGTATGGGGATATCAAAACCTTGTTTCGGTCTGTCAACGAGCTCTTTTGGCACATATTTATAAAGTATTTTCCTGAGAATGTATTTGCTCACGCCATTTTTATATTTTAATTCAACGGGCATGCTTGAAGAATATTCCAGTATCGCAACATCAAGAAAGGGTTCCCTGCATTCAAGGGCAATGCCCATGGTAGCCCTGTCCGTTTTGACGAGTATATTGTCTGTCAAATACGTAGTTAAATCCACGAGCATCATTTTCGACAAATCATCAAAGAACTCCACATTTCTGTTATTAACCTTTTCTAATTGACTTTTAAAGGAATTGATTCCAAGTCGTTTGAGATCGTCAAATTGGAAAAACTTTATTACGGCATCAACCTGTTGTAAAAAAGAATCTTCTTTGAAAACTGCTCTTAGCTTGATAAATTTGTCCCTGAAATGAGTCCATTGAGGAAGTATAAATTTAAAGGTGTTGTAGAATTTTTCGGCCAAATCAGGCGGGGTGAACAATAATAAATGTGAAAGAATGGATGGTATGCTCCGCATTTTGTTTACGTTCTTACCCAGATGCCAGTATTTAGGATATCCACAAAACTGTTCGTCTGCACCATCGGCAGAAATGGCTACCTTTACCTGTTTTTTTGCCAGGAGAGATACCAGATGCGTGGGAATAGCTGAGACATCTCCAAACGGTTCGTCATAAAGTTCTGGGAATTTTTGAATAAGCCCAAAAGCCTCTCGTGGGGAAAAATAGTGTTCCGTATGGTCTGTTCCCAGGTGGTCTGCTACCTTCTTTGCCCATGTCGCCTCATTATAGTCCTTTTCGTGAAAGCCAATAGTAAAAGTTTTCAGGGGTTGTGCGGCTTCTTTTTGCAGGAGCGCTGTAACTAAGGATGAATCTATACCACCGCTGAGAAAGACGCCAACAGGGACATCGGATACCAGTCTTAATCGAAAACTATCTGTTAGAATTTCTTCCAATTCCGAAGTTATTTCATCTTCATTCCTGCCGGGCCATCCCCTTTTTTCTTTCATGCCTTTTATAAAATGTTCTTCTGCGTCCCAGTATTGTATCTTTTGGATATTTCCTAACTTGTCAATCCTGAGAAAGTAGCCGGGTTCGAGTTTATGGGTAAATTTGAATATGGAGTAAGGAGATGTGATATAACCATATTGAAGGTACAGGGACAAGGCATCTTTGTCGAGTTCCTTGTGAAATTTCGGGTGTTCATGAAATGGCTTGAGTTCCGACGCAAACATAAAAAGCCCGTCTTTGTAATACCAATACAGCGGCTTTATGCCTACCCTGTCTCTGCACAGAATTAATTCTTCTTTTGCCTTATCCCACAGGGCAAATGCCCACATACCCCTGAATTTATGGACTGCATCAAATCCCGATTTGTGCAGGAGCTTTAAAATTACTTCTGTATCAGAGTTTGAGGAAAAGATATACCTATCCTTTTCCAATTCTTTCCTCAGTTCTCTGAAATTATATACCTCTCCGTTGTACGTTATAACAAGATTTTCAAATTCCATGGGTTGATGTCCAAGTTTGGAAAGGTCTAGTATGGAGAGCCTTCTGTGGCCTAAGCAGAGTCCTTTGTTTTTATCAATAAAACCTCCCGCATCGTCCGGACCGCCGTGCGTAAGCGTGTCACGCATGTGTGTGATGGTATCCTCTAAATTATAGTCACCTTTATAGGCAAAGTCCCGGAATCCGGTTATCCTGCACATAATTATACGGGTTTACCGTCCTTTCCAAGAATTATCCGGATAATTCTTCCGGCTGCCTTGCCGTCCCCGTAGGGGTTAGTGGCCTGAGACATTTTCTGGTAAAGCTCGGCATTGTCGAATAATGACAGGGTTTCCTTTACTATCCTGTCCTTCTGGGTACCTGCCAATTTAACTGTGCCTGCCGTTATTCCTTCCGGTCTTTCGGTTGTCTCCCGCATGACGAGGACAGGTTTACCCAGAAATGGCGCTTCCTCCTGAATTCCGCCAGAGTCGGTGAGGACGAGATATGATGTGTTCATGAGAAAAACAAAAGGTTCATATTCCAGTGGGTCTATAAGGTGTATATTGGCAATACCGCTCAAAAGAGATTTTACCGGTTGTTGAACATTGGGATTCAGGTGTACCGGGTAAACAATCTCCACGTCATTTCTCTTTTCAGCAATTTCCTTCAGAGCCATGCAGATATTTTTAAATCCCACCCCAAAGTTTTCCCGCCTGTGTCCCGTGACCAGGAGCACCTTTGGTTTGGATTTCTCAATTTCAAATGATAGTTCAAGATTCCATGTATTTTTAAAATAATTCTTCCAACGCTGTCGACTGCCTTCTGTTTTCAACCAGCTATGTATCATCAGAAGGGCGTCAATAACAGTGTTTCCCGTTATCCAGATTTTTTCCTCTAAAACACCTTCTTTTAACAAATTGGATTTTGCCCAGGACGTTGGGGCAAAATGGTAGTCTGCCAATACGCTCAGGAGGCGTCTGTTGATCTCTTCGGGGAATGGACTGTATTTGTTATATGTCCTCAGACCTGCTTCAATATGCCCGATGGGTATTTTTAAATAATACGCAGCAAGCGAGGCGATAAAGGCTGTCGTTGTGTCACCCTGTACTAATACCAAATCCGGTTTCACATGAGCAAGCACATCTTTCAGTCCGTCAAGAGATTTTATGGCAATATCAAATAAGTTTTGTCCCTCAACCATGATATTCAGGTCATAGTGTGGGACAATTTCAAAGGTTTTCAATACCTGATCCAGCATCTTTCTATGCTGGGCGGTAATGCAGACAATACCCTTTAGCTCAGGAAATTTCTCAATCTCTTTAATAACGGGAGCTAATTTTATAGCTTCTGGACGGGTACCGAAAACAAAAAGGATTCGCTTTGTCATTAGTATTACATCAAATCGGGTTACACATATACTGCTGGATGAAATCGTTACCTTTTATCCACATAAACACGATTACAGAAAAAAGATAATGAATGTGATTAAGCTATGTTGATCCCAAATAATCTCATTAATCTGCAATCAATTTCTACAATCAAATCCTTTGGTATTTCACCTATTTTTCTGGCGATTAGCTCTTCGGGAACTGTCATAACAAAGTCTAACCTGAGTAAAGATCGTTTTACTAAACCGCATGTCTTAATTGGTTCCAAAATAATTTCAAGTTCTTTAATAGCTGGTGGAATTTGAGATGTTATTGCCGCTAAAACAACATCCTGATATCTTTTTATAACATTATCATCAGAAATAACAAGGGCCGGACGCCCTTTTTGTTTTTCACCGTGTTCTTTAAGAATAAAAGGAAACTTTACAACAACAATATCTCCCTTCTTATATTTCATATAAATCCTCAGATTCCGTATCCCAAATCTTCTTAAGACCATTTTGTTGAATAAGTAGTAAATCGGAATCTTTGTAAGCTTTTTTCATTTTTTTTTCTTTTAAGAAATCAACAAAATCGATAACTTCTTGAATTAGCTCAGGGGTTAGTTCCTCTAGTTCTTTCACAATAGTTTCCTTATAATCAACTGCTGTTTTCATGGTTTCTATCTCCTCGTTCAATCGTTTACAATTGAACTAAAATGCCTTGATTCATGCTACAGGTCTGAACCAACACGGGAAAGTAACTCTAAAAAAACTTTTAGCAGCTTCAGGTGCTTAAGTCAATGCTAAATTCAGGCGTTTGCAATTTCAATCTTCTTTTGTGAGGTTGGGTTTCGTTCCTCAACATCTCCCTGCACATCTTTTTAATGTATGATACAAGGAACGGGCTGATGGCATAAGTCCCTTCGGCAGCGCATTCTTTGTCCTCTCTATCCAGTATGCGCCAGGGGTTAATGTCTTCATTAAAATTTGCCTTCTCCGTTTAAGTTCCTCCTCATCAAAGTCTGGGGTTCTGATGAGGTAGGCGCTTTCCGTAGAAAATCTGGGAATTTTGTGGATATCCTGAAAAGTATCCGGTTTAAGGTAACCCTCTTCAACACATCGCGTGAACAGCTTCGTGCCGGGATAGGGTTGGACAACAAAAAAGGCAAACGTAACCATCGGCGCAAGTTTTTTTAATCTGGTATAAAATTTGACGGCATTTTCAAATCGCTTCCTGGTTTCTCCCGGATAGCCATACAGAACAAAAATCGTTGAAGAAATCCTGAATTTGTGTAAGAGTTTAACAACTTCCACCACTTTTATCAGATCCAATCTTTTGTGCATGTTTTTCAGGACTTCTTCGTCGCCATGTTCTAAAGCAAGGCTCATATTCAGACAGTTTGATTGAGCTATGACGCCCATTAACTCTTCGTCCAACGTGTCAATACGAAGTCCGTTAAACGCCCCCCATGAGATTTTCTGGTGTCTGTTCTTTTGATTCCTTTTTATAATCCCCCCTAATATTTCAATTGCACGGTCTTTTTTTAATGTAAAGTTGTCGTCTTCTATCTCAAAATTGTTTATACCGTAACAATCAACGAGCTCGTCTATTTCTTTGAGTACACTCTCAGATGAACGCGGTCTCCATTTATAACTGCAAACGGGATGCACGGAACAAAACTCACAATCAAATGGACATCCCCTCGATGTAAGGATACTGGCAGTCAGCCACCTGCCTGATATATTCCGCTGTGACTGAGCGGCATATTGTCTGAAGGGTATTAAACTCCTTGCTGGAAATGGCAATTGGTCAATATCCTGAACATAGGTGGGTTTGATATCAAGAGACTGATGATTGTTTCTGCATAGTATGCCTGCCGGTAATAGACGATTGCCTGAAACACCAAGGTAATCAATAAGTTCACAAACGGCATGCTCGCCTTCACCTAATACAATATAATCAGCATCGGATTGTATTGCCAGTTCAGGTTGGGTGCTTGGATAGACACCACCCATAACAACAGGCGTTGAGGCGAAACGTTGTTTTATTTCACAGACTAATGTGTGAGCCAAAAAAGCCAGGTGTGAAAAAGGCACTGAGACGCCTATCAAATCGGTATTTTCCGGTATATTGGCGATAATGTCTTTGTTGTCTAGGCCGACTTTAAAAAGATTATCCTGTAACGGAATGCTATTTTTTTGTCCTTCGAAAAAAGCGTCAAGCACCATAACGTCATGCCCTCTTTTTTTAACTGCGGCTGCAATATAGAGGATTCCAAGGCATTGTGAAAAAGTAATAACGCTTCCCTGGCTAAAGGTAAATGGGGGGTTAATCAAGGTAATATGCATATTTCAGGTCGCTCTTCAGAATCTTTCTTTGTGTTTGGTTTTATTTTTTACAGGCAGATCGCTTCTGCGTATCTGCATTGTTGTTTTCTTCTATATTTCCTAATCGTTTTATATGATTTAGTAAACTTTCCAGGAATGTATTGATATTTCTTTTATTCATTAATTGATCAACATTTCCATAAGGGGAATTAGCTGAAAAGACAATAAAATCAAAGCCAACGCTAAAGACCCTGCTCACAAGGTCAATAATCTTTTCCATGGGTACATTTTGATTCTTGAGAGCTTCTCTTGTCACTTCCCTGAAATGATAAAATGAATCAAATTGATATATCCAATCAGTAAAAAAAGCCCTACCCAGGTGTAAAGAAGGTTTTCCAAGTAAAAACGCCTCCAGGCAAGAAGTTCCGGTTACTGAGATTGTCAAAGAGGCTTTCTTTATAACTTCTATGCTTGGCAAAGAAAAATCTGCTAATAGTACATTGGCTTTTTTCTTAAGTGCCCGATAGAACGATACAGGTCTCTCGCCTTTCATTGCAGGATGTTCCTTGATAACAAGATAGTAGTCTGAAGGCATAGAGGTGAGGATTAAATCAATTGCCCTTAATTGATCTACAAAATATGGCGCCGGTGTGTTTATCGAGGTTTCAGGTGTATATTGAAGGGGATAGTAAGTGAATTTCTCAGGCAGTTCTTTTATGGTCTTTATGTCGTAAAATTTTCTCTGTATTATATCGCCTTTCAGGGTTTTCCATCTTCTTGTAAGAGGGTGAAAATGTATTCTTAAATGGTGTATTAAAGTATACCGGTCAACGAGATGAGGTTCAAATCCACGTAATCTCCTTTTTATAACCTTGAAGACCTTCTTAAAAATACCCTTTCGCAGATAAGACGTATCAATAATTTCATCAGGGTTTGGCTGGTATTTAATTTCAAAAGGCGCTTTAAAATTGTCGCTAAATGAGCGAATAAAATCTTCTGCCTTTTTAATATTTTCCTCTGACAAATCTTCTTTGAAAGCATAAGGCGGCAGTGTCTCGTAAACAGAATCGGTAAAATACGATACTCCCAGGTTTCTTGCGTGCCCATTGATTATGGGGGTGATACCCAGTTCGTGACAGAGATGGTAGAGAATCATGGAGTCGTACAAATCGACTATCGAGAAAAAAACAAAGTCAGGGCGATTTCTTAAAAGGTATTCTTTATAAATAACATACGTACCCGTTATGATTTTTAGCTGGTAGTCACGGCTTTTACTCAGTAACGGTATGTGTCCGGAAACCACCTTGGAAGTTGATATACACTCATAAAGAGAGGCTGGAAAATCCTTCATTGCATCCAGATTTACTTCGTTGCCTTCCATATATTCATTCAACCCTGATTGAAGATAGAGTACATTTTCAACCCCTACAAGTATTTTAAATTCATCGAGCAAATTGTCGGTATTTGAATATTGGATTATACTCCACTCAATGGGTGAGGCTTTCCTCCTGGCGCTATAAATGACTTCCCGTAAGAAGTATGAATATCCCGGATAACTATGAAGCAATATTTTCATAATTCGTTCAGCCACTCAAAATTTTCTCTGGATTTTTTTATGTGGTCTTGAATGGTTTGGTCAGAAACATTATTTCGTAAAAGTCCTTCTATTTCTGTACTTGATATGCCTTTTTCGCAGAATTCATGAATACCAATAAAAGGCATCGTGAATTCACCACAAAATTCCCTGATTTTCATCTCGATATCGATTCCTATAAATGGTTTTTTAAAGAGGGACGCCAATACCAGCGAGTGGTACCTCATCCCAATGACACAAACAGCAGAACTGAAGAATTCCCGTATCTGGTCTTCTGTCCTGATGTAATTCAGGTCTATTTTATCTGCGTAATCTTTGTGGTCTTCGAAAAGAGCGTTCTGGATTTCGGTTAAAAATTCGTAATCCCTCTCGCCGTATGTTTTCTGAAAGGCGCAAAGCAAGATACGATATTTATCCGAATATTTATTAATCAACATCCTGATCAAGTCAGAGGATTTATTCATCATCAATTGTCTTTTTTCCGATGATGGATGTGTATGGTAGTAATCAGTTAAAGAAACAATAATGTATTTATTCCTCGAAACGATGTCCTGCGTAAGTGAGGCAACAAAGGATTCATCAAAGAGGATGTCTGACGTTCTATAGATATTATCTTTTTTGACAAGATAACTCGCCGTGGTAAAAGAATAATTGTCTCTCAGGCAGGCGCAGGTGCTCTTTCTTAAAATATACTTCAGATAAACGAGATTCAGGGGAAAGGTTAAGATATCCATTCCGATGCCAATGATATAAACTTTTTTTCTCATAACCCTCGCAAAGAGGACTGCAATGGCCAAAAACAAGAGAGAAAGGCTGTGTCTCCCTTTATCCAGAAAATATGCCCCGCCTCCAAGTACAAAATAATCTGTCCGAGAGATTGCTTTAAAAAGCCTCATAAAATAAACTAATGTTTTTAAAACCCGGCATGATGTTTCATTCTTTTCTATAGGGAAGGGAATAACGTTTTTTTCTTCCGGTTCATCATAACACCGTGCAAGGATTTTTGAATCTGGGTATTTATTGAGTATTTTTTTAGTAATTACCTTAAGCATCAAATCATCGCCTAAATTACCAAAACCGTAGTATCCCCAAAGAAGAAAGCCCTTACGTTTGTTTTTCATGAAAAAACTTTCTCATTATAGTGTAATAACGGAAATAATGAACCACTTTTTTTAAAACAAATTTTAATCCTTCTCTTTGATAGGCAATTCCCAAACTATACAGTCGTGGATTAAAAGTCCCCAATAAACAAATGAACTTACCCGTTGATTTGTATTTATTTCTCACAATGGATGTGAGTATCTGTTTGCGCCACTTTTTCATTGTTTCATCCGGTATTGATGTATAATTGAGGAATAAATCATGAGACTTTCCCATTTCAATGAGATACTTTTCCTGGTCAGTGATAAGTCCTTCCCTGCGTCCATATTGCCATAGCCACGTGCCGGGGTATGCCTGCGCATAATTGATTGAAAGCCATTCAGGAGATACCTTTGTTTTTACGAGGGAATCTATGGTTTCTCCTATCGTTTCATTGTTTTCACCCGGCATTCCAATTACCGTCTGAACCATGACATTCAGGCCGCTTTCGATAATCGTTCGGACTGCCTGAATGTTTTGTTCAACGGTAACATTTTTCCTCATTTCCTGAAGGATTCTCTGGCTGCCAGACTCAAATCCAATAAACACCGTGACGCAGCCAGATTTCTTCAGGGCATTCATAAGTTCCGGAGATACATTATCAGTGCGGACGCCATGTACGATATATTTAATGTTCACATTTTCCGTAATTAATCTCTGAGCTAAACGTATTACCCAATCTTTGTCTCTGGTAAAAAGCTCATCTCCAAAGCGTAAAAAATGGATGTTGTATCTCTCTTGTAAATACTTTATATGGGTTATTACGTACTCCACCGAATGCTGGCGATAACCCAGAAAATGCCGGTAACAGAAGGCGCACGCATTGGTACATCCCCGCGCCGTTTTTATGTTAAAAACCCGCATTCCTTCCTTATAGAATTTCTTGCTTGGAATATCCACAGAAAAGATGGGGTCTCTCATGGCATCAAAACCATAGGTATTCATGTCTATGAGTTCATAGCTGGGAATTGGGATATCATCGAGATTGTCTATATACGGTTGGCGGGGAGTTCTTACCATCCGGCCGTCTTTCCTGAAAATAACGCCTTTGATATCGTCGAATTCTCTGTTTCCTGTGGCCAGGCGGTTAATTACCTGAGTTGCCGTGATTTCTCCCTCCCCCAGGCAAACGACATCTATGGGTGTGTTCTGTAACAACAGTTCGTGTACAGAGCTTAAAACCCCGCCTGCTATGAGGTGTACCGATGGTAATTGCCGGCGTATTAAGTGGGATGCTTCCCTGACATACCAGTAACACGTTGTTATACCGCCGAATCCAACGGTTTCGTAGTTATTGGTTCTGACGATATCCAAAAGTTCCTGCGGTGTTACATAGTTGCGATAAATGTCTAAAATGGTCGGTTGATGTCCGGCGCGTTTCATTGCGCTTGCTACATAGAGTAAACCTGAGGGTGGTTCGGCATACGAAGGTTTTTCTGCTGTTGGGGGTAAAACAAGGAGTATTTTCATTGGCTTGTGTCTCCCTGTCGCTGAATTTGTTCGAGACGTAAAAGGACATCTATAAAAAATTTCACTGTCCAATTATTAAAAGAAAAACCAAAATAACTGCCCCAGAGAGGCGTGCTGCCAGGAATGGCGCCGATGATATTATTACTTCCCTTTTGTATCTGCTTTGTTTTAAGATACGTTATTGTTTTAACAGCCTGGTCATAATAATTTTGTTCGTGTGTCGTAGAAAAAAGGTCTAATAACAGACCTGCCCATTGGGCCAGTCCCACCAGACATCTTTCCTTTCGTACGTGTCTCCAGTTCTCATCATACCGTGCATACAAGACAACATCCCGATCCTTACTAATGCGGAGCAATGTATCAATACTCTTCTTTAAGCTTTTAAATATGTCGTTCCTTTGAAGGATTTTATAACTTCCCCAAAGACCTTCAAGGACGTAGATAATGGTATGGAGATAAGGAAGTTCGCTCGGTGCAAATGACATAAAGTTAAAGTAACCATTCTCCGTCTGTTGTTTCACTGTCCAGTGTAAATTCGTCTCCGCCGCGCTTTTATAAGTGGATTCTCCGGTTACCTCAAATAGTTTTAACAAATTGGCGGAAACCCGGGAATAATAGGCATGTGGATGGTTATTATAAGAAAATGTAGTCCACTTGCCGTCTGTGTCCTGGTTTTCTCCTAAAAAATTCCCGGCTTTTATAGCAGCGTCAAGGAATTTCTCATCCCCCGTCCTTTTATATAATGCTATTAACCCTTCGAGAATTTGTCCTGTGTCAAATATTTGCTTCTGCCCTGACAAATCGTAATAACTGCCATCAGGTTGCTGGATTTCTAAAAGCCATTTTCCCGCTTTAAGGGCAGATGCTGTATATCTATCGTCATTCAAATATTTTCCCAGTGAGAGCATTGTTGGAATAATGTAACCCGTTGTTTCCGGATACGACTTCTCCCATCCGTTGTAAAGAGAGTAAGAGTGCGCATAGCCTCCATCATTGTTTATAGTCTGCGAGTACAAGAGCCATCTACCCGCAAGCTGTAAGTGATCTTTATTCTCATTCACTCTTGTATTCCACATGGCTTGCAGCGATGGTAATAATTCGTGAATGTTTTTAATCAGCTTTATATACTTCATAAATTTATATTTCAAAAAATAAAATATTGAAAGAGGAATACCCTAGCCCGAACGAGTCGGAAAAGACCGTAGTGGGACCGTAGTGGCAAGGCGCGCCTTGCCACTACTTAAAATATTTTTGCCGAAAATGTAAAAATATTATTTGTAAGATAATAATCATCTGTCAGGAGACATTCCCTGTAAGATACCAACGAGCTTTTTCATATTACTTGAAATGCTATATTCTTTCGATATCCTTTCCGATGGCATAAATTGTTGTAGTGTGCCGTTTTTGTAATTATCGAGTATATCGTGTAATATTTTCACCATCGCATCTGCATCATTCGGTTCTGCGATCCATCCACCGACCTTCCTGACCACTCCTGAAGTGGCGCTATTTTTAGGAGTAATTGCAAATATGGGTCTGCCGGAACCTATATAGTCGATGAGCTTGGAAGGTAAAAATACACTGCCGTCGATAGACGCATCTATCAAAACCAGCACATCAGCAGTTTGCATGAGTCGTAAACTTTCCCGATAAGATACAGGGGGATAAAATTTCACGATGGCACCCAAATCATATCTATCTAATAGACGAGCATACTGGTTTGTGTACTTTCTTGCAATATTCCCTATGACTTCTACGAAAAGCATCGTTTCTTTCGAGGCGTTCGTGCCGAGCAATTTCCGCAGGGCGATTAAAAAAGGTTCGATGGTTCTTTCTCCATAAAATGCCCCAATATACCGCATGATAAGTTTCTTTTTTTCCACACCAGAGATATTTATATACGTTAAATGATGATTATCCGTGTCTGGAATTTCCTCATATTCCCCCTTAGTAAAGGTGGATAAAAGGGGGTTGTCTTTGTTATGTATTGTTTTGCTATATACCGGAATTGTTTCGTACATGCCAGGGTCATAAGAATGTTTAAGAAATGTTGACTTATTTATTACAAAAGGGTACTTCTTCTTATATGCAAGGTGCATCTCCGGCGAGGCAAAGACAAGCATATCTGCGTGTTTGCAGACGCTCTGTTCCAGGTAAGTATTGATTAGCTTGAAAATGGATTTGTAACGTAGATGCGGATTATCCGCCCAGGGGTCGCTAAAAAATGCTATCCACGGGATGTGAAAATACCGTTTGAGCCATATTCCCAGCAAATTGGAACTCAAGGGAAATGAGAATGTCATGATGCAGTCAAAACGCTCATTTCCCCATTTTCTCATAATCTCCCTGTATGCTACGAGATGCCATGTAAAAAAAATATCCGGCGTCTTTCGAAACAGTTGACCTGTTATTCGTAAAAAAAAGTTATAGGCAATCTTTATCACATCCGTAAATTTTTTATCTATGTTATGATAAAACTCTTTATCCTTCTGCCAATTTTCAGCGTCAGCAGTAACAACATACAGATGATAATCCTGTGGCAAATGATATAACAATCGGCCTATCTGGATTGACTGTGGGCGGACTATGGGTGGTAGGTCATGCGCTATGATGAGAAGTTTCTTCATGCTGTTTGAAAGAGCCTTTGTTTGAATGGGAGATAAGACAGGACAACCAGAAATACATAAAGAAATCCTTTTATGAGGAATTCCATGAGAATGTGGACATTTGTGTGAGGCAGTAATTGTGTAATCTTAACGGCGATACACGCAATTAGTATTGCATAGCACAAATAACCAAAAATTCTCCACATATTCAGATGGATGCCATTTTTTATGATAAGATAAAATGAAACGCAATTTGCAAGGTAGGTATTGATGGTAATGGTGAGTGCAATACCACGAGTTCCCATTTTTAAATAAAAGACAAAAATTGCGCCAAAGATGACAAAGTTGAATATACCGATCAAATAGATAATGCCGGTATATTTTATACGATCGATAATCTGAAACATACGAAAAACGGGCGTGCCGATTACGCCTGGCATTAAAGAGAGGACATAGAGAGAGAGGATGCCGGATGTGATGTCAACGGCTTGCATGTCAAACCTTCCGTGTTGAAAGAGGATGGTCACAATATCCCGTGAGTAGTATGAAATAAAAAACATGACTGGTATGCTTATGATGGTAAGGCCGATGACGAGTTTCTCCAATCTCTCGGTCCTTTGACTTGATGAAGAGAGGGGGACGATGAATATCTCCCTGCATATAAGCGCATTGTTTGCAGCCATGGTCATCTGCGCCGAGTATGTTAACGCTGAAATACCGCCCGATGGTAAAAATGATTGAAAAAATCTCTCCACAGCTGACGATAAAGAGCCAATCTGGTTAGCGCCCAGCAGCTCAAGAAAGTTCCTGTATATCTTTTTCATTTCACTACTCAACACATTCCCAACCCTGTCAAAATACCTGAAAGAAAGAGAGAATAAAAATATAAATGAGATAAAATAGCCAATAAAGTACGCTACAGGCAAAAACCAGGGGTTTGGATGAAAAATGAGGATTGCTACGACAGAGGATGCTGCGGTAGCAATCTCTGATAAAAACACCACATTAAAGCGCCGGATACTTTTGTAAAAGGAACACAGGGCATAGTAGGGAATGCTAATCAATGATAATGGGATAAAGTAAAAGGCCATTGTCCACACAGCTTTTTTTTCTTCAGTTGTAAAGCCTGCAGCCATAAACTTTGTAAGGAGCGGGACTATGAGAATGAAAATGACGCTTACCATGAGTGAAAGACACAGGGAGAAGGTAAAGACCGAGCCGGTTAATTTTTTAAAAGAGTCATGGCCTTTTTCTTCCAGATTTCTTATGAGTTGAGGGACGGCAACGGTGTCAAAAATCACATAGAAGGTAAAGATAATCATCGTAGCCATTGCGTATGTTGTAAAATAGACATCAAGTTCTCTGGCAATTCCAAAATATGCCGCAATCAGGATTTGTCTGAAATAACTGATAACTTGTGCGATGATGCTGACGCTAAAAGCGGAGGCTATTGCCCGGATAAAGGGCTGGTTTTTAATCATATAATTTTCAACAGGTAGATTTTTCTCCAACAATGGTTATAAATTCAAATCTCTCCTGCATTTTTCGGTACGTACGTAATATTGTTTCTAGATAGGTGATTGTAAAACTTCTTTCCACTAAAAGCCCTTCATAGTGTTCCGGGGAGATAAATCTGATGGGGTAGTTATTTCCAAAAAAGGGAGAAGTCTCTCTTTTTATTCCATCAAGGGTAAAATCATCTAGTTTTCGAGAAGGGTAGTAATTTGTAAACGCATCAGAATTTGTAGATGGGGAATAAGAAAAAAACTTACCGCCTTGTTTTAAGACCCTTTTTACTTCATCTAAACAGGTATGAAAATCATTTTCAATCAAACAATAAGCAGAAAAAACTTCACATACAACATCGAAATAGTTGTTTTCATAAGGAAGACTCGTTATCGTACCAACTCTCAAGTCGGCATTTTCTTCCCAGTGCCTTAGCATTTGTTTCCCCAATTCTATAGCATTTGGAGAAATATCTATTCCGTAAGCATCAAATCCTTCTCTTGCAACCATCCACAGATTTGAACAAGAACCACAACCCAATTCTAATATTTTTATATTTTTACGACCATTCTTATTGGTCGTAAAAAAATATTCTCTCCCAAGAAAACGTAATAGCTCTTCATTAGGATATAGGCGTTGAGCATTAAATCCTTCTTTAGAATAACTCTCATCATACCACGTAGAACATTTTTTTAACTTGCTATTCATCAATGGATGGATTCCCTCGTATCAATATGAATTTGTTTATAATAAGATCGAATTCCATGGTTATGTGATTTATCTTTGTTTATCTTCATTTTTGATGGAACAGAAGGTGTGCAACCTCAAAAACACGTGGGTAGCGAAACCTTCTTTAAAGTGGCCTATGTTGAGTTCCTTCTTCGTTGGAACATTGACGTCTGACGGATAGGGGCGGCTGCCAATCTTATACCATCGCAGACCAAGTTTTTTCATGTGTTCTATAGCCCTTATCTGAACAACATGTCCCAGAGGAAAATCAAACAAGGTGCGGTCGAACACAGCGACTGCGTACACGCCTTCAGTCCGCGAGATGTGGAACAGCCCACCGCCAACCATTCTGCCGTCTTTATTTCTGAGGACAATCAAAAATGCGTCCTTGTTATGTATTGCCTGTTCCTGTAAATTCCAGGTTTCCTGTGGACGTGTGACGCGGCCAGCCACGGAACAATGCAAGCGGGAAAATTCCGCAAAAACCTCATGATCAACTTCGGTTAATACGCTGGTGTTCCACAGCTTGTGCCCCAGAGAAATATGTGGTTTGTTACTCCTGCGTATGCCCGACCGTATGGCATCAAGGGACAGAGAAAGATCAACATAGAGTTCGTGATACACTTGAATAGTCGCCCCATTTTCCATAATTTTCTCATGCCAGAGACCGATCCCGTGTGGTCCAACGCATTCAACGCCCTCCCATATCTCTTGTCCTGTATAGTTACATAATTTCATAATGGTACGCATACACTTTTCTATCAGCTTTTTTGTGATTTTTCAGCAAGACCCCCAATAAACAAAGGGGGAGCACTGGCCCGGCATTCGAGCAAATAGCCCCTTTCCCTGAATGAATTTTATACCGATTGGCCAGATACCTGCCGGTTTTTTATCATGGTATAAAATCATTGATAAATCCTGATAATATTCCACCTTCCCGGCCATGTAAGCAAATTTGATAGGCAACCATACCGTGTATATGCCACCGGGGTATATACAGTCTCGTTTGCCACACGATCCCAGTCTGCCGGTGCTTTGGCAAGAAGTTCTGATTCCTGGTCTGAAATCAAGACGGTATCTTTAAAAGAATCTTCTAATGCAATCTATTTAAAAGTTCCATTTTATTTTAAACGCATAAGTGTCTTATCCTACAAACTCCCACCTTATGGGCGTTCCTCTTTTAATGTTCAGGGATGCCTTTTTTCCTAAAAGGATGTCATAATATCGGGGAGATAATCCATATCCCGCGCGAATTATTCGAAGGTTTTGCGGTGTAAAAGCCCCTCCCTCTCTTATATTAGGCACGACATAAATTAAATGTTTTGTTAGAAAAATTTCCTTTTTGCCGCAGATAACCCAAAATAAGTGACAAAGCAGCTTTACCAGATCCAACCGATTCAATATTTTTCCATGAAAAAGAGGATGCATCGATTCTTTGACGTTTTATCAGACGTAATCCTAACATTTCAAATATATCGGGGTTTTGAATTTCACGTATCATTCTTGTGTATCTCATTATTAAGGTTTTTTTATAACAGCCATCGTATTTTCAGTAAAAGAAATTATTGAGATTTCTTTTCCGTAGAAGAATTCATCTGTAGCCTTTTTTACACCTGTAAAACCTCCAGGTTCTGTTTCATAGTCATGTATTAGTAAGTATCCACCCGATGTAATTTTATCCCAGAAATACTTATAAGTATCAAGAGCCGGTTTGTATAGATCACAATCATAAAATACCAGAGAGAAATGAGTTGATTCTGGAATTTGTGTAAATGTTTCTGGAATATATCCCTTTATTACTAAAGCATTTGAAAACATGGCAAAATTATCGCAAATTTCCTGAAAAGAAACATTTGTATTGTAATCTCCTTTTTTGAATATTAAAGGATCGTATTTACTTAAGTCTGGAAAGCCTTCAAAAGAGTCAAATATATAATATTTTCGAGTAGGAAATCCCAAAATATTGGCAAAATTCAACGCACACAGAACGTTGCCACCTTCATAAGCTCCTAATTCTGCAATTTCACCCTTGACTCCTGACGTTTTTTTAATAATTTCAAGAAATAGCCAAGTCCCTAAAATCGTTGTGTGTATTAGTTTCCGAGAATTAAGTGTAAAACTGAGAGAATAATTGTATAAGTTCCGATTAGGTAACCATCCCAATCTATGCCGAAAATTTTCCATAAAATTGTTTAAAAAATAATCAGAATACAGTAAATATTCTTTACCATATCGGAGTCCCATCTGGTTTAGTTGATGTAAAATAGCTTGCAATGAGGCATTTGAAACTGCAAATATTACAACACAAAAAGTATCTGGTTTTTCAACGGCAAGTGCATCTGATTTTAAAATAGGTATGCCTGCAATTTCCGTTTTGTTAGTGAAGTTATCAATAACATATGCAAAAGGTTTATTTTTAATTTTAAGCAAATACATTTGTAATAATTTACTATTGCCCCAAGCAATTAGTTTTTTCATAATAGTCTAATAGCGGATATTTTATATGTTTTAATTACGAATAAATCAGATATTCTCTTAAATGGTTTAAGCACGTTCACCCGTACCAATTCGTCAATTGCGTATTTTGACATATGGTAAGGTATATCATTTTTATAAATGTCTTTTAAGGCATCCTG
>JAXMAC010000029.1:29023-31474 GCA_046350595.1 Candidatus Brocadiaceae bacterium | reverse complement strand
CGGGGTTCACAACTAAGAAATACTATAAGAAACTTATGCAATTAGACACTAGTTTTTTTTCAAAAAACTAAATTGTTACGATAATTGCTTGCAACATTACTTGATATAAAATCTGACCCGTCCATGCTCTTTATTATTGGATTCCCTATTCATGTTCCTTTTCCCTGGGGATGAGTCCGAATGTACGTTCGTATTGATCAATAGACTCTTGAAGGATTTTTAACAGGACATTTGCATAATGCGGACTGACGACGATCCTTGTATGGAAATGCTCCCTGTCGCTCTCTGGGTAAAACTGACCAAAGTCGATCAGAAATTCAAATGCATTTTGACCAATCTTGAAATAGTTAGCGTATCGCCCTTCAAGCTGCTCTGTATTCTGGCTATCCTTCCATTCATTATCCATTAATGTCTCTATTTATAAAATTACTACTTTTTTTGAATTTATAACAACAAACACATAGCAGGCGCTGTAAGTAGTCGGCTGCGACACTGTCAAAACACTTCATGAATAGGATAAACAAATGCGAGGTATAAATAGAAAAATGCCAGAGAGATAACCAATATGATTACACCCAGTACCGGAGAGCTGACCTTCACCCCTTGTAGCGATGCCTCAAATGCTGTCGGTATTGCATCCTCTGACCTTCCGCCAGGTGTTGTTTGTCTGAAATCCCGATGAAACTGTATCGCAGCGAAATAAATGCCAGCAATAACTAGCAATAATACAACGATGAAAATTGTGATAGAGGAATAATGTTGCCATTCAAACACCCGCTGCCGGTGTTGTAGTCCTGACCTCCGATAATTATAGTATTCGCGTAGGGACGCCTGATAAGAGTCGAGAGTAATCTTATCCACCTGTGCATAATCTGGAGGCTGGGGAAAAATTGGATCGGTACCCGATTGACTTACTGCGTGAGGTGCAGACAGTCTGTCGGTTACAACCCCCGGAGCCTTTCCACGCAAAATATCATTCCAGCGTTGTTCCCGGATGCGTTCTTTGGTTACGTCTTCTCCTTTCACCTTGATAGATTCTTTACCCATCTCCTGGCATGTAAGCTTTGCTGGTAGCAAGACAATTAACATAATCAAAAATGCCAGGGGTAATCCGGGGAGTAGGAGTCTTTTCTTAGTGTAGTCACATCTCATGGAGACACCAGGTAATTGATCGTCTCTGTACGCCTGTAAATTCTTTCGTACAACGAGCTGTTCGCATCTTCAGACCCAAGATAATTACTCTTTGCACTCGAATCATTGGGTACAAGCGCAATGATAATATCAAGGAGCCTGTCTCCATGGGCTGCAAGCCAGTTTCCAGTGGCACTGCCAGGTGGAGGGGTAGGAGGTGTTAATGGTTGGACATCTTTAAATATGACTGTCTGACGTTTTCCGTCCGGGAATATCTTAATTATTCCGCCGCGTGAACGTTGGGTAATTGTGCCGTCAGAAGAACGGGTTTCGATCGTTCCATCTGGTAATATCCGGCGGTTTAGATTTACGCCAGTAAATACGGAAATTTCCGGTTTAATGGCGACTACCTTGCTTTCGCCCTTTTTCACTGCATAAAACCCAAAAGTTCGTCCACCCCAGTAAGTGGTTCCGGCAATCCTTGTCTTGTCCCAACTAAAGAGGTAGGCATCGAATTTTTGTTGGTTTCCCTGAAAATCTACGTAGAAAACCATATGCTGCAAATTATCATCGAGACGTTCAATTCGAGCTTGATGCCGTGCACCTTTCGAGTCCGTATAACTGAGCGTCATGGAACACCACGGTGGTGCTGCACAATCTCTCTTCGAGTCACCAATGACGAGAATTCCCCTCCACCCATCGTGATTCATATCATACTGACCATACCATTCATGTATCTTAACATCTGCCCATGCGGACAAGGGTAGCAAGGAGAGCAAACAGACTATGGACAAAATTGCTAAATTTTTCATGTTTTTTATCATCTTCTGTTGACGTAGATTTCACATATACGTCTTTAATATTTTAGTCTCTCTCTTATTTGAAATTTCTTGAATATATTAAGCGCAAGTTCTATACCAACACAAGCCCATAAAAGTATGCCTCCTTGAAACACATATAAATAAAGGATTTTGGGTTGGGATCGATATTTTCTGTTATCTATTTTCCAGCCAAACATGTAACATATGTTGTGACACTTTATTGAACCATCTGGGAAGAGAAGGCAAGGAGGAGAGATTTGAAAAGGAAGGGTAAGTAATCGGGAATGCATGTAAAATCAAGGGATTAGCTGATATAAAACACAAGGATTTTGAAAGGAATTTAGGTGTAACATGATTTTGTAACTTTTTTGTAACATTATCGAAAAAGATGTTACAGTTTCTAACCCAAACGAGTCGGAAAAGACCGTAGTGGGGGGGGGGGGCGTGCCACCAAGAAAAAAAATAATAAACAAAAAATAACAAATAAAATTGTTTTTTT
>JAXMAC010000029.1:11339-29013 GCA_046350595.1 Candidatus Brocadiaceae bacterium | reverse complement strand
CATAAAAGATTTTTGTGGCATGGCGCGCCTTGCCACTACTTAAAATATTCTTCCCGAAAATATCGAAATTGTTTTTGGAAGATATTAAACCAAATAAAAGGAATGCATAAATTAAAAACCACAGAGGTCACAGCGTGGCAAAGCAACAACCAAAAATAGCATACAGGTTAAAAATTCTTGCTAATAAAGCATAATATGCAGAACACCTGTATTGATTTTAGCCTTTGTTCTTATTTGTGATATGGTACTTTGCCATTTTTCTGTAGAGGGTCATTCTGGACCATTGGAGCTTTTGGGCTGTCTTGCTCTTATTCCACTTGGTGGTAATGAGGGTAGAAAGTAAAAGTGCCTGGTCACTTAGAGGCAAATTTTTCATTTCTTCCAACTTTCTGCGAAACTGCTCAGGTAGTTCCAGGAAGGTTATTCGTCGGGAAGGACTGTTAATGAAGATAGCTTCTAAAAGATTTTTCAACTCGCGAATATTTCCAGGCCAATCATAGGAAAGCAAATATTCCAGGGTATCACCAGTAAAGCCTTCCACTGCACGCCCAAACTGCAGGTTAAATTTCCGTAGAAAAAAATCAAGAAAATGGGGTATATCTTCTTTCCGTTCCCTTAATGGGGGTAGATGTACCCTGGCAACATTGAGCCGAAAATAGAGATCTTTTCTAAACTTGCCTTCCTCTACCAATTGATCCAGCTCTTGATTAGTGGCAGCAATGATTCTAATATTTAAAGGAATACTACCCTTACCTCCTAAGCGTTGCACTTCTTTGTTTTCAATACATCTCAAGATTTTTGCCTGGTGATAAAGGCTCATGTCACCAATCTCATCAAAAAAAACGGTACCTCCATCTGCATGTTTCAATTTACCCTCTTTTAATGAGTCAGCCCCGGTAAAGGCTCCTCTATCATAACCAAACAGTTCGCTTTCTAAAAGGTTGTCAGGAATGGCAGTGCAATTAATACAAACAAATGGCTTTTGATATCTTGGACTATTTTTGTGAATCAGTTCTGCAGTCAGTTCCTTGCCGGTACCGGTTTCTCCGGTGATGAGGACATTACTGTCAGTCGAGGCAACATTCCCGATGTATGTTTTAATCCCTTGCATCTGTAAGTTTTCCCCAATCATCTTCCGACAACCTATAGGGCTGGTGTGGTTTGTTTCACTTTTTAATGAAGTTTCCAGATGGAAGGAGACTGAAAGGAATCGGCTAATACTCATAATGAGTTCTTCAAAAGAAAAAGGATGTTTAAAATAATCATTGATACCTATTCTTAATGCTTTGATGGCTATGGTTTCGGAACTGTTCGCTGTAATCAGAATAATTGGAATACTTTTATCTAATTGACGGATTTGTTGCGCCAAATCCAACCCATTCCAGTCACTCGTGTGAGAAGACCCTATAATGGCGAGGTCCGGGTTACTCTTTAGAAAGAATCGGGGAATCGCTGTTTTACTCAATGATTCAAATACTTCAAATTCACGGACAAGCAACAGTCTTTTCAATTTTTGACGCAGGATATCGTCTTCTCCTACGATCATAATTTTTGGCTTCTTCATAGCTCACCTCATCCCTAATTTGTTTTTGAAATACCAAACGTATTTATATATTTTAGAGTCTCAGGCTTTTAGAGTATTACCCCATAAAAACTTCTTTTTAATAGAGGGGACTTTGTTGCGGCTTGCTACGATATGCATATATTATTAATTATATCCCAAATTTGATGGGAAATGACATTTATTTAGACCTTCGGCAACTTTTTTCGCCACGAAGTCGCCAAGTCACAAAAAAAACCTTGTGTCTCCGCCCCCTGTGTCCTTCTCAATGAGGGGAATAGAGGGGAAGGTGGCTAGTTTGAGATTCCTTAATATTAAAATAATAAAAATTAATATACCATAAATATTATAAAAAGTCTGTGATCTAGATCACACTTTTATAAATAAGTTGTAAGCGACTCTATAAGTTGGTTACTGGTTATATGTATTGCATAATCCTATTTTTTATCTAAAAGAGACTTAAACCAATTCTTCAGCGACTTTCATTCGCGCAACCGAGACGGTTGCGTTACCAGTTTGAAACTCCTCTCCATTCAAATAACTATTGAATGTAGTCATTGCGTTATAGTAAAATTTCATCCATACTATTTTTCTTAAAACTATTGGACAAATTTCATGGATAATAACAATATCATCATTTTTGATACGACCCTGCGCGATGGGGAGCAGTCGCCGGGCGCCAGTCTTGATATTAATGACAAAATCCAGATTGCGCGGCAACTCGTACTGCTGAATGTGGATGTCATTGAGGCGGGATTTCCGGTATCATCTCCCGGAGATTTTGAGTCCGTCAGCAGGATTGCACAGGAGGTTCACGGTGTTTCCGTTGCGGGCCTTGCACGCGCCGTTGAAAAGGATATCGATAGCGCTGCACAGGCGCTTGAGAAGGCCGACCGGCCAAGAATTCATGTATTTCTGGCCACCTCGGAAATCCACAGGAAATATAAACTGCAGAAGGCAAAGGAAGAAATCATTCATCTGGCGGTAAAGGGCGTTAAACATGCATTGAAGTATGTGGATGACGTGGAATTTTCACCGGAAGATGCTTCCCGAACGGAACTGGATTTTCTGGTCCAGGTTGTGGAGGCCGTTATTGATGCAGGAGCGCGTACCGTGAATATACCCGATACGGTGGGATACGCAGTGCCGGACCATTACGCATCCATCATTCGCGGATTAAAGGAAAATGTAAAAAATATCAACAAGGCAGTGATCAGTGTGCATTGTCATAACGACCTGGGACTTGGCGTTGCCAACTCCCTTGCTGCTGTAAAGGCAGGCGCCCAGCAGGTTGAGTGCACCATCAATGGCCTTGGAGAACGGGCAGGAAACGCGGCGCTTGAGGAGATCGTTATGGCGCTAAAAACCCGTCATGACTTTTATCATTGCTCAACACGTATTGTAACCAAAGAGCTTATTGCTACCAGTAGACTGGTAAGCACCCTGACAGGCTTGCGGGTGCAGAGAAACAAGGCTATTGTTGGCGAAAATGCCTTTGCGCATCAATCCGGCGTGCATCAGGATGGCGTTCTTAAGGAGCGTACGACTTATGAAATTATGAAGCCGGAGGATGTCGGGCTTCACAAAACAAAGATTGTACTGGGAAAATTGTCAGGACGGCATGCCTTCAGAGATCGCATCAGGGAACTGGGATATGAGGTATCGGATGATGAATTTGAACGCGCATTTGAGGAATTCAAACGTGTGGCAGACAAAAAGAAGGAGATCTTCGATGAGGATATTGAGGCCATCATTGGAGTAGAAAAGACGGACGTCCCCCATGTCTTTCAGTTGGAAAGTTTAAGTATCAGCTGCGGACCACAGGCAATCCCCACAGCCCGTGTTCAGCTTAAATTGCAGGACAACCGCATTGTTGAAGCACACGCCAACGGAGACGGTCCTATTGACGCAATTTTCAAGGCTATCGACATGTTGACGTCCATTACCGGTAAATTACTGGACTATAATATCCATGCCGTTACCGGCGGGAAAGACGCCATGGGCGAGGTGTATGTGGATATTGGCGTGGGCGGAAAGACTATTCGAGGCCGTGCGGTAAGCACTGATATTATTGAGGCCAGCGCAAAGGCTTATCTGAATGCCATCAACAAAGTAGTGGGTAAAAAGACCGTATGATTTGTATACCGATTATTGCTGACAACCTCGAAAGCGCCCTGCAGGATATGGCGGAGGCGTCGAAGGTTGCCGATATTATTGAATTACGGGTTGATTATATGAAAAACCCGGATTTGAAACGGTTGCTGGAAGGCCGCATATTGCCTGTAATCGTTACGAACAGGCCGGTTCGGGAGGGTGGAAGGTTTTCTGGAAACGAGGAAGAACGGTTTGCACTTTTAAAAAGTGCCACAGAGTTACAGGCTGACTACATAGACATTGAGCATGATAGTGTTCAATATCTCTGCGGGGGCACGGCGCATCGTGCCCCCGCAACTAAAACAAAAGTTATCGTGTCTTACCACAACTTTCACGAAACACCTGATGATCTAACCAACGTTTATCAGAGACTCAGCCAGAGTGGCGCCGATATTATAAAAATTGTTACCTTTGCAAATACTATTACCGATAACATAAAAATATATCGTCTTCTTCGGCAGGCAAAGATGCCAACCATATCATTTTGTATGGGTGAGTACGGTATGATCAGCCGTATCTTATATAAAAGATTTGGCAGTTACCTAACCTTTGCATCCCTTAAGACAGGAAAGGAATCAGCTCCGGGGCAGGTGAATGTTCATGAACTCCTGAATACCTATCAAATCAGGAAACAAGACAAGCATACATCTATATACGGACTCATTGGAAATCCCGTCTCTCACAGCATCAGCCCGGTTATCCACAACACACTCTTCAGAGAAATGAACTTCAATGGTGTCTATGTCCCTTTTAAGGTAGACGATATTAACGAATTTATGCGGGAATTCAGAGAATTGCATGTGAAGGGTTTCAGCGTAACCATCCCCCACAAAGAATCGGTCATGGGCCATATCAACGAAATAGACCCCATTGCACAGAAGATTGGCGCTGTGAATACCCTGATCAATAAAGATGGACAACTCGCCGGTTTTAATACCGACTGCGAAGCGGCTGTCAAGGTTTTGGAAGATACAATCCAGCGCTCTTCATCAAGACAAAGCGGAACCGGTACGCCATCAGAGAAAAATGTACTTTTAAAGGGTAAAAACGTTGCACTGTTAGGCGCCGGAGGCGCTGCACGTGCAATTGCCTTCGGGTTAAAGGAACGTGGGACATCGATAACGATCTATAACAGAAATTACGAGCGGGCACAATCGCTTGCGAGGGACGTCGGCTGCCTTTCCCGGAAATATGAAGATATTCATTCGTTGTTTGCGGACATAGTCGTCAATGCCACCCCCGTAGGTATGTTTCCCAAAGTTAATGAAACACCTCTTGATAAAAGTATATTAAAACCCGGTATGGTTATTTTTGACACCATCTACAATCCATTAGAAACGAAATTATTACAAGAGGCGCGGCGACAGGGTTGCACCGTTGTGGGCGGTTTACCGATGTTTGTCCGGCAGGCGGCGGCACAATTCAAATTGTGGACAGGGCAAACGCCTTCGCTTGAATTAATAGAAAAAGTAGCTCTGGGAAGGTTACGGAGTGCATAACAGCCACCCCCATAGGATACTGATAATTAACTTCTGCCGTCGGCTACTACTATGACCGGGTCGTGGCAAGGCGCGCCGCCCCACTACCTGATCGTTTGAAATTCCTTAACATTAAATTTAATAACAACTTTGAATATCATTTTAATTGGTTTTCGCGGGACTGGAAAGACGAGTATTGGCAGGTTACTCGGACGGGAACTCGATATGGAATTTATCGATGCTGACGAGTACCTGGAAAAAAGAGAAGGAAAGACCATCAAGGACATCTTTGCAGAAGGCGGAGAAAAACTGTTTCGGGATATTGAAGTACAGGTAATTGCAGAACTCAGTCTTCTTAATAATGTAATTATAGCTACAGGGGGCGGCGCAGTGTTGAGGGAAGAAAATGTGAGAAGATTGAAGAAACATGGCATCATGATTCTTTTAGACGCCGATGTAGATACTGTGTACAAACGTATCAGCAAAGACATTCATACACATCAAAGAAGACCAAGTCTTACGAACCGTAATACTTATGAGGAAATAGAATATCTTTTAGCTTACAGGAGACCTATCTATGACAGGATTGCAGATTTTGTACTGAATACGTCACGCGGCTCTCCCCGTGAAGTGGTACGCAAAATAATTACCTTCATTCAGAATCATGTAATGGATTTAAAAAATTAACAAAGAAATTACTTTCTTACACAATTAATTTCTCTCACCATTTTAAAGATTAATTTTTCATACGCCTGAATAAGCTTTGTCTGTTCTTTTTTTTCAAAAGATACCAGAGGTTTATTGGTTACTTCATCCAGAAAATCATCGATCTTCTTCGATAGCAATATTTCCCGTTCGGTGCCGGCGTTGATTTTTACAGGAGGTTCTGTTTTTAATGGTTCTTTTTTTACTTTATTAACGGATGTCTTTAAAGGCGATGCCGGTTTCTTTGAAGGTTGTCCCACAGCCGGTGTGTTCTTTTTTTCACTCATATCTTTACTCCTAAAATAGATTTTGGTTGAGACTTTTATCTGAGACCAATATTTTATCCTATTTCATGTTCGTCTAAAGAGTCCTGTATTTCCCGGGTAATTTCCAAAACATCATCATTGGTATCCTCGATTGCATAAATATCTTCTTCCATATCCTCGATACAAGACTTTAAAAGCGCAAGATTCTTTTCGAATGTTTTCATGTTTTTCGAAATATCTTCAATCCCTTTTCCACGGGAAATAATCTCCTTTATCCCTGATTCAATTCTCTTTCCAGTCTCTGCAAAATTTTTAAGCGTCGACTCTATAAGTTTTTTATTGGCGTCCAGGGTTTTTGAATTTAACTTCGCTGTCTTTTCCAGACTTTCTATGCGTTTCCCGAAAGAGTCTGTCTTCTTAGTAACACCCTCAAAAGATTTTGCCAGAGATAAAAACCCCTTCATCAATACCTTACATTGCTTGTCAAAATCTTTTAAGCTCTTTTCTGGTGATTGAACAGAAACCGATGGCTTCGTATTCTTTTTCGCTTTTGTTTTTTTCATAGGTATTTCCCTAATATTTTTCCACGATACGCACGCATGTAACTCAGGTCTGTACCTGCTCAGTGTATCAAGGCTAAAGCATGGTGTAACAAATGTGTATATGTATACATATTATTATAGCCAAAATCAATAACAATTTTCCTGAAAATCCAGTCATTATGAATGGAGGTGTAACAACACACCCTGTTTCGTCCGGTTTTTTTGCATCATACAAAGCCCTGTCACTAAAAAGAGCGGCAACAGGGGTATCAGCAAAAGAAGGAGAAGGAGTTTGTGGCAACGGGGATTTTTTTAAATAGTCTCATGATTGCCCGATCCTGATGCCAGGAGATCAAAATTGAACAATCAACTTACGGTCAGCATAGGCAAAGTTGCATATATCCTGCACACTGCATCGGCAAGTTTATCCGGATCATGCCTGATTAAATCCTGCTTTTCCCAGAGTACCCTCATCTGGGTAAGGTCTTCAACAAGATCTGCTTTTTTCACATTCACATTCAAATTATAAACACCCTCATCCATTAAGACGAGATCAGACCCTTTCTGTTGATATCGTTCAATAATATCCTTCCGGGGAACATTATTATTTACAATAACGTAATCCAGTGTGCCATCGCCAAGATATTTAATCACCGCTTTAATATGATCGGAAACCTTGTAATTGTCGGTTTGACCAGGCTGAGTAACGATATTGCAAACGTAAATTTTGGTAGCTTTGCTAT
Source organism: Candidatus Brocadiaceae bacterium (assembly GCA_046350595.1). Taxonomy (GTDB): domain Bacteria; phylum Planctomycetota; class Brocadiia; order Brocadiales; family Brocadiaceae; genus JAHFOW01. Next base: position 21,564 of record JAXMAC010000029.1, on the reverse strand, counting down.
TTTTAATTGCATTTCTGATACCGGGAACCAGAAGATTTGTTATAAGACTGGTAAAAAGGCTGCCGGGGCCAATGACGATAATATCTGCCATAAGAATTTCATCCACAGCCTCCTGGAGCGGCATCACGTTATTAGTTTTCAAAAAGACATTTTTTATTGGCGCCTTTCCCAGTCCGCGTACGTTAAATTCCTCCTCAACATAAGTTCCGTCTTCCAGCTCCGCACAAATGTGGGTATTGGCAAGGGTCGAGGGCAAGACCTTTCCCCGTATGTTTAAAATCTTGCTTGCCCTTTTAATGGCCTGTTCAAAACTCCCCGTGATATCGGTCAGGGCTGCCATAAGCAAATTTCCAAGACTCATACCTTCCAGCGAACCACGATTAAATCTATATTGAAATAACTGATAGAGTTCCCGTTCCTGTTCTTCTGATTCTGAAAGCGCCACAAGGCAATTTCTTGCGTCTCCGGGGGGGAGTATTCCAAATTCTTCCCTTAAAATCCCGGAACTCCTTCCTGAATCAGTAACCGTCACCACCGCAGTAAGATGTTTGCTATACGTTTTTGAACCTTCCAGCATAAGAGGAAGCCCCGTGCCGCCGCCAATGGCAAGTATCTTCAGTTTGTCAGGTGTTTTGCCCATATTGTTAAGCTGTAGAATGGTGGATATCTGGAAGATGCGTTTGACCTTATAGTCTGGCCTGTCGCATTCATTCATGGCTGGCTCATTTTTAAACCTGCCGTGCAACATCTGAATCGCAACCATACCCAGCGATTTGGCAATACGGAGTTCATCCCGCGCCCTGTCGCCAACCATAACAACCTCGCCCGGGACAAGGCCGTGTCTCCTGATAAGGTCTTGCAGGCAATCTTCCGTGAGAAGGCCGATTTCCTGATCGTTGATGATAATTTCATCAAAATAGGATTTTAATTCAAGGGTCTGAATCTTTTTTTCCTGCCGGTCGTATATCCCAACGGTTAAAAGAAAAAGTTTATATCCCCGCTCCTTTAATTCCTTTAACGTGGCAATGACATCGGGAAACGGTTTAATCCCGAATACTTCGCTACTATTATATGCTTTATAGGCAAGATTGATAAGTTTACTATCGGCGTTATATTTGTTTACAATTTCATTAAACACCAGATGATAGGGACCATATTTGTCTGAAAGTTCTTTCTGTAACTGATATGCCTCCTCTTCGCTACAGGGCAATCCACCATCGATAAGCGCCTTTGCGGCGCGTTTCCTCGATGCCTCAATAAGTGAACCCGTACAATCATATAACGTGTCATCCAGATCAAAAATCACTGCCCTTATCTTCATTTTCATAAAACAAGCCCTCTTACTTTAAATAACTTTTTCTTAATTCATTTACCAGTATATGTGCCCGCCGTATTGGTTCCGGAATACGGTATCCCTGACAAGTCATTAAAACGATGCGCATTGCAAATGTCAGATTTATTTTGTGGCCGGGGGAAACATAGACGGGGTTTGTATTTTTTTTTGTCCGAAGTACGGCGCCAACAATCCTGTTCTTGTAGTGAAGTTCTGAATAAGCGCCTGGTTCGTTATCTACCTCAGCATGTTCACCAACAAGACGGCTTTTAGCGCACCCGATGGAAGGTTTGTCGAGAATTAATCCTATATGCGAAGCCAGTCCAAAATTACGGGGATGTGCAATTCCCTGACCATCAAAAAGAATGACATCAGGATTGTTTTTCAGTCTTTTGAATGCCCGGAGTAATATGGGCGCCTCCCGGAACGAGAGAAGTCCCGGAACATACGGGAACTTTACCTTCCCCACGGCTGTGACCTCCTCTATCAATTCTAAAGTTCCTTTCAGTTTAAACACCACAATACCTGCAAAAAAACGGTCGCTCGCTTTATCGTAGGAAACATCACTTCCGGCTACCGTACAAACCTTGCCCTGAGGCTTTTTCAGGATTAATAAGTCCTTTAAGGTATCCTGGAGACAAACTGCTTCCTGGTAATCGAGATGCCATGAATGTAATTGTTTAAATTCCACGTTAAGGCGCTTCCAATTCCTCTACCTTTGGCAACTCCTTAATGTCTTTTAATCCAAAATACTCAAGGAATCTTTTTGTTGTGCCATAGAGCAAAGGATGTCCAAGCGATTCATCCCGACCTACGACTTTCACAAGGTCTTTTTCCATAAGCAACCTGATAATTTGCCCTGATTGGACACCACGGATGGATTCTATATCCGCCCGTAATATCGGTTGCTTATATGCAATAATTGCAAGCGTCTCAAGGGCGGCTTGCGAGAGCTTTGTATCACCCGCTTTTTTCCGCAATTTCGTAATCCACTCATAATATTCGGGTCTCGTAAATAATTGATAACCGCCAGCAATTTCTTCAATCTGAAATGACCTGCCCTGTGAGTCATAGTCATTTTTTAACCGCTGAATGGCCTCCTGAATCTGAGCGCCATCCATACCCTCAATAATCTCCGTAAGCTTACGAAGGGGAATAGGCTCTTCTGCCGCAAAAATCAAGGCTTCAATTATTGGTTTGATCTCTTCAATTCTTTCCATAGATTATAGCAGATTTTCGAATAAGAAATGATTGCAGAAGAAAAATACACATACTGATTTGAATTTAACCATTAAAACGAGCGATGTATTTCATCGCCTGAGTTTTAAAGTTCCCCTTTAACAGGATATCACCATCCGGAAAAAACTATTTTATTTCCCAGTCCGGCGGTTGGACAGCATTTCTCATCTTGTCTATAGCATTTTGTACAGCATTGATCGCTGCCTTTGTGGAAATAGTCGCTCCCGTAATCGCCGTAATCTTTTCGGTATCTTTTACCCTGGACACAACAAGTTGATTACAGGTTTTATGCCTGAATTGCTCCTGAAACCATGGTTGAGTCTTGCCTTTTGATTTTTTCAGTAAACCGAATTTTTTAATTCTTTCCGGTGTCCTGAAAGGAGGCCGCTTCCATGTTTCATCGCTGTCCCAATCGATGGATTTCAGTTCTTTCCCGAATATTACGCTCCACAACGTGGAAGAGCTTTCAACCTCCGTCATCTTTGTACCAAGACCGGGAGTTTCATTCTGTGCAAGGATATTTATTCCAAGTACCTTTTCCAGACGCACATCCATACCCACCATGACCTTGATCTTACTTGAATATCCCTGTGCCTCTCCACACGCGGCATAGCCAATAATCTGGCCAGACTTATCCAGGCCTTTATAGACCCGATCCTGATCGTTTACCTCCGGAGATGTAACATCAGCAGGAGCGCCTTCCAGACCGGGAAGTACAGTATACAACGCATCAGCGCGAAGCGCCCGCTCCTTTTGTTTAATCGTATTTCTCGTAAGCAAAAAGGTTGACGCAACACCGATGGATGCGAGGACAGAGACTACCGTCAGAACAATGGTATAATACGCTTTTTTTTGCATCTTAGCCTTTTTTGACCTTCTTCATACCGTAAAGCCGGGGTTTCGTAAAACGATCAATCAGAGGTGTCGCCGTGTTCATCAGCAATATGGAGTAACAAACGCCTTCCGGATAACCGGAGTAAAAACGGATTAGTGCGGTAAGCAAACCAGCGCCTATAGCAAATATAATAAGCCCACGACTGGTTAAAGGCGATGTGACCATGTCCGTTGCCATGAAAAACGCACCCAGGAGCAAACCGCCGGCAAATATGTGATACATGGGGTTATTAGCCCATGGTATTACTGTCCGTGGAGGTAAAACCAGAACCATAACAAAAACCGTGGCAACATAAAGCGCCGGCACATACCACTTGATGTAGCGTTTATAAATAAGATATACGCCGCCCAGCAAGAGTGCAACCGCAGATGTTTCGCCAATACAACCGGGAATATTCCCGATGAAGAGTTCTGCAAGCCGGTATGTTTCTGACCCGGATTCTTTAGCAAGCGGCGTTGCCCTTGTTATAGCGTCTACCAGTTTTCCGTCAGCGCCAATTTTGGCAATACTGTGGACAATCTTGCGCATACCATGGTCTGTTAACACGCGCCAGTCTGAATTAATAACAGCCGGATAGGCTACCTGGAGAAAGGCGCGGGCAGCAAGGGCCGGATTCCAGATATTATTGCCCAACCCGCCAAAGGTGTGTTTTACAATAGCAATGGCAAAGAAAGAACCAACTACCGGCACATACCACGGAACACCCGGCGGGAGCGTGTAGGCAAGTAAAATGCCCGTAACAATTGCGCTGCCGTCTTTCATCGTATTAACAACAGATACTTTTCGCAACCACACGATCATCGCTTCAGTGATGACCGCCGTAACGCAGCTCAAAAAAACAACGTAAAGGCAGTAATATCCAAAGGTAAAAACACCGGCAATTCCCGCAGGAATCAAAGAAAGTATAACTGCCCACATAATCCTGGGTATGCTATCCACATCCCGGATATGAGGCGATGCGCTAACAATCAAAGCGGCGTCTTTTTGTGATTGGTTCTCCATAAAATCCCCGTCTATGTCTTTACCCTTTGTTTTGCAATCTCGGCTTTTGCAAATTTAATGAGATGAACAATAGGTCTCTTTGCAGGACAAATGTAACTGCAACATCCGCATTCCTTGCATTCCATGACATTATTCTCCAGCGCAAGATTAAACTCTTTCGCTTCACACACAATGCTCAATTCACTTGGATTCAAACCATAGGGACAGCTATCAATGCAACGTCCGCAACGGATGCAGGCATGGGATTTCCATTGATGCGCATCCCTCTGCACAAGAATACCACCCGTTCCCTTCACCGTGACCGAGGCATCAATGCTTGCCTGTGAGATACCCATCATCGGGCCGCCAAAGATAATTTTATTAACATCCGGGGCAGCTTGCGCTGCCTCCAGGAGTTGCTTAACCGGTGTTCCAAGCCGTACCAAAAAATTCTGTGGGTGTCCTACCCCGTTTCCGGTAACGGTAATAATTCGCTGAATTAAGGGTTTTTTAAATTTCACCGCCTCATAGACGGCAAAGGCCGTACCTACATTTACGACAATAGCGCCCACCTCTAAAGGAAGCTGGGTTGGTTTGAATTCACGATTTAAGAGCGCCTTGATAAGTTGATGCTCAGCCCCCTGCGGGTATTTTACCGCCAGAAGGTCTATCCTGATATTGGGGTCGTTTGATACAATATCTTTAAACAGCCTGTAAACATCTTCCTTGTTTTCTTCGATGCCAATATGCGCCTTTCCACATCCAAGACACTTCATAACCAGCCGTAAACCCTGTATAATTTCGCGGGGTTTATCCATCATAAGCCGGTAATCACAGGTAAGAAACGGCTCGCATTCAGCGCCATTCATGACAATCGTATCAATGGTCTTGTCTTTCGGCGGGGTAAGCTTTACATGGGTTGGGAAGGTAGCGCCGCCAAGACCTACAATACCTGCCCATTGGATGCGTTGTTTTATTTCTTCGGGAGAAATGGACTCTGCATCAGAAACGATGTCTGTGCCTTCCGCCCAGGTATCATCCTCAGTCCTGTCTATAATGACTGCCGGAGATTTCATCCCCGTAACCGGGTGAGGCCAGGGTATTACATCAACGACCTTACCTGAAACTGAGGCATGCACATTAGCGGAAATGAAGCCTTGCGATTCACCTATCAACTGACCCTTTTTGACGATATCCCCTTTTTTCACAAGCGGTTTGGCTGGCGCCCCGATATGCTGGCTCATGAAAAGATACACGGTTTTGGGAAGTAACGGCGTTACCTCTTTCTTATCACGGGTAAGCGACTTTCCATCATCTTCCGGATGTATACCGCCAACAAAGGTTTTTAATTTCGATTTAACAAGTGTGAGCATATTCCCGGAACTATCAATCTCTCATTAGATTATTTTTATAATTCTTTCTATTTATCCCTGAGGGCACGATCTATCTGTCGTACCGCCTGTTTAAGGCGCAGTTCATTTTCTACAATTGCCAGACGTAAATACCCCTCGCCGTTTTCCCCAAAGGCAGCGCCGGGCGCTACTGATACCTCGGCTTCATTCATGAGTTTATAAGCAAAATCAACTGACCCCATGTGCCGCCATTTTTCAGGAATCGGCGCCCATACAAACATGGATGCCCTGGGTTTCTTGATGCTCCATCCGATTCGTTCCAATCCATCACACAGGACATCCCTCCTGGCCTGGTAAATCTGCGCCTGCTCTTTTGTATATTTATCACATTCCCGCAGGGCTATAATTGAGGCAATCTGCACCGGTTGAAATATACCGTAGTCGTAATACCCCTTCACCTTGGCAAGTGTGCTGACAATCTCTTTATTACCCACGCAAAATCCCAGTCTCCAGCCTGCCATATTGAACGATTTAGACATGGTATTGAATTCCACGCCGATATCTTTTGCCCCTTTGACCTTGAGAAAACTCGGCGGCTTATAGCCGTCAAAAGCAATTCCACAATAGGCAAAATCATGAACGACAATAATATTATGTTTTCTGGCAAAAGGCACGATTTCTTCAAAAAATTCCAACTCAACCGTGGCAGCAGTAGGATTGTGGGGGAAATTTAAAATGAGCACTTTAGGCCTCGGAGTAATACTCCTGGCAATATTCATCAGGTTGGGTAAAAATTTCTCATCGTCTGAAAGCGGCACACTAATAACATTACCGCCCGACAAATTTACCGCGTGGGTGTGGATAGGAAATGCAGGGTTGGGCACGAGGACGGTATCGCCCGGATTGAGTAGCCCAAGACACATGTGAGATATTCCTTCCTTTGACCCAATAGTACATACCACTTCACTTTCAGGGTCCAGCGCTACATCGAATTGCTTTTCGTAATATTTGGCAACCTCACGCCTGAGGTTGAATATACCATTGGCCGATACGGTATACCGGTGGTTTCTCGGATCCTGCACTGCTTCGCACAACTTTTGAATAATCGGCTGTGGTGTAGGGTCATTAGGGTTCCCCATCCCCAGGTCGATTACATCAACATTGTTGCGTCGTTTTTCATATTTAAGAGCATTTAATCTACCAAACAAATAAGGCGGCAACTGCTTTACCCTATTGGCAACATTAATCACAAAATCTTCTGGCATCGGATATTTTCTATAAATTCAGTGAGTAGCAGAGACGCAAGATGTTACGCCTCTGCAATATTAAAATTCCTTAACATTCAATTCGATGGAGAGCGAAGAGGCTCTTCGCTCTCCAAACTGCATAAATAAACTGAAATTCTGTGCAAACGAGTTATTCGTAAGACAAATTCTTCGTAATTGATGCATTTTCTATGAGATTGATTAACCAGGGTCCAAGCCGGTCTCTATAGAGCCGATTCCTGACCATCTTTCCCAAATCTTCTTTAACACTTTTGAAACTCTTGTTACTGGCCGGTATTTTGTTTAAAATTTTAACAACATGGTATCCATAGTCAGTCTTAATAATATCGCTGAGTTCGCCAATCTTTAGACGTGACACCTCCGGACCGATTCCTGTCTTTGGGCTGAAGGGCTGCATCTTTCCACCCTTAATTGCGGAAGCACGGTCAATGGAATCATTTTTTGCCAAGGTGGCAAAATCTGCTCCCGACTGTAATTTTTTGAGAGTTTCCTCTGCTTCTCTCCGGGTTTTTAAGACAATCTGGCAGGCATCGATCTTTTCCCCATATTCCTCTTCGTATGCCTTTTGTAATTCATCATCAGTAGGAACGACTATCTTTTCCATAGTTTTTTCGGCCAGGAGTTCTATTTCTGCCTGTTTTCCCATCCTCCTGGACACCCGCTCTTCTAGTTGCGCAAGACTGCTGCCAACCTTATTCAGTTCTTTTTCGAGATCTGTCTTATCTTTTAAACGATAGGTGCGGAGTAATGCGTCAATTTCGGTGTTAACAAGTGACTTCAACTTTTCATCCACTTCTGATTTTGTAACCGTTATCCCTTCCTTCTTTGCCGTTTGGTGGATTAACGTCCGCCGGATAAGGACGTCAAGCGCATCCTCTCCATACGTATCTAACAGCAAATTATAAAGTTCCTGACGGGTAATCTTCTGATCATTAACAATTGCAACAACATTTTTATCCGTTATAATCAGAGGTGCACTTTTCTCAGATTTGCCGGTATTGGAAGTATCTGCATAAACTGTGTGGGTAAAAAAAATTACCGTGGAAAACAACCAGGTGGTAAGAGAAACCTTTGTAAAAATCTTCATGAACAGCGCTCGTTTGTTTTAGAAATTATCATAGAATTGAGGTAAAATATAAAAAATTAAGTTTGGATTATATCACAGTTAAAATTAAGGTGTCAATGTTTTTTGGTTTTCATCGTAATGGGGGAGATTATTGAGTGACTGCAATAATACTGGCGGGCGGTAAGAGCCGGAGGATGGGTTCTCCTAAGGCATTGCTCCGGTTTGGAGATAAAACGTTTATAGAACATCAGGTGTCCGTTCTCAGGAAGATTTTTGACGAGATTCTTATATCAGCGAACGATGGCGCTCTCTATAAGACCTTGAACTTGCCCATTGTTCCTGATATCATTCCGGGAAAAGGCCCGCTCGGCGGCATTTCTGCGGGACTTATCCGTGCAACCAGTTCCCATGCCTTTGTCGTCGCCTGCGATATGCCGTTTATTAACGAAGAGGTTATTCTCTATCTTAAAGGATTAATCGATGATTATGACGTCGTCGTGCCTCAAACTTCACGGGGACTGGAACCGATGCATGCCTTTTACTCCAGGAATTGCATAAAACCCATGCAACGTTGTATTCAAGATGGGAGACTGCGGATCATAGATTTTTTTCCCGAAGTAAAAGTACGGATTGTTGACACAAGGGAATTTGCCGGACTGGATACTTCTGCACAATCCCTGCTCAATTTAAATACCGTTGAAGAATATAAAAAATATTGCAACAACACGACGCCCGATGGAAATAATTCCTGACCTTCTTTTACATAACTGCGGCCAACTACTAACCATTGCAGGCGCAACAGAAAAACCCAAAACATATCAGGAAATGAACGACCTGGGAATTATTCTGAACGGGGCAATTGCAATTAAGGATGGAATTATTATTGATGTTGGCACAACAAGGAAACTCAGGAAAAAATACGATAGAAAGATTTCGCAGGTTATTGATGCAGAAGGAAAGGTCGTTTTACCCGGTTTTGTGGATAGTCATACCCATGCAGTCTTTGGCGGAGACCGTACACAGGAATTTGTCCATCGCATTCAGGGAAGATCGTATTCAGAAATTTTAAAAAAAGGCGGCGGGATACTCAATACCGTCGAAAATACCCGAAAACAAAAAAACAAGGAACTTGCAGAGGTATCAAAAAAATATCTCGACGCCATGCTCTTACACGGCACAACCACCGTGGAGATTAAGAGCGGATATGGGCTTGACGAGAAAAATGAATTTAAAATTCTTAAAACGATTCAATATTTACAGCAAACCCATTCCATAGACATCGTTCCAACCTTTTTAGGCGCTCACGTTATTCCCCCTCAATATAAATCAAACCCTGAAGCTTACGTCATTTTTGTATGTAATATGCTGCGGGCAGTAAAACCTTATGCAATCTTTTGTGATATATTTTGCGATAACGGAGCCTTTGATGCAAAACAATCCGAAAAAATTTTAAAGGCCGCTCAATCACTGGGGTTTAAACTCAAAATCCACACCAATGAATTTAAGGATATTGGCGGCGTATCGCTGGCGGTTAAACTCGGCGTTGTATCAGCAGACCATCTTGACAAAATCAATCTACGTGATATATTGAGAATAAAAAAGAGTTGCATACTATGCGTATTATTGCCGGGCGTGCCTTTTTTTCTGATGAAGAATACCTATGCACCGGCAAGGAAAATGATTGATCATGGATTACCCGTTGCCCTGGCAACCGATTTCAATCCCGGCACATGCCCCTGTGTAAATATGCAGATGGTCATTTCCCTGGCATCTCTTAAGTTGGGCATGACTCCGGCAGAGGCAATCAACGCTGCTACCATAAACGGGGCACATGCGGTGGAAATGGCGCATAGGGTGGGAAGTATAGAAATAGGTAAACAGGCGGATATGGTAATTCTTGATATTCACGACTATAATCAATTACCGTATTATTTTGGTATAAACCATGTGCAGACGGTAATAAAAAAGGGTTGTTTGGTTGTTAAGAACAAGCTGTTGATTAATAATATACATTCGTGTTAGTTTTGATGTAACGCAAGTCTCGGAAAGGAGCGTTTATGAAGATGACAAAAC